>NZ_JBHYJI010000013.1:0-169278 GCF_042740435.1 Streptomyces sp. NPDC059002 | reverse complement strand
ACGGACCACGTCCCTCCCGCCGGGGGGGGCGGAGCCGGAGGCGGTTTCTGTTTCCCGGCCGGCGGGCGCGGGGCGCCGTCTGGGGGGGGGGGGGCCCCGGCACCGCAAGGCTGCGCACGGACGCCGGCGGCGGATGACAGTACGCCGTCGCGTGCTCGGCCGCCCGGGAGGGTCTGTCGGACGACGTGCTTCCGGAGGAAGGCCGGAAAGCGCGGTTCGTCCGTCTCGGCGGTCATGCCACTGACGTCCGCGGCCTCTCCGGCGGCCGAGAAGGACACTAGCCCGCGTCGGCACCCGAACCGACCTGCGGGGCACGGAATTTACGGCTCCCTGGCGGGGCGGTCGTCCCGCTCGTCAAGCAGGCGTCAAGGGAACATCCGTACGTATCAGGGCTCCGTCAACGGAGGCCGTGATGGCCGAAACCCGTCCCAGACCCATGACCACGGGGGAACCGGGCGACCGTCCGTGAAGTGGCGCTGGTGGGCGAGTGACGAGCACCGCCGGGCGGCGCGCAGTCCTGAAGCGGGGGAGCGGGACTGCCGCGCCGACACTTCACGGAACGGTCGCCCCGTCTCCGGATCTGCCCTCCGGACCTGGCCTCCGGATCTGGCCTCCGGACCTGGCCTCCGATCGTCGCCCCCCTCGCGTCCCGCGCCCGCCGCCCCCTGAGAGCGGCGCATATGAATCCTTGACGCCTCATCGAGCCGCGTCGGGGAACCAATGGCCTCCGTTCGAACATGCTTACTTGATGTGACATCAACTCTGCACATGCGTACGGGACTTGGTCAGCGGTCCCAGCACATGGTGATCTGCGGCGACGACGGGCTCGCGCACCGGATCGCCGTGGAGCTCGACGCCGTGTGCGGCGAGGCCGTCACCGTCGTCCTGCCGTCGCGACGCGAGGGGCGGGGAGCCGATGTCGCCGCGCTGCACAGGGACCCGCGCTCACCCATCGAACTCCTGGTGTCCGCGCGCCCCGACGAGCAGACGCTGCGCGCGGCAGGCGTGGAACGCGCGGCGGCGCTCGCCCTGACCTACGGCGACGACCAGACGAACATGACGGCGGCCCTGCTCGCGCGTGGCATGAACCCCTCCATCCGGCTCGTCGTGCGGATGTTCAACCGGGACCGCGGGCGCCACCTCGAACGCCTCCTGGACCGGGCCGCCGCCGCATCCAGCCCGCACGACGACCCGCTCCTGGACATGTCCACCACGGTCCTGTCCGACGCCGACACCGCCGTGCCCGAGCTGGTGGCCGCCGCCGCGGTCGGGCACGGCCACACCCTCCAGGTCGAGGGCAAGGTGTTCCGCGGTGTCGTACGCCCCGCGGGAGCGTCCCCCCAGCCCACCGACCTGGCCACGCTCGCCGTGCTCTCCGGCGCGCACCGGGACGACCCGGCGAGCGAGGACAGCGCGGAGACGCCCGGCGAGGACGGCACCCAACTCCTTCCGGACACGCACACCTCGTACCACCGGCAGTTCACGCACGGCCGTCTGATGCTGGAGGAGGTCACCCATCACCACGCGCCCGAACTCCCGGTCAGGGAACGCCGGGACCGCGGCGGATGGTTCGCCGAACGGCTCGCGCACCTGCCCTGGAAGGTGTTCCTGTCGCGGCAGGTGGTCGCCGTCTTCGGCGCCCTCGCCGCCATCGTCGTGGCCCTGTCCATCGCGACGTGGCTGCTCACGGAGGAACACCCGTGGTGGAAGAACCTGTACCTGCCGCTGCTCGACATCTTCACCATGGGCGACCCCGCGACCGACGACGGCGCGGTGCGCCGCTGGCTCCAGCTCATCGCCGGTTTCACCGGGTTGGCCGTCCTGCCGATGGTCGTGGCCGCCGCGATGAACGCCACCGAGGCGTTCCGCACGGCGGCCGTCGGGCATCCGCCGTCGGAGGAACTCACCGACCACATCGTCCTGGTGGGCCTCGGCAAGGTCGGCACCCGCGTCCTCGCCCGGCTGCACACCACCGATCACAAGGTCGTCGTGGTCGAACGCGACCCGCACGCACGCGGCGTGGCCCTCGCGCGCGAACTCGGTGTGCCGCTGCTCCTGGAGGACGCGGCGGCCCCCGGAGCACTGGCACGGGCCCGCGTCCGGCAGAGCAAGTCGCTGCTCGTCCTGACCCGCGACGACGGCGAGAACCTGGACATCGCGATGGCCGCCCGCGAGGCGAAGCCGGGCATACGCGTGGTGATGCGGCTGTACGACGACGACTTCGCCGCCACCGTCCAGCGCACCCTGCGCGCCTCCTACCCTGACGCCCTCACCCGCAGCCGCAGTGTCTCCGCGCTCGCGGCCACCTCCTTCGCCGCCGCCATGATGGGGCGCCACGTGCTGGGGGTGATGCCGGTCGAGCGGGGCTCCCTGCTGTTCACGGTGGTGGACGTCGCCGGGCACCCCGAACTGGAGGGACGCTCCGTCCACGAGGCGTTCCGCGAGCACCAGTGGCGGGTCCTCGCGGTGGGCGCGTCGAGCGCCCGGGCGGCGTCCGCGTCGACGGAGACGCTCGCCGGGCTGCGGCTCGACCGGCAGCCGGACTTCGACTGGCGTCCCCCGCACGGCAGGGTCCTGCGGGCGGGCGACCGCGTGGTGCTCGCGACGACGCGGCGTGGCCTGGACGTCCTCATGTCGGGGGTGCAGCCGCATCAGACGGACCGGCAGGGGTGAGGGGGACCTGGCGGACGCTCAGGACCCGCCGTCGGCCAGTTCCCGGGTGTCGAAGGGCAGCCGCAGGCTGATGCGGCGGTGCACGGAGGTGAGTTCGCTCTGCAGGGGCGAGGGCGGTACGGCGAGGACGGCACACGCGGCGTGCGCACAGCAGTACCGGGCGACCGAGGGGAACAGGGCGCGGCGCACCCTTCCGCGACAGCCCGCACCGACCACCAGCAGGTCACGGTCCCGGTCGGCGACTCGGAGCAGGGCGCGCCCCGGTGTGCCGCGCACGACAAGACCCCGCCACGGGACGCCCGGCCCCGCGGGGCCGAAGGCGGCGTCGAGCGCGGCGAGGAGCCGGTCCCTCGCCTCCCGGCGCGCGTCGGGAGCCGATGACGCGACCAGCGTGTGGCGTCGGCCGAGTTCACCGTCCGGTGGCTCCCAGGCCAGCACGGCCACCAGTTCGGCGCCGTCACGACGGGCTTCGTCCGCGGCCCGGTGCAGGGCGGCCAGGCTGCCCAGCGAACCGCTCACACCGACCACGACACGTCGCCCCTCGGCAGCACCCATCACCCGATCCCCCTTTGACCCGCATGCGCAGAAACTGTGGGTCATCGAACTGTGCCCGGTGCCGTGGGACGGGGCCGTTGGCGATTGCCTGACGCCCAGGAGGCCATTCCTGACAGCCCATTGACGCGGAGGCCCGCCGCGGGGCGGCGACGGGTCTCGGCCGCGGTCGGCCACGGGGGAGGCGACGGATCTCGGCCGTGGTCAGCCACGGGGGAGGCGACGGATCTCGGCCGTGCCCCGTCACCATCGCGTCAGCGTCGCCCTGATTCCCGTCAGCGTCGCGTCAGGAGGGGTCCGGCGGCCGGGGAGCACGGGCATAGCGTCCTGGTCTGAGGAGGAACGCCGCCATGACCACTGTTCACGAACCCGCCGTCACCGCCACGGCCACCGCCGAGGAGCTGTCGGTGTGGCCGGCCTCCACCGCCGAGCCCCGCCCGGGCGACCTGACCGTCGGCGGCGTCGCGCTCGCCGAGATCGCGGGGCGCTTCGGCACACCGGCGTACGTCCTCGACGAGGGCGAGGTCCGCCGCCGCTGCCGCACCTACCGGGACGCCTTCCCCGAGGCCGAGATCCACTACGCCGCCAAGGCGTTCCTGTGCCGGGCCATGGCCCACTGGGTGCACGAGGAGGGCCTCGGCCTCGACGTCTGCTCCGCGGGCGAGCTGGAACTCGCGGTCGCCGCGGGCTTCCCCGCCGAACGGATCGTGCTGCACGGCAACGCCAAGACACCGCAGGACCTGAGGAAGGCCCTGTGGTACGGCGTCGGCCGCATCGTCATCGACAGCCCCTCGGAGATCGCGCGGATCGCCGCGGCGGTCGGCCCCGACGGCCGCCAGAAGGTGATGGTCCGCGTGGTGCCCGGGATCAGCGCGGGCGGACACGAGAAGATCCGCACCGGCACCGAGGGACAGAAGTTCGGCCTGTCCGTCTCCGACGGCTACGCCGAGCAGGCCATCGCCCGCATCCTCGGCCAGCCGCACCTCGAACTGACCGGCCTGCACTGCCACTTGGGCTCGCAGATCACCGACGTACAGCCGTATCTGGCGGCCGTGCGCCGCATGGTGGACCTGATGGCCCGCCTGCACGCACAGCACGGCGTCGTCCTGCGCGAGCTGGACCTCGGCGGCGGCCACGGCGTCGCCTACCGCCCCGGCGAACCGGCCATGGACGTCACAGGACTTGCCCGCGAGGTCCGCGCCGAGCTGATCGAGGCGTGCGCGGCGGCCGGGCTCGCCGTGCCGCGCCTGATCATCGAACCGGGCCGGGCCATCGCGGGACCCGCGGGCGTCGCCCTCTACCGGGTGGTGTCCGTCAAGCACACGGGCGGGCACACCTTCGTCGCGGTGGACGGCGGGATGAGCGACAACCCCAGGCCCGCGCTGTACGGGGTGCGCTACGCGCCCCGCCTGGTCGGCCGACGAGGCAGCGCGACCACGGCCGCGGTCACGGTCACCGGACGGCACTGCGAGGCCGGTGACGTGCTGGCCGCCGATGTCCAGCTCCCCGACGACGTGCGCATCGGCGACCTGATCGCCGTGCCCGTCGCGGGCGCGTACCACCTGTCCATGGCCTCCAGCTACAACCTGGTCGGCCGCCCGCCGGTGGCCGCCGTACGCGACGGCCGCGCCCGGCTGCTCGTCCGCCGCGAGTCCCTGGAGGACATGCGCAGCCGCGACGTGGGCCTGTAGCCCGCGCCGCCCCACGATCCACCTCCGGGCGAGCAGTCCCTTTGCCCGGCCTCGCCCGGAGGTGTCCACCGTCTTAGTCCACCGAGTCCCTTGAAACCATGTGAGGTCCCTGTGACGGCCGAGAACATCGTCGGGCTGATCGTCGCGATCGCTCTGCTCGTCTACCTGGTGATGGCCCTGATCAAGCCCGACCGCTTCTGACCTCCGGGACGGGCAGGCACAATGGGTTGGTGGACGAGCACGAGTTCGAGGGCGCAGCCGAGGTCGAAGCGGTTCCGGTGACCCGGGACGTCGATCACGGCACCGCCAAGCTGATGCCCGACGTCGACCGGGCGCGGGCCTGGCTGCTCACGGTCGACGGGGCCCCGCAGTCGTACGTCGATCTGGACGCGCCCACCCACCTGGAGTTCGAGTACGCGCGGCGCCTCGCCCACGTCCTGGACACCGTCGGCGAGCCCGGCCTGCCGCTCGACGTCGTCCACCTCGGCGGCGGCGCCCTCACCCTGCCCCGCTATGTCGCCGCCACCCGGCCCGGCTCCCGGCAGGACGTCGTCGAGGCCGACCGCGGGCTGCTGGACCTGGTCACCGAGCACCTGCCGTTGGCCGAAGGGGCCGGGGTCACCGTGCACGGCGCGGATGCCAGGGCGTGGCTCGACGAGGCGCCGGACGACAGCGCGGACGTCCTCGTCGCCGATGTCTTCGGCGGCTCCCGCGTGCCCGCGCACCTGACCACCGTCGCCTACGCCAGGGAGGCGGCACGCGTCCTGCGGCCCGGCGGACGCTATGCCGCGAACCTCGCCGACGGCTCGCCCTTCACCTTCCTCCGCTCCCAACTGGCCACCTTCGCCGAGGTCTTCGAAGAGCTCGCGCTGATCGCCGAGCCCGCGGTGCTGCGCGGCCGCCGCTTCGGCAACGCGGTGCTCGTCGCCTCGCACGACCCCCTCGACATCGCGGCCCTGACCCGGCGCGCGGCCGCCGACGCCTTCCCCGCCCGCGTCGAGCACGGTGCCGCACTGGCGCGTCTCACCGGGGACGCGAAGCCCGTACGGGACGAGGACGCGGTCGCCTCACCCGAACCGCCCGACGGGGCCTTCAGCATCGGCTGAGGCTGAGACCGGCGCAGCGGCCGCGAAGTCGGCCTCCGTGGCCTCGGACCCGCCGGTCACCTCCTTCGTACGCCGGGTCAGATTGCGTACGTCGGGGACGAACAGGACGGCGGCCGTCACCAGGATCACGAGCGCCGCGCAGCCCCACAGCGACGTGGACCTGCCGAACGCGGATTCCGCGGGTCCGGCGAGCGCCGTGGCCAGCGGGACCATCGCGATCGACCCGAACCAGTCGTACGCCGAGACCCGCGACAGCTTCTCCTCAGGGATCTCCTGGTGCATGGCCGTCATCCAGGAGACGCCGAACACCTCGACCGCCACCCCGCTGACGAACATCACCGCGACAAGACCGGCCACCGGCAGCGGCACCGCGAGCGCCGCCGAAGGGGCGGCCAGCGGGAAGACGCAGAGCGTGCCCGCGAACAGCAGCCGCCGGGGCTTCCAGCGCATCATCAGGAACGCGCCGCCGACGGTCCCCGCGCCGAACGCGCCGAGTGCCAGGCCCCAGGGCCCCGCACCGCCCAGTTCGTCGCGGGCGACCAGCGGCCCGAAGACCGACTCCGCCGCGCCCACGACCGCCACCACGACCGAGAACTGCGCCACGATCGACCACAGCCAGGGCCGCCCGGTGAACTCCCGCCAGCCGTCGCGCAGATCGGCGAGCAGCCCGCCGCCGGGTGCGCGCGGCGGAATGTGACCGACGTCGAGGAACGAGCGCAGCGCCCCCGCGACCGCGAACGCCGCGGCGTCCACGGCGAGCACCCAGCCGGGGCCGAGCGCCGCGACGAGCAGACCGCCGAGCGCGGCGCCGCCGAGGCCCGCGCCCTGCATCGCCATCCGGTACAGCGCGAACGCCCTGCCGGCCTGCTCGCCGCTGACCGACGACATCAGCATGCCCTCGGCGGCGGGTCCGAAGAAGGCCTGGCCGACGCCGCCGAGGCCGGTGAGCAGCATCATCTGCCACAGCCGCGGCTCGCCCGTGATGACGAGGACGGCGAAGGCCGCCTGCGAAAGGCAGTTGAGGGCGTTGGCGGCGACCATCACGTGGTGGCGCGGCAGCCGGTCGGCGACCGCGCCGCCGATCAGCAGGAACAGCACGAGCGGCAGCGTCCGCGCGGCCGCCACGAGTCCGACGTCCCCGCCGTCGCCGCCCGCGTCGAGCACCGCGAACGCCGCCGCGATCAACGCCCCGTGGCTTCCCAGGTTCGTCACGATCGCGGCGGCGGTCAGCAGCGTGTAGTTGCGGCCCGCCCAGGAGGGGCGGCGGCGCGGCGCGGCGGCAGGATCTGTCACCCCGGGACTATCCCCGGCGGGTGACCGACTTGCCAAACGGTTTCTCCTTGTGGCTCAGGAACCTGCGGCCCGGAATCGGGGGTGCCGTGTTCCGGGGCTCAGCGCTCGTCCGACTCGTCGGAGGCGTCGCTCCACCGGACGGTGTTGAGGATCTTCTTCACCGTGGCGTCGGGGACCTCGTCCTTGACGTCCTTGGCGCCGTAGAGGGTCCAGGCCACGTACTCACCGGCCTCGTTCTTGAAGGCGAAGGTGGTGGCCTTGCCCTCCGAGTCGCACTTGCCGGAGCCCTTGGCGCCCTTGGTGACCGTGGTGACGAGGCTGCCCTTGATGCCGGCCTTGGTGGTGTAGTCCTCGATCTCGCCGATCTTGATCTTCTTCTTGTCGGCCTTCTTCTGGCCGGTGTAGCCGCCGAAGACCCACCAGGCCGAGTCGTTGCGCGCGACGTCCTTGGTGTTCTTCGCGCCGTTCTGGCCCTTGGTGCCGACGACCGCGAGCGAGGTGTCGTCGTCCTTGCCGTCCTTGTCCTCGTCGGACGTGCACCACTTCTCTTTGTAGACGGCGGGCGCGGACATGATGATCAGCGCGCTGCCGTCGCCCTTCTTGTCGTCCTCGAAGCCGATGAGGGTGTCGGGCGACTCCAGCTTCCAGTCGGCAGGGACGTCGAAGGCGGTGCCCCACTTGGGGTTCACCACGACCTGCCAGCCGGGGATGGTCGCCTTGGACCCGTCCTCCGAGCGCTCGTTCTCGTCGCTCGCGGTCGGGCTCGGCTTCTTGGCCACGGACTTCGACGGCTTCGCCGGTCCCGCGTTCTCGACCTTGTCGTCCCCGTCGTCACCGAGGACGAGGAAGGCCGTGACACCGGCCGCCGCGATCACGGCGAGCGAGGCGACGATCGCGGTGATCTTCGTCTTCTTGTCCCCGCCACCACCACCGCCCGCGCCGCCGAGCTGCTGCGTCGGCATGGGCGGCGGTGTCGGTGCCGCCCACTGCGACTGCTCGGGCTGCGAGAAGCCGCCCGAGTGCGGCTGCGCGGGAGGCGGCGGGTAGCCGCCCGGCTGCTGCTGGTATCCCGGCTGCTGATACGGGTTCGGCTGCTGGTACCCCGGCTGCTGGTACGGGTTCTGACTCTGGTCCTGCGGGTTCTGCTCGCCCCCGGGCGGCTGCTGTTCTGGCCACATGGCCAGTAACCATAGAGGGGTGCGGGGGCCCTGTGCCATGGGCGCCCCCGGTGGGGCGGGCACGGGGCCCCCGGGCGGGCCGGGACGGCGGGTACGAAGGGGTGGAAAAGGTCAGGATTCCGTCGGATCGCCCTGGGTGCGCACGGTGCTGAGGATCTTCATGACCGTCTCCTCCGGGATCTCGTCCTTGACCCCGGTGGCGCCGTAGAGGCTCCACGCGACGTATTCGCCCGCGGCGTTCTTGAAGCCGAAGGTGATCGCCTTGCCGTCCGTGGCGCACTTGCCCTTCATGGGCGTGTTCGTGGACTTGGCACGGGCGATGCTGCCCTTGATGCCGGACTTCGTGGTGTACGGCTCGGCCTTCTCCTCGGGGCCGAGGCTCTTCTTGTCGGGCTGGGTGTAGACGCCGTAGATCCACCACGCGACCTGATTGACCGCGACCTCGTCGGTGTTCTTCGCGCCGTTGGCGCCCTTGGTGCCCACGGCGGCGAGCTCGTGGTCCTCGGTCCTGCCGTCCTTGTCGTCGTCGGCGACGCACCACTTGGACTTCAGGTACGCCGGTGCTGACATGGTCATGAGCGGCTTGCCGGTCTTGTTGTCCTCGATGGCGATCGCCGAGCCGGAATTCTGGATCTCCCACTCCGGCGGTACGTCGAAGGCGGTGCCCCACTTGGGGTTCACCACCACGTGCCAGCCCTTGATGGTCGGCTTGAGGTCGTTGTCCGGGCCGCGCCCGCTGTCGCCGCCGTCGTGGTCGTCGGGCGTGGCGCTCGGCTCCTTCGAGGCGGTCCCGGCGGGGGAGTCGGCCTTGGTGTCCTTGTCGTCCTTGTCGCCGCCGAGCACCAGGAAGCCGGTGACGCCCGCGGCCACGACCACGGCGGCCGCCATGACGATGGAGACGATCTTGACCTTGTTGCTGCCGCCGCCGTCGCCCCGGCCACCGCCGTCACCCGCTCCGGGCACGCCCGGAGCCTGCGCCCATCCCGCGGGCACGGTCGGCGCGCTCCACTGACCGGGCTGTCCGGGCTGGCCGGGCTGACCAGGTTGGCCGGGCTGACCAGGTTGGCCGGGTGCTCCCGGCGCGGGCTGCTGCTGGTACGGGTTGGGCGCCTGGTATCCGGGCTGCTGATAGGGATTCGGCTGCTGGTACCCCGGCTGCTGGTACGGGTTCTGCCCCTGACCCTGGTTCTGCTGGTCCTGCTGGTTCTGCTCGCCCCCGGGCGGCTGCTTTCCTGGCCACATGGCGGGCAACGATACGGGTGCCCCGCCGACAAGATCACAGCCACCCCGGGCGTGAACTGCACGGCCGCGCCGAGCCCTTCGGCCCTACGGCGTCTCAGTCCTTGGGGACGTCGTACTCGCGCACCGTCGCGAGGATCTTCCGCATGGTCGCGTCGGACACCTCGTCCCGTACGCCCTTGGCGCCGTGGAAGGACCAGGAGGCGAACTCACCGCCCGAGTCCTTGAAGGCGAACACGGTGGCCTTGCCGTCGGACGCGCACTTCCCCTGCTTCTTCACACCGGCCGAACTGGCGCTCACCAGGCTGCCCTTGAGGCCCGACTTGGTGGTGTACGACTCCACGGGGCCGGTCGTGACCTTCTTCTTGTCGGGCTGCGTGTACGCGCCGTAGACCCACATCGTCGCGTCGTTCCGCGCGGCCTGCTCGGTGCTCTTGACGCCCCGGTTGCCCCTGGTGCCCGCGGCGGCGAGGTACGTGTAGTCCTCGACGCCGTCCTTGTCGTCGTCGCTCGCGCACCACTTCTCCTTGAGGTACGCGGGGGCGGCGAAGGCGGCGAGGTACGTCTCCTTCTCGTCGCCCTCCTCCACGACGCCGCCCGCCCAGTCCTTCGACTGCGGGGCCCACTCGGCGGGCACGTCGAAGGCGATGCCGCGCTTGGGGTTGGTGACGACCTTCCAGCCGGGCACGGTCGGCTCCGGCTCGCCGTCCCCCGCGCGGGGGTTGGAGTCGTCGGAGGCGGTCGGGCCGGGCGATCCGGACGCGGACTTCGTCGGGTCCGGCTTCGCCGTGTCGTCCTCGTCGCCGCCGAACACCAGGAAGCCGGTCACGGCCGCGGCGACCACGACGGCACCGGCGGCGACCAGGGCGATCAGCTTGGTCCTGTTGCCGTTGCCACCGCCGCGCGGCGGTTCGGGCGGCGTGGCCCTGGGACCGGCGGGCTCGGTCGGCGCGTTCCACGGAGCCTGCTGGCCATGGGCGCCGGGCTGCGGGTGGCCAGGCTGCTGATACCCGGGCTGCGGGTGCCCAGGCTGCTGATACCCGGGCTGCGGGTGCCCAGGCTGCTGCTGTCCCGGCTGCGGATACCCCGCCTGCTGGTATCCGGGCTGCTGGTACCCCGGCTGCTGGTACGGGTTCTGCCCCTGATCCGGCTGCTGGTACGGGTTCTGCCCCTGACCCTGCTGGTTCTGCTGGTCACGCTGGTTCTGCTCGCCCCCGGGCGGCTGCTGTCCTGGCCACATGGGCAGCCACGATAGGCGACGGTGATCCGCCGGGAGCCAGGCCCTGGCCAAGAAACGCTACCCGTGGGTAACATCAACGTCATGAGCGCAGACCAGATGTCGATCGGCGAGATGCTCGCCGCCACGGTTCCGATGGCCAGGACGCTGAACCTCGAGTTCCGTGAGACCGCGCCGGACAAGGCCGTGGTGGCCCTGCCCGACCAGAGCGACTACCACAACCACGTCGGCGGGCCGCACGCCGGCGCCATGTTCACGCTGGGCGAGTCCGCGAGCGGGGCCATCGTGCTCGCCGCGTTCGGCGCGCAGCTCTCGCGGGCCGTGCCGCTCGCCGTCAGCGCCGAGATCTCGTACAAGAAGCTGGCCATGGGGCCCGTCACGGCCACGGCGACCCTCGGCCGCCCCGCCGCCGACGTCATCGCCGAACTCGACGAGGGCAGGCGCCCCGAGTTCCCGGTGGCCATCGCGATCCAGCGCGAGGACGGCGCCGTGACCGGCGAGATGACGGTGGTCTGGACCCTGCGGCCGAACGACCCCAGCTGACCCAGCACCGCCGATGCCCGGGACGCAGCAGTACGCGTCCCGGGCATCGTGCTGTCCGGCGTCTTTCTGTTCAACTCATTGACACGAGTCATCCGCAGTCATAGTTTTCCCGCCGCCCCCCGTGGTGTCTAACGGTGCGTCAAGTCTGATTTGTCGCATAGTGCGTTCACAGGTCGAATGCCCGGCCCATCGTTGGCACGTGTACACGCTTCGCTTCGCAAGGTCGTGTCCGCGCACAGAAGGCACAGAAGGAAGTGACGGCTCATGTCCGACTCCGTGTCCCGGCGAGCAGCCCTCGGGCTGGTCGGCGGCGCGATCGCCGTGGCCGCCGCGGCCACCGCCGGTCTGGCGGTCCCCTCGCACGCTGCGGCCCGCGCGCGACAGGGCCCCGGTGCGGGCCGCCGCGTCGAGTCCCTCATCGGCAGGCTCACGCTCGACGAGAAGATCTCCCTGCTGCACGGCGCGGACGACCCCAAGCGCCTCGGCCAGGCGGGCTATGTGCCCGGGGTGCCGCGTCTCGGCATTCCGCCGCTGCGTCTCGCCGACGGTCCCGCGGGTGTCCGCGTCACCGCCCACGCCACCGCACTGCCCGCGCCCGTCCTGCTCGCCGCCGCCTTCGACCCCGAACTCGCCCGCCGCTACGGCCGGGTGATCGGCCGTGAGGGGCGCGCCCTGGGGCAGGACGTGCTGCTCTCGCCGATGGTCAACCTCATCCGCACCCCGTACGCGGGCCGCAACTACGAGACGTTCGGCGAGGACCCGCTGCTCGCCGCCGATCTGGTGGCCGAGGAGATCAAGGGCATCCAGGGCGAGGGCCTGATCGCCACCGTCAAGCACTTCGCCCTGAACAACCAGGAGAAGGACCGCATGTCGGTCGACGTGCGGGCGGACGAGCGGACCCTGCACGAGACGGAGCTGCGCGGTTTCGAGGCGGCCGTCGCCGCCGGTGCCGGGTCCGTCATGGGCGCCTACAACAAGGTCAACGGCACCTTCGCCTGCGAGAACAAGGCGCTGCTCGGCGACATCCTGCGCGAACGCTGGGGCTTCGACGGCTGGGTGATGACCGACTGGTTCGCGCAGCACAGCACCGTCGCCGCGATGTCCGCGGGCCTCGACATGGAGATGCCCAACGACTTCTCCTTCGGGGCCGCCCTGAAGCGGGCCGTCGCGGACGGCAGCGTCCCCGAGGCGCAGGTGGACCGTTCCGTGCGCAGGATCCTCGGCGTCATGGACCGGTTCGGGCTGCTCGACGGGAGCGCCCCGCGGCGGCCGGACCGCGATCCGAAGGCCGGTGCCGCCGTCGCCCTCGACGTGGCCAAGGCGGGCGCCACCCTGCTGCGCAACGCACACGGCCTGCTGCCGCTGACCGGCGCCGCGGCCCGCGACATCGCCGTCATCGGGCCGACGGGGAAGCACCCGTTCGTCAGCGGCGGCGGCAGCGCGCACGTGGTGCCCGACCACGCCGAAGCGCCGCTGGACGCCATCAAGTCCCGTGCGGGGCGCGGCGCCCGCGTCACCTACGCCCTGGGCGAGGACCTCTACGGCAAGGCGCTGCCCGATGCCGCGCTCACGCCCGGCTTCGACCCGGAGGGGCAGGAGGTCGCCGCCGGGAAGGAGTGGACGTACGAGGGGACGCTCACCGTCGAGGAGAGCGACGAGTGGACGTTCGTCGTGCACTACTCCGGAGAGCGGCCCGCGGTGGAGCTGGACGGGGAGGAGCTTTTCCCGCACCTCCCGGGCGTCGGCGAGTTCTTTACCGGCGGTCTGACGTCGGCGGCGCCCGACGGGCTGCGCGTGCGCCGCTCGACGCAGCCGCTTCCGCGCGGCGGGCACCGGCTGCGGATCCGTGCGAAGGGCGGCGACAAGGGGCAGACGTTCCGGCTCCGCCGTGTCACCGGGGCCACGCGCGCGGCCGATGTCGCCGAGGCCGTACGGGCGGCGCGCGGTGCGCACGGCGTCGTCCTCTTCGCGTACGAGGACGCGACGGAGGGCTCGGACCGCACGGCGCTCGCCCTGCCGGGGCATCAGGAGGCGCTGATCAGGGCGGTGACGGCGGCCAATCCGCGGACCGCGGTGGTGCTGAACACCTCGTCGGCCACCGCCATGCCGTGGCTGGAGCGGACCGCCGCCGTGCTGCAGATGTACTACCCCGGGCAGGAGGGCGCGGCCGCCACCGCCGCCGTCCTGTTCGGGGACTGCGACCCCGGCGGGCGGCTCACCCAGACGTTCCCCGTGGACGACGGGCACCATCCGACGGCCGGTGACCCGCGCCGCTATCCGGGCGTCGACGGTGTGGAGGAGTACACGGAGGGCGTCCTGGGCGGCTACCGCTGGTACGACGCCGAGGGGGTGCGGCCGCTCTTCCCCTTCGGGCACGGGCTCTCGTACACCACCTTCGCCTACGCGGACCTGACGGTCCGGGGAGCCGGACGCGACGGCGTCGCCGCGGAGTTCACCGTGCGCAACACCGGGAAGCGCGACGGCGTCACCGTCGCGCAGGTGTACGTCGGCCCGTCTCCGGACCTGAAGCAGACGCAGGCCGAGCGGGTGCTCGGCGGCTACCGGCGGATCGTGCTGCGCGCGGGGGAGCGGCGGCGCGTGACCGTCCGGGTGACCGGGCGGACCCTCTCCGCGTGGGACACCACGCGGCATGACTGGGTGCTCGGCACCGGTCGCAGAACCATCCAAGTAGGCACCAGCGCACGTGACTTGCCCCTCTCGGGCACCGTCTTCGTCAAGGGAGCCAGATCATGAGGAGAAGCCGGATACGACGCGCCGCGTCGGTCGCCGCCGTCCTGGCGGCGGCCGCCGCGGCCACCCTGGTGCCGCAGTCGGCCCAGGCGCGGGACGACACGGCCGCCGCGGACCGTACGCTCGTGCGCACCGACGCCGGTTGGGTGCGCGGCCGGTCCACCGCCGAGGGGCGGCAGTTCCTCGGCATTCCGTACGCGGAGCAGCCCGTCGGCGCCCTCCGCTGGAAGGAGCCGCGGCCCGCCGAGCCCTGGGACGGTGTGCGCCGCGCCACCGAGTTCGGCAACCGCTGCGTACAGACGGCGAGTTGGGACCCCGGCTACGAGAACCCCAGCCACACCGAGGACTGCCTCGACCTCAACGTGTACACCCCGAAGGAGAGCGCGAGTCCCGCGCACCGGCGCCCCGTGCTGGTCTGGCTGCACGGCGGCGGGCTCACCGCGGGCGCGGGCGAGGACGTCGTGCCCGACACCTTCGCCCGCAAGACCGGCGCTGTCGTCGTCACCGTCAACTACCGCCTCGGAGCCATGGGGTTCCTCGCCACCGAAGGGCTCGACGGTGAGGCGTCCGACCGGGTTTCGGGCAACTACGGGCTGCTCGACCAGCAGGCCGCGCTGCGCTGGGTGCGCGCCAACGCCGGGCGGTTCGGCGGCGACCCGGGCCGCGTCACCATCGCGGGCGAGTCCGCGGGCGGCCGCTCCGTCTGCACCCTGCTCGCCTCGCCCACCGCGCGCGGCCTGTACCGCGCGGGCATCGTGGAGAGCGGCGCGTACGGCGACTGCGCGGGCCGCGAGCGCGAGCGGGCGGTCGGCGACGGGGCGGCGTTCGCGAAGAAGGCGGGCTGCCCGGACCCGGCGACCGCCCTCGCCTGTCTGCGGAGCAGGCCGGCCAAGGACATCCTCGCCGCGCAGGCCGGTTTCGACTGGGGCCCGGTCGTCGGCGGCGCCTTCCTTCCCGAGCAGCCGAAGAAGGCGTACGAGAACGGGAACGCGGCCCGGGTGCCCGTGCTGAACGGCGCGAACAGCGACGAGGGACGCCTGTTCGCCTTCTCGCAGTTCGACGGGCAGGGCACGCCGCTCACCGCCGAGGGGTACGGTCCCGCGCTCACCAAGGCGTACGGATCCGCACTCGGCGGCCGCGTCCTGAAGGAGTACCCGCTCGCCGCGCACGCCTCGCCGACGATCGCCTACGGCGCCGCCGTCGGCGACCGCATGTTCGCCTGCACCGCCCTGCGGATGAACAAGGCCCTCGCGGCCCGCGGACCCGTCTACGCCTACGAGTTCGCCGACCGCACCTCGCCGCCCTTCGCCTCGCTGCGCGACCTCGGCACGGACTTCGACTTCGGTGCGACGCATGTGAACGAGGTGCAGTACCTCTTCAAGCACTTCGGCCTGGAGTCTCCGCTCAATGCCGAACAGCGGGTGCTCTCGCGGCAGATGGTGCAGTACTGGGGTTCGTTCGTCCGCGACGGCGTGCCGCTCGCACAGGGCGCGCCCGCCGCGCCCGACCAGCGCACCCGGCCGGGGCGGGTGTTGTCCCTGCGGACCGCGTCGGCGGGCGGTACGGCGATCAGCGCGACCGTGCACGGCGAGCACCGGTGCGGCCTGTGGGACGCCGTTCCTGCGGACTGAACGGCGCCGGGTAGGCTGCCCGTCTCATACGCGGAGCACTACGGAGGAACCGGCGTTGCACGTCCAGGAGTGGCTGGAGCACGTACCAGCCGTCAGCATCTACGCCCTGGTGGGCTTCGTCATCGGCCTCGAAAGCCTCGGCATCCCGCTGCCCGGCGAGCTCGTCCTGATCTCCGCGGCGCTCCTGTCGTCCCAGCACGGCGACATCGACCCCGTCGTCCTCGGGGCGTGCGCGAGCGCGGGCGCCGTCATCGGCGACTCCATCGGATACGCCATCGGACGCAAGGGGGGACGGCCGCTTTTGGCCTGGCTGGAGCGGAAGTTCCCCAAGCACTTCAGCGCGGCGAACGTCGCGAGCGCCGAGCGGTCCTTCCAGAAGTGGGGCATGTGGGCGGTCTTCTTCGGCCGCTTCGTCGCCCTCCTGCGGATCTTCGCGGGACCGCTCGCGGGCGTCCTGCGCATGCCGTACTGGAAGTTCCTGATCGCCAACGTCCTCGGCGGCATCATCTGGGCGGGCGGCACCACCGCCGTCATCTACTACATCGGCGTGGTCGCCGAGGACTGGCTCAAGCGCTTCTCCTACCTGGGGCTCGCCGCGGCCGTCCTGATCGGTCTCACCTCGATGCTGATCGTCAGGCGCCGGGCCAAGAAGGCGGCGGCCGAGGCGGACGGCGCCGCGGCCGCGGTGGCCGAGCGGCAGCCCGTCCCGGCCACCGACTGACTCACTCCGCAGCGTGCGCGGCGCGGTGGGCCTTGGCCAGCTCGACGTACATCGTGCCGTTCAGCGAGATGCCCTCGCGCTCCTCGTCGGTGAGCTGCCTGCGCACCTTGGCGGGCACGCCCGCGACGAGCGAGCCCGGGGGCACGTGCATGCCCTGCGGCACGAGGGCCTGCGCGGCGACCAGTGAACCTGCGCCGATCACCGCGCCGTTGAGGACGGTGGCGCCCATGCCGATCAGGCAGTCGTCCTCGACCGTGCAGCCGTGCAGGACGGCGTTGTGGCCGACCGAGACGCGCTCGCCGATCGTCATGGGGAAGCCCGGGTCGACGTGGAGGCTGCAGTTGTCCTGGATGTTGCTGTCGGTGCCGACGACGATCGGCCCGCAGTCGGCGCGGAGCACCGCGCCGTACCAGGTGCTGGCCCCGGCGTGCAGCGTCACCTCGCCGAGCACGACGGACGTGGGCGCGGTGAAGGCGTCCTGATCGATCTTCGGATCCTTGCCGCCGATGCCGGTGATGAGTGCCTCGTGGCCCATCGACTCGCTCCCTCTTCCGTACGTCCGTGTGGCGTCGCGCCTGACGGCACCGTACGGGACGCCGGGGCGGGCGCCGCGGTGTGGGGTGAAGATCACAGGGCGGGGGCCTGCGGCGTCCTGTGGCACTGAGTAACGTGAGCGGGTGCCGAAGAACAGGAACGCGTTCTCATCCCTCGCCGCAGCGCGGCGCCGCCTCGCGCAGCGCGCCGTCCACGCGGGCTGGGCATGGGTGCAGCGGACCGGTGCGGTGACCTCGGCGCGTCCCGGGCGGCTCCGGTTCGGGGCGATCGGCGAGGGCACGAAGCTCGCCTTCCCGCAGGGCACGGTCTTCGGTGAGCCCTGGATCAGGCTCGGCGACCACTGCATCGTCGGGGAGCACGTCACGCTCACCGCGGGGATGATGCCGGACCTCGACCTCGGTCCCGAGCCGATCCTGCGGATAGGCAACGGCGTCGTGCTCGGCCGCGGCAGCCACGTCATCGCCGACACCACGGTCTCCATCGGCGACGACTGCTACTTCGGCCCCTACGTGTACGTGACGTCCACCAACCACTCGTACGACGACCCGCACACGCCCATCGGGAAGCAGTGGCCGCGGATGGAGCCGGTGGAGATCGGGCCCGGCTGCTGGATCGGGACCGGGGCGGTGATTCTGCCGGGGGCGCGGATCGGGCGCAATGTCGTCGTCGCGGCGGGGGCGGTGGTGCGGGGGGAGGTCCC
Source organism: Streptomyces sp. NPDC059002 (assembly GCF_042740435.1). NCBI lineage: Bacteria > Bacillati > Actinomycetota > Actinomycetes > Kitasatosporales > Streptomycetaceae > Streptomyces > Streptomyces sp. NPDC059002. Next base: position 151,408 of record NZ_JBHYJI010000013.1, on the reverse strand, counting down.
CGACCATGCGGTGGTCGCGGGCGCACCGGCTCGTGTCGTGCGGACGTGGAGCGCGGAGGCGGGGTGGCAGCCGCCGCTGCGTACGCCTGCGCCTGTGCCGATTCCTGACGGGGTCACGCCGGAACAGTTGCTGGCCCTCGGGGAGTTGGGGGAGGGCTGAGTCGCCCTTCCCTGCGGGTGCGCGGGGGCTGGGCGCGCAGTTCCCCGCGCCTCTGAAGGGGGCGTCGACGCGCCTCGCAGTACAGTGTGTTGAACCGTTGGGAACCTTCGGGTGCACCATACCGTGGTTCAGTACAGTGAACTCTGTCATCCAAAATATTGGACGGAATGTGTCGGACCTCGACCAGCTGACCCAGTCGCTCGCGCGCAACCTCAAGCGCTGGCGCAATGAAAGGGGCTTCACCCTCGACGCCCTCGCGGCCCGCGCGGGCGTCAGCCGCGGCATGATCATCCAGATCGAGCAGGCCAGGACCAACCCCAGCGTCGGCATCACGGTGAAGCTCGCGGACGCGCTCGGCGTCAGCATCACCACCCTCCTCGACTACGAACAGGGCGCGCACGTCCGCCTCGTGCCGCCGGAGCAGGCGGTGCGCATGTGGTCGACGGAGGCGGGCAGCAGCACCACGCTCCTGGTCGGCACCGAGGCGCGCGGCCCCTTCGAGCTGTGGTCGTGGCGGCTGATGCCCGGCGAGGGCAGCGACTCCGACGCCCATCCGTCCGGCACCGTCGAGCTGTTGCACGTCTCGGCGGGCGAACTCACCCTCGTTGTCGACGGCATCGAGCACCCCGTCCCCGCGGGCACCGCCGCCACCTTCGAGGCCGACGTGCCGCACTCCTACCGCAACAAGGGCGCCGAACCGGTCGAGATGACGATGTCGGTCTCGGTGCCGCCCGCCCACGCGGCCTCCTACTGAGGGCTGTTAGCGTGCCGCCATGCGTGCTCCCCTCGGTGATTTCGACGTCGTCCACCCCGCCCCCGAAGTCCTCGACCAGCTGGTCGCGCCCGTCGCGGCGGCCATACGTGACTGGGGCGGGCCCGTGCCCGCCGACGAGCTCGTGCATGTCGACACCGACCCGCAGTGGGCCGACACCGCCACCTTCCTGGAGCACTACGGCCCCGAACTGCTCGACCAGTCGGCGAACTGCGTCGTCGTCGCGGGCAAGCGCGGCGGCGAGACCACGCTCGCCGCGTGCGTCGTGCTCTCCGGGACACGCGTGGACGTGAACGGCGCGGTGCGCCGCCAACTCGGCGCCCGCAAGGCGTCGTTCGCCCCCATGGAGACGGCCACCGGCGAGACCGGCATGGAGTACGGCGGCATCACGCCGATCGGACTGCCCGCCGCGTGGCCCGTGCTCGTCGACTCGGCTGTGACCGACCTGCCGTACGTCCTGGTGGGCAGCGGCAGTCGGCGCGGCAAGCTGATCGTGCCGGGCAAGGCGTTCGCCGGGCTGCCGAACGCGGTGGTCATCGAAGGGCTCGGCGTCGCCTGAGGCCGACCGCCCGGGACGGCCGCGCTATCCCGGGACGGCCGCGCTATCCGGGGCGGCGCCACAGCCGGACCCGGTACGAGTAGTGCTCGGGCAGGAAGACGCTGATGGCGAGTTCGACGGGCCGCCCCGCCGTGGAGACGTACAACCGGTCGATGCGCAGCAGCGGATGGCCCGGCGGACAGTCCAGGCGGGCGGCCGCCGCGGGGTCCGCCGACGTCACCGTCACGCTCTGCTGCGCCTCGGCGACCGGCTCCGGCAGCCGCCCGTCGAGCAGACCGAGCACCGTCGCACCGCCGCACGCGCCCTCCTCCGTCAGCTCGGGCAGCCCGGCGAGCAGGCGGCCCACCTCGGGCGGCAGGAACACCGTCGTCAGACAGAACGGCGTGTCCTCGCGCAGCCGCAGGAACGCGACCGTGTCCACCTGGTCGGCGCCGAGCCGCAGCCGTCCCGCCGCGTCCACGTCGACCAGCCGGCGCAGCGGCGACGCAAGCCGGGTGGCCGTGTCCGCCGGCAGCGCCATGAGGTCCTCGGCCGAACCGAACTGCCCTGCGCGGCGGTCGATCCGGTGCGCGGCGAACGTGCCGCGCCCGGGCGCCCGGTCCACCAGGCCCTCCGCGACCAGCTCCTGGAAGGCGCGCCGCACCGTCTGCCTGCTCACCCCGTGGCTCTCGGCGAGGGCGGCCTCCGTCGGCAGCCGTACGCCCTCGGGGAATTCGTGCCGCAGGATCGCCTGGCGCAGCTCGCGCGCCAGACGGGCGTAGGCGGTGTCAGCGCGCATGGCCGATGCCCCCGCGCTCAGTCGTCCAGGCCGCCGCGCGCGACGAGCTGGCGGGCGATCACCGTGCGCTGGATCTCGTTGGTGCCCTCGCCGACGATCATCAACGGCGCGTCGCGGAAGTAGCGTTCGACGTCGAACTCCGTGGAGTAGCCCTGGCCGCCGTGGATGCGGACCGCGTCGAGGGCGATCCGCATGGCCGTCTCCGACGCGAAGAGCTTCGCCATGCCCGCCTCCATGTCGACGCGCCGCCCCGCGTCGGCCTCGCGGGCCGCGTGCAGGGTGAGCTGACGGGCGGCGGAGAGCGAAGTCGCCATGTCCGCCAGGTAGTTGCCGATCGACTGGTGCCGCCAGATCGGCACGCCGAACGACTCGCGCTCCTGGGCGTAGCGCAGCGCGTCCTCGAACGCGGCGCGGCCCACGCCGAGCGCACGCGCCGCTACCTGCAGCCGCCCCGTCTCCAGACCCTTCATCATCTGCCCGAACCCCCGCCCCTCGACGCCCCCGAGCAGTGATGCGGCAGGGACGCGGAGGCCCTCGAAGGACAGCTCGCAGCTCTCCACGCCCTTGTAGCCGAGCTTGGGCAGATCGCGCGAGACGGTGAGCCCCGGGCCGTGCTCGGCGAGCAGCACGGAGATGCCGCGGTGCCGCGGCTCGGCGTCCGGGTCGGTCTTGCAGAGCAGCGCGATCAGCTGCGAGCGGCGGGAGTTGGTGATCCACGTCTTCGATCCCTCGACGACGTACGCGTCCCCGTCGCGGCGCGCCACCGTGCGCAGCGCCTGCAGGTCGGAGCCGCCGTCCGGCTCGGTGAGCGCCATGGTCGCGCGCACCTCGCCGGTGGCCATCCGGGGCAGCCAGTGGCTCCGCTGCCCTTCGGTGCCGAAGTGCACGAGGAGCTTCGCGACGACGGTGTGACCGCCCATCGCGCCCGCCAGGCTCATCCAGCCGCGCGCCAGTTCCTCGGTGACCAGGACGTAGCAGGCGGTGGAGACGGGGGTGCCGCCGAACTCCTCGGGGACCGCGAGGCCGAAGACGCCGAGTTCCTTCATGCCGTCGATGAGGGCCTGCGGATAGGTGTTGGTGTGCTCCAACTCCCGTACCACCGGCCGTACGTGACGGTCGACGAAGTCCCGCACAGTGGTGACGATCAGCTGCTCGTCGGCGGGCAGGGCGTCCAAGGCGCTCACTGGCAGACTCCTTCCGCACGCAGCCGGGCGATGTCGTCCTGATCGCGGCCCAGCTCGCGGAGGATCGCGTCGGTGTGCTCGCCCGCGGACGGCACCGGGTCCATGCGCGGGGCGACCCCGTCCAGCCCGGCCGGTGGCAGCAGTGCCCGCACCGGGGCGTCGGTGCCGGGGACGCGGATGTCCTGCCAGCGGCCGCGTTCGGTCAGGACGGGGTGTTCGAGGAACTCGTGGACCGAATTGACGCCCGCGTTGGCGATGTTGGCGATGTCGAGCAGCCGCATCACCTCGGCGCTGCCGAGTTCGGCACAGCGTACGGAGATGATCGCGTCCAGCTCGTCGCGGTGCGCCACCCGGTCGGCGCCGGTGGCGAACCGCGGGTCGTCCGTCAGCTCGGGACGCCCGATGAACTCGGCGCACAGGGACGCCCATTCGCGCTCGTTCTGCACGGAGAGCAGCACGTCCTTGCCGTCGGACGCGGTGAACGGGCCGTACGGCGCGACCGTCGCGTGCCGGGCGCCGACCCGCGGCGGCTGGGTGCCGCCGTACCGCGTGTAGTAGGCGGGCTGGCTCACCCACTCGGCGAGCGCGTCGAACAGCGACACCTCCACGGCGGGCGCGCGGCCCGTCGTCGCACGGGTGAACAGGGCCGACAGGATGCCGCTGTACGCATACATCCCGCCCGCGATGTCGGCCACCGAAATGCCCGCGCGCACCGCCTCGTCGGGCGTCCCGGTGAGCTGGAGGAGACCTGTCTGGCACTGCACGAGCAGGTCGTACGCCTTGCGGTCGGCCCAGGGCCCGTCCGTGCCGTAGCCGCTGACGGTGCAGGGGATCAGGGACGGGTGGCGGGCCTGCAGCTCCTCGTGGCCGAGGCCGAGGCGGTCGGCCGCGCCCGGCGCGAGGTTCTGCACGAACACGTCGGCCCCCGCGACGAGTTGTTCGAGGATCTCCCTGCCCCGCTCCGACTTGAGGTCGAGGGTGAGCGACTCCTTGGAGCGGTTGAGCCAGACGAAATAGCTGGCCTGGCCGTGCACCGTGGTGTCGTAACGGCGGGCGAAGTCGCCGCCGCCGGGACGCTCGACCTTGATGACGCGGGCGCCGAGGTCGGCGAGCTGGCGCGTGGCGAAGGGCGCGGCGACGGCCTGCTCCAGGCTGACGACAGTGATACCGGCGAGGGGAAGCGGGTGGGGCATCGGGGTGTCTCCCTCGCGTGGGGGTGTGCGCTCTTGGCGGTCCGTGGTCCGTGGTCGTGCGGCCTGTGCGTGGTGGTGCTGCGCCGAGTTTGTACGGCCAAATCGGGCAGCGTCAATGCCCCCTGTCCGACCGGTCGTTGGGCGGACGGGGGTTGACGGGGTGCGCGTCACGACGGAGGCTTGAGCCGGATTTGTACGGCACAAGAGGTGACCATGGAGCACACACCACCCGGGCGTCCCACCGGGCTCGCGTCGTACGTCGACGCGTGGCACCCGGCCCCGGTCACCACGCAGGACCCGCTGCCCGCCGCGCCCGCCGCCGCGCTCGGCGCGGTCCTCGATGGGCCCGACACCGCCCCCGGGCACGGCGCACCGCTGCCGCCCCTGTGGCACTGGCTGTACTTCCTCGACTGGCCCGCACAGGCGCGGCTCGGCGCGGACGGGCATCCGGCGGACGGCCACTTCCTGCCGCCGGTCCCCGACCGGCGGCGGATGATCGCGGGCGGCCGGGCCGAGTTCACCGCGCCGCTGCTCGTCGGCGCCCCGGCCCACCGCGCGAGCAGCCTCGTCGCGACGCAGGTCAAGCACGGCCGCACCGGCGAGATGGTGTTCGTGACCGTACGGCACGAGATCAGCCAGGAGGGCACGGTCCGCGTCGTCGAGGAGCAGGACGTCGTCTACCGCAGCGGCGAGGACGCGCGCCGCCGCACCCGCTTCGGCCTCGACACGGCGGACGCCCCGCCCGCGAAGGCACCCTGGCGGCTCACCCTGCGGCCCACCCCGTCGCTGCTCTTCCGGTTCAGCGCCCTGACCGCCAACGCGCACCGCATCCACTACGACACTCCGTACTGCAAGGACGTCGAGGGTTATCCCGGGCTCGTCGTGCACGGCCCGCTGCTGGTGCTCCTGATGCTCCAGCTGGTCCGCGAGAACGCCCCGGGGAGGACGGTGCGGTCGCTGTCCTACCGGCTGCACGAGCCGCTGTTCGCGGGGGAGCAGTTGGTGGCTTCGGGGGAGCCGGATGCGCCGGAGGGTGCGGCGGGCCCGGGTGCTGGCGCGGCCGTGTCGGAGGGCGCCGAGTTGCGCGTCGCGAGCCGGCGCGAGGGGCGGCACGCGGGCGCTCGGGTGACGTTCGCCTGAGGCGGTGGGCCCGGGGAGCAGGTCCGGGGCCGGGGCGGGGCCGTGGCCAGCGCCTGTAGCGGTCCCGACGTACGCCGGACGCACGGCCGACGCGCGCCCGAGGCGCACAGTTCAGCCGGCGCCGTCACCGTGCTGAAGGTGCGGCGCCGCCGCGGCGCCGCACCACGCGTCCGCATCCGCAGAGACACCACGCTCCGAGAACGGAACTGTCATGTCCTCGACATCGCTCGTTTCGCCGGCCACCAGCTCGTACGTCACCTCCCTCGCGGACACCACCGAACAGATCCGGGCGGCCCAGCGGCTGCGCCACCGGGTGTTCGCCGAGGAGATGGGGGCGACCCTCGACACCCCCCTGCCCGGCCACGACATCGACGCCTTCGACGACCACGCCGACCACCTGATCGTCACCGACACCTCGACCGACGAGGTGGTCGGCACCTACCGGATGCTGCCCCCGGGACGGGTCGAACGGTCCTACTCCGACGGGGAGTTCGACCTGAGCGCGCTCAGCGGACTGCGGCCGTACACCGTCGAGGCGGGCCGCTCCTGCGTGCACCCCGACCACCGCTCCGGCGCCGTCATCAACCTCATGTGGTCCGCGCTCGCCCGCTACGTCATGCTCTCCGGACACCGGTACCTGGCGGGCTGCGCCGCCGTGCCGCTGGCCGACGGGGGCCGGGCGGCGTCCAGCGCCTGGCTGCTCGGCACGGCCAAGCACGCGTCGCCGCCCGAGCTGCGGGTGCACCCGCACAACCCCTGGGTCCCCGGGGGCCCCACACCGGACCGCCCGACCTACGCCGACCTGCCGCCCCTGCTGCGCGGCTACCTGCGCCTCGGCGCCTGGGTGTGCGGCGCCCCCGCCCACGATCCGGAGTTCGGCGTCGCGGACTTCTTCGTCGTCCTCGACATGGAACGGCTCAGCGCGCGCCACCGCCGCTACTTCCTCGGGGAAGCCGGCCGGTGAACCCCTGGACGGTCGACCCCGGCTGCCCGGCGAGCTGCGCCGCCGACCCGGACCCGCGCGTGCCGCTCGGTGAACTCGCGCGCCGGTACGCCGCGTTGACGTACACCCTGACCCGGGCCGTGGCCCGGGGAGACCGGCTCGCCGAACCCACGATCCTGCGGGCCGAGGCGCGCGCGGTGCTCGGAGCGCTGGGGGTCGGGCTGGAGGTGGTGGGCGCCGAGCGGCTGAGCGCAGCAGGCGGCAGTGGCGCCGGAGGAGGCGGCGGTGGGGTGCGGGCAGGCGGCGTGGGGACGCTCGTCGTCGCCAACCACATCTCCTGGCTCGACGTCATCGCCCTGCTCGCCGTCGAGCCGGTCAGCGTCCTCGCCAAACAGGAGGTGGGTCAGTGGCCGGTGATCGGCACGCTGGCCCGGCGCGTGGGCACGCGGTTCATCGACCGGGAGGGCAGTCCGCGCCGACTTCCCTGCGCGGTCGCGGAGTTGACCGACGTCCTGCGGGCCGGTACCTCGGTTCTCGTCTTTCCGCAGGCGACGACCTGGTGTTCGGTGCCGGGCGGCCGTTTCCGGCGGGCCGCGTTCCAGGCGGCGGCCGACGCGGGCGCTCCCGTGCGTCCCGTGACGGTCGCGTACCGCCAGGGCGCAGTGCCGAGCACGGCGGCGGGCTTCCTCGGCGACGAGGACTTCACCAGCTCGCTGCGCAGGGTGGCGGCGGCCCGCCAACTGACCGTGCGGATCACGGCACATGACCCGCTGCGGGGCAACGACCGCCGTGCGCTGGCCGCCGCCGCGCGACGGGCCGTCGTGGTGGGAGGCGTGGTGCGTGAGGGGCTGTGTGAGGGGGTGACCCTTCGATAGAGGCCTCCTCGTCGCCGGTTATGGCGACCAGGCCTTCGTGCGGGCCGGACCCGGGCTCAGGAAGCCGTCCGCTCCTTGCGCCCGGATCCCGTCGAGCCCCGTACGACCAGTTCCGGCAGGAAGACGAACTCCCCGTGCGGTGCGGGCGTGCCGCCGATCTCCTCCAGCAGGGCCCGGACCGCCGCCTGGCCCATCGCCTGCACGGGCTGGCGGATCGTGGTCAGCGGCGGATCGGTGAACGCGATGAGCGGGGAGTCGTCGAAGCCGACCACCGAGACGTCCCGCGGGACGCTCAGGCCCAGGTCGCGGGCGGCCCGGACGGCGCCGAGCGCCATCATGTCGCTGGCGCAGACGACGGCGGTGCAGCCGCGGTTGATGAGGGTGGTGGCCGCGGCCTGGCCGCCCTCCAGGGTGTAGAGGGAGTGCTGGATCAGCTCCGCCGACTCCTCGTCGCTGAGGCCGAGTTGTTCGAGCAGGCCGAGCCGGAAGCCCTCGATCTTGCGCACCACGGGGACGAACCGCTTGGGGCCGACCGCGAGTCCGATGCGGGTGTGGCCGAGCGACGTCAGATGCGTGAGGGCGAGGCGCACGGCGGCGCGGTCGTCCGTCGAGACGAACGGGGCCGCCACATCGGGGGAGAAGCCGTTGACGAGTACGTACGGGACGCCCTGGGCGCGCAGTACTTCGTAGCGCTCCATGTCCGCGGTGGTGTCGGCGTGCAGTCCGGAGACGAAGATGATGCCGCTGACGCCGCGGTCGACCAGCATCTCGGTCAGCTCGTCCTCGGTGGAGCCGCCGGGGGTCTGCGTGGCGAGCACCGGCGTATAGCCCTGGCGGGTCAGGGCCTGCGCGATGACCTGGGCGAACGCGGGGAAGATCGGGTTGTCCAGCTCGGGCGTGATGAGTCCGACGAGTCCCGCGCTGCGCCGGCGAAGGCGTACGGGGCGTTCGTAGCCGAGTACATCGAGGGCGGCGAGCACCGCCTCGCGGGTGCCGACGGCCACTCCGGGCTTGCCGTTGAGTACGCGGCTGACGGTGGCTTCGCTGACCCCCGCGTGGGCTGCGATGTCGACAAGCCGTGCGGTCATGGCACTGGACTGTACCTGTCGTCGAAGGGATTGCACACCGCTTGTGAAAGCTTGCGGAAAGAGCTGTCTTGCAAGAGTCTTGCAGGCGGCTTCAACGCCCCTGAGACACCGGGCGGCCCGGTCGACGCGGAGCGATTCGCCCCGTGCGCCGCAGCTCTCGCACCTGTCAAGCGCGGTGCGGGCAACGGTCAGGACACGCAGACGTAACGATCATTGGCTCTTGCAGAAAATTGCCGCAAGGTCTTTCGGCGGCATTGCAACGCTGTTACGTTCCTGGCAACCCGGCGCCGCGTCCAGAGCGGCCAGCAGGAGGCACCTCTTCGTCTCCCCGTGATTCCGGGATCAGTTGAAGGAGTTCACATGCGGCGTGGCATAGCGGCCACCGGGCTGATCGCGGCCCTGGCCATGACAGCGGCAGCGTGCGGGGGCGACGACGAGGGCAGCGGCGGCAGCAAGGGCGGGAAGCTCTCCGGCACCGTCACCTTCTGGGACACCTCGAACGACGCCGAGAAGGGCGCGTACGAGAAGATCGCCAAGGGCTTCGAGGACCTGCACCCCGACGTCAAGGTCAACTATGTGAACGTCCCGTTCGGCGAGGCCAACGCCAAGTTCAAGAACGCCGCGGGCGGCAACTCCGGTGCCCCGGACGTGATGCGCACCGAGGTCGCCTGGACCCAGGACTTCGCCTCGCTCGGCTATCTCGCCCCGCTCGACGGCACGGCCGCGCTCGACAAGGCGGACGACTACCTGCCGCAGGCCGCCGCGAGCACCAAGTTCAAGGACAAGACCTACGCCGCGCCGCAGACCATCGACACCCTGGCGCTCTTCTACAACAAGAAGATGCTCAAGGACGCCGGGGTGGCCGTCCCGAAGTCCTTCGACGAGGTGAAGTCCGCCGCGAAGAAGATCAAGTCCAAGTCCGGCAGAACCGGCCTCTATCTGCGCGGCGACGACCCGTACTACTACCTCCCGTACCTCTACGGAGAGGGCGGCGACCTCCTGGACACCAAGAACAAGAAGGTGACCGTCGACGGCCCCGAGGGCGCCAAGGCCTTCGCCGTGATGAAGGACCTGGTCGACTCCAAGGCGGCGGTCACCGACGCGAGCGACGGCTACAACAACCAGCTCAACGCCTTCAAGGACGGCGACGTCGCGATGGCCCTCGACGGCCCCTGGTCCATCGAGGGCGCCCTGAAGGGCAAGGAGTTCAAGGGCGACAAGGACAACCTCGGCGTCGCCCCCGCCCCGGCGGGCAGCGTGCGCCAGGGCGCCCCGCAGGGCGGCTGGAACCTCGCCGCGTACGCCGGGTCCAAGAACCTCGACGCGTCCTACGAGTTCATCAAGTACATGAGCTCCGCCAAGGTGCAGCAGCAGACCACCGAGCAGCTCAGCCTGCTGCCGACCCGCACCTCCGTCTACGACGTGAAGTCCGTCAAGGACAACCAGATGGTGCAGTTCTTCAAGCCCGCCGTGGCCAAGTCCGTGCAGCGGCCGTGGATCCCGGAGGCCAACGCGCTCTTCGAGCCGATCCGGCTGCAGCTGGAGAAGGTGCTCAGCGGCAAGTCCTCGCCCGAGAGCGGCGCCAAGGGCATCGGTGACGCCTACCGCAAGCTCCTCAAGGACTACAAGTAACAAGGAGGGCTGACCGACCCATGGCTGTCGAGTCCGGCCGGTCGGTGGCGAAGGCCGCGGATGCCAGCAGCATCCGCGGCCGCGGCCCCCGGTCCGGCAAGAACCCAGGGCGGCTGCGCAGGACGCTCGCCACCCACTGGTACGCGTGGGCCATGGTCGCCCCCGTGGTGATCGTGATCGGCGTGATCGTCGGCTATCCGCTGGTGCGCGGCATGTATCTGTCGACGACCAACGCGAACGAGGCCAACGTCGAACGGCACATCGGCGTCAACGACATCCCGGCCACGTACGAGTCCGTCGGTCTCGACAACTACCGGGCGATCCTGTCCGACGGCGTCTTCTGGGACCGGCTCACCTGGACCGTGGTGTGGACCGTCTCCTGCGTCGCGCTGTCCTTCGTGCTCGGTCTCGCGCTCGCCACCATGCTCAACCGCAGGCTGGCGGGGCGCTCCTTCTACCGGATGGCGCTGATCCTGCCCTGGGCGGTGCCCGCCTTCGTCTCCGTCTTCACCTGGCGGCTGCTCTTCAACGAGAAGAAGGGCCTCCTCAACAAGATCCTCGAAGGCGGCGGCATCGACGCGGTCCCGTGGCTCAACGACCCGACCTGGGCGAAGCTTTCGGTGATCACCGTCAATGTGTGGCTCGGTGTGCCGTTCATGCTGGTCGCCATGCTCGGCGGTCTGCAGTCCATCCCCGGCGAGCTGTACGAGGCCGCGGAGATGGACGGCGCGAACGCCTGGCAGCGCTTCCGCCACATCACCCTGCCGGGGCTGCGCTCCGTGGCCAGCACCGTGATCCTCATCAGCGGCATCTGGACCTTCAACATGTTCCCGGTGATCTTCCTGCTGACCAGGGGAGGACCGGGAGACGCCACCGAGATCCTGGTGACGTACGCCTATCGGCTCTCGTTCGTCGTCAGCCCACGCGACTTCGCGGGCTCCGCGGCCTGGGGCGTACTCATCCTCGCCCTCCTGTCGATCATCGCGGTGGCCTACCGCCGCGCGCTCCGCAAGCAAGGAGAGGTGTGGTGAGCACCCTGAACACGAAGAAGCGGAAGGTCACGGGGCGCGACGAGCGCGGGCCGCTGGCCTCGGTCGCCCTGCACGCGACCCTGCTGCTCGCCGCCGTCATCGCGGTGGGGCCGCCGCTGTGGCTCCTGGTCACCTCGTTCAAGCCGGAGAGCGAGGCCTTCTCCACCGAGCTGGTCAAGGACTTCACCCTCGGCAACTACGACCACGTCCTGAACGACACCGAGTTCCCGAACTGGCTCCTCAACTCCCTTGTGGTGGTGGGCCTGACCACGGTGATCGGCGTCTTCATCGCGGCGACGACCGGTTATGCGGTGAGCCGCTTCAAGTTCCCCGGCATGCGGCCGCTGATGTGGCTGCTCCTGATCACCCAGATGTTCCCGGTCGCGGTGCTCATCGTGCCGCTGTACAACCTGCTGGCCAACCTAGGCCTGCTCAACCAGCCCATCGGGCTCGTCGTCACCTATCTGACGATCGCGGTGCCGTTCTGCGCCTGGATGATGAAGGGCTACTTCGACACCATCCCGGTCGAGATCGACGAGGCCGGGCGGGTGGACGGACTCAATCCGTTCGGCACCTTCTGGCGGCTGATCGTGCCGCTCGCCAAGCCGGGCCTCGCCGTCACCGGGTTCTACAGCTTCATCACCGGCTGGGCCGAAGTCGCCTACGCCTCCGCGTTCATGACCGGCGAGGAGAACCTCACGCTCGCCGGGGGACTGCAGACCTTCGTCAACCAGTACACCAGCGACTGGGGTTCGCTGACGGCGTCGGCCGTGATCGTCGCGGTGCCCGCCGCCGTGATCTTCGGCTTCGCCCAGCGCCACCTCGTCTCCGGTCTGACGGCGGGCGCGACGAAGTCCTGAGGCCTCCCGCCGCACCCACCCCACTCGATCTCCCCAGGGAAGACATGACCCAGCATCTCGCTGCCCCTGCCGCCCCCACCACCCAGACGCACCCGGACTGGTGGCGCGGCGCGGTGATCTACCAGGTGTATCCGCGCAGCTTCGCCGACGGCAACGGCGACGGCATGGGCGACCTGGCGGGCATCCGCAGCCGGCTGCCGTACCTCAGGGACCTCGGCGTCGACGCCGTCTGGCTCAGCCCCTTCTACGCCTCGCCGCAGGCCGACGCCGGATACGACGTCGCCGACTACCGCGCCATCGACCCGATGTTCGGCAGCCTCCCGGACGCCGACGCGGTCATCCGCGACGCCCACGAGCTGGGCCTGCGCATCATCGTGGACCTGGTGCCCAACCACTCGTCGGACCGGCACGACTGGTTCAGGCGCGCGCTGGCCGAGGGCCCCGGATCCCCGCTGCGGGAGCGCTACCACTTCCGCCCCGGCAAGGGCGCCGACGGTGAACTCCCGCCCAATGACTGGGAGTCCATCTTCGGCGGCCCCGCCTGGACCCGGGTGCCCGACGGCGAGTGGTACCTGCACCTCTTCGCGCCCGAGCAGCCCGACTTCAACTGGGAACACCCCGCCGTACAGGACGAGTTCCGCTCGATCCTGCGCTTCTGGCTCGACATGGGCGTGGACGGCTTCCGCGTCGACGTGGCCCACGGCCTGGTCAAGGCGGCCGGGCTGCCCGACATCGGCAGCGCCGACCAGCTCAAGCTGCTCGGCAACGACGTCATGCCGTTCTTCGACCAGGACGGCGTGCACGAGATCTACCGCAGTTGGCGCCGGGTGCTCGAAGAGTACGCGGGTGACCGGATCCTCGTCGCCGAGGCGTGGACCCCGACGGTCGAGCGGTCCGCCCACTACGTACGCCCCGACGAGATGCACCAGGCCTTCAACTTCCAGTACCTGGGCACCTCGTGGGACGCGGAGGAGCTGCGCGAGGTGATCGACGCGTCGCTCGACGCGATGCGGCCCGTGGGCGCCCCCGCCACCTGGGTGCTCTCCAACCACGACGTGACCCGGCACGCGACCCGGCTCGCCAACCCGCCGGGCCTCGGCACCCAGCTGCGGACCGCGGGCGACCGCGAACTCGGTCTGCGCCGCGCCCGCGCCGCGACCCTGCTGATGCTGGCACTGCCCGGCTCCGCGTACCTCTACCAGGGCGAGGAACTCGGTCTGCCCGACGTCACCGATCTGCCCGACGAGGCGCGCCAGGACCCGTCCTTCGTCCGCGCCAACGGGCAGGACGGCTTCCGGGACGGCTGCCGGGTGCCCATCCCGTGGACCACCGACGGATCGTCGTACGGCTTCGGGACCGGCGGCAGCTGGCTCCCGCAGCCCTCCGGTTGGGGCAAGCTGAGCGTGCAGGCACAGACCGGCGACCCCGGCTCGACCCTGGAGCTGTACCGCAGCGCGCTCGCCGTGCGCCGCGCGGAACCGGGGCTCGGCGCGGGCGGATCCATCGAGTGGCTCGACGCCCCCGAAGGGGTGCTCGCCTTCGCCCGCGAGGGCTTCGTGTGCACCGTGAACACCACCGCGGGGACGGTACGGATCCCGGCCCCCGGCCGGGTCCTGCTGGCCAGCGAGGAGGCGGAGGTCGAGGGCGGTGCCGTGCGCCTGCCCGCCGACACCGCCGTCTGGTGGGCGGTGTGACGGCTTCCGGTACGCCGCGGGACGCCAAGGGCGGCGCCCCGCGGCTCCTGGACATCGCGGCGCAGGCCGGCGTCAGCGAGGCCACCGCGAGCCGGGTGCTCAACGGCAAGGCGGGGGTCGCCGCGGGCACCAGGCGCCGGGTGCTCGCCGCCCTCGACGTCCTCGGCTACGAGCGCCCGACCCGGCTGAGGCGGCGCAGCGCGGGCCTGGTCGGCCTGGTCATCCCCGAGCTGACCAATCCGATCTTCCCCGCCTTCGCGCAGGTCATCGAGCAGGTGCTCGCCGGGCACGGCTACACCCCGATGCTCTGTACGCAGATGCCGGGCGGCGCCACCGAGGACGAGCTGGTCGAGCAGCTGGAGGACCGCGGCGTCAGCGGCATCATCTTTCTGTCGGGGCTGCACGCCGACATGACGGCCGACACCACCCGCTACCGCGAACTGGCCCGCCGCAAGGTGCCGTTCGTCCTCGTCAACGGATACAACGAGGACATACCGGTGTCCTTCGTCTCGCCCGACGACCGCGCGGCCGTCCGCATGGCGGTGCGCCATCTCGTGGACCTCGGGCACGAGCGGATCGGCCTGGCGATCGGCCCGACGCGGTACGTCCCCTCGCGGCGCAAGGCGGAGGGGTTCACGGCGGCGCTGCACGGCATGCTCGGCCTGGCACAGGGGGAGGCCGAACGGCTCGTGCAGCGCACCCTGTTCAGCGTCGAGGGCGGGCAGGCCGCGGCCGGTGCCCTGCTCGACCTGGGGTGCACGGCGATGGTCTGCGGCAGCGACCTGATGGCGCTCGGCGCCGTGCGGACGGTGCGGGAGCGCGGCCTCACGGTGCCCGGCGACGTCTCCGTGGTCGGCTTCGACGACTCCCAGCTCATCGCGTTCACCGATCCGCCGCTGACCACGGTGCGCCAGCCGGTGCAGGCGATGGCGACCGCGGCGGTGGGCGCACTCCTGGAGGAGATCGACGGAAACCCCGTGCACCGCACGGAGTTCGTCTTCCAGCCCGAACTCGTGGTGCGGGGCTCCACGGCGCAGGCGCGACGCTGAAACTAGCACCGGTGCAATCCCTTGCGGAAGGCTTCGCACCCCGTGATTCCCCTGGGTTTCCGGGCTGTGTCCAGAGGGTTGACCCAGTGCTGGGGGCGCCCTACGGTCCAACCTGCAACAACTTGTGCTGACTTGCTGAAAGCGCCTTCACCACGCAGGAGGTACCCATGCCAGGCCGCCCCATCAAGCGCCGCAGATCCGTCGCGACCGCGCTCGCCCTGACGGTGGGGGTCGTGGGCAGCGTGTTCGCCGGGGCTCCCGGGGCCCAGGCGGCCCCGCCCGGCGGCAAGGACGTCACGGCGGTCCTCTTCGAGTGGGACTTCGTATCGGTGGCCAAGGCCTGCACGGATCAACTCGGCCCGGACGGCTACGGATACGTCCAGGTCTCGCCCCCGCAGGAGCGGATCAAGGGCGAGGCCTGGTGGGCCGCCTACCAGCCGGTGAGCTACCGGATCGGCACCCGGCTCGGCGACCGCGCCGACTTCAAGAACATGGTCGACACCTGCCACTCGGCCGGGGTGAAGGTCGTCGCCGACGCGGTGATCAACCACATGACCAACGCCAACGGCACCGGCTCGGCGGGCTCCACCTTCACCAAGTACGACTACCCCGGCACGTACTCCGGCGCCGACATGGACGACTGCAGGGCCGACATCAGCAACTACCAGGACCGCTGGAACGTCCAGCACTGCGAACTGGGCGGCCTGGCCGACCTGGACACCGGCGAGGAGTACGTACGCGGCCGCATCGCCGCCTATCTGAACGACCTCCTCTCGCTCGGCGTGGACGGCTTCCGCGTCGACGCCGCCAAGCACATCCCCGTCGACGACCTGAAGAACATCAAGTCGCAGCTCACCGATCCAGGTGTCTACTGGAAGCAGGAGACCCTGTACGGCGCGGGCGAGGCGGTGTCGCCGAGCGAGTACACCGCCACCGGTGACGCCCAGGAGTTCCGGTACGCCTGGGACCTGAAGCGGGTCTTCACCAACGAGAAGCTCGCCTACCTCAAGAACTTCGGCGAGGGCTGGGGCTATCTGCCCAGCGGCTCGGCCGCGGTCTTTGTCGCCAACCACGACACCGAGCGCCACGGCCAGACCCTCACCTACAAGGACGGCGCCGACTACACCCTCGCGCACGTCTTCATGCTGGCCTGGCCCTACGGCTCCCCGGACGTCCACTCCGGTTACGAGTTCGTCGACAACGACGCCGGATCGCCGGGCGGCGGCCGGGTGAAGTCCTGTTACAGCGACGGATGGAAGTGCCAGCACGCCTGGCCGGAGATCCGCTCCATGGTCCCGTTCCGCAACACCGCGAGCGGCACGGCCGTCACCGACTGGTGGGACAACGGCAACGACACGATCGCCTTCGGCCGCGGCGACAAGGCGTACGTCGTCATCAACCACGAGGGCTCCGCGGTCGACCGCACCTTCCAGACCTCCCTCGCGGCGGGCACGTACTGCGATGTGCAGAGCGGAAGGAGGGTCAGCGTGAACGGCGCGGGCCAGTTCACCGCGTCCGTCGCCCCGAACACCGCCCTCGCGCTGCACACCGGGGCCAAGGGCTGCTGACACCCCCTCGTACTCCTCAGGCCGTCCCCTCAGGCCGCCCCCTCAGGCCGTCCCCCCCAAGCCGTACCCCTCAAGGAGAAACTTCCGTGACCGGCTCCCCGCGCCGCACCGCAGTGACCGTGGCCCTCGCCCTGCTCGCCGCCACCGCGCCCCTGACGGCGACGGCGACGGCGACGGCCGTGCCGCTCGCCCCGGCGCCACCGTCCGCCGCGGCCGCGCCGGGCGACGGCATCGACCTGAGGAAGGCGAGGGCCCAGTGGATCGACCGGGACACCCTCGCCTGGGACACCGGCACGGGCACCGTCCACGACCTTCTGTACGCTCCCCACGGCGGCCTCACCGTCGAGGACGGCGACATCGGCGGGACGGCCCACCGGCTGCGCCTCACCCCTGTCGACGGCGGCCTCACCGACGCGCAGCGGGCCAAGTACCCGCACCTCAAGGCCTATGCCGCCTTCACCGTCGACCGCCGCGACCGCGACCGGGTCCGCACCGCCCTCACCGGCCAGCTCGTCGCCACCGGACGGTCCGCCGACGGGACCCTGCGGGCCGCGACCGGCGTACAGACCCAAGGCGTGCTCGACGACCTGTACGGCGCGGCCGCCACCAGGGCCACGCTCGGCCCCCGGTTCGAGCGCGGCCGCGTCACCCTCGCCGTCTGGGCGCCCACCGCGCAGAAAGTCTCCCTCGACATCGGCGGCCGCACCGTCGCGATGCGCCGCGACCCCGCATCCGGTGTGTGGTCGGCGACCGGGCCGGGGAACTGGTCGGGCAAGGCCTACCGGTACGTCGTGAAGGTGTGGGCGCCGAGCGTCCGCAAGGTCGTCACCAACCAGGTCACCGACCCCTACTCGACCGCCCTCACCGGCGACTCGGAGCGCAGCCTCGCCGTCGACCTGGACGACCCGAAGCTCGCCCCCAAGGGCTGGTCCACGGTGCGCAAGCCACGGGCGACCCCGCTGCGCGACGCACAGATCCAGGAGCTGCACATCCGCGACTTCTCCATCGCGGACCGCACCTCCAAGCACCCCGGCAAGTATCTGGCGTTCACGGACACGACGTCCGACGGCATGAAGCACCTGCGCCGCCTCGCCCGCTCGGGCACGTCGTACGTGCATCTGCTGCCCGCCTTCGACATCGGCACCATCCCCGAGCGCGCGGACGAACAGGCCACCCCCGACTGTGATGTGACGTCGTACGCCCCCGACTCGGACGAGCAGCAGGCGTGCGTCACCAAGAGCGCGGGCAAGGACGCCTACAACTGGGGTTACGACCCGCTGCACTACACCGTCCCGGAAGGCTCGTACGCGAGCGACCCCGAAGGCACCCGCCGCACCGTCGAGTTCCGCGAGATGGTGCAGGGCCTGAACGGCTCGGGCCTGCGCACGGTGATGGACGTCGTCTACAACCACACCGTCGCGAGCGGCCAGGCCGACAAGTCCGTCCTCGACAAGATCGTGCCCGGCTACTACCAGCGCCTGGCGGCCGACGGCACGGTCGCCACCTCCACCTGCTGCGCCAACACGGCGCCCGAGAACGCCATGATGGGCAAGCTCGTCGTCGACTCGATCGTCACCTGGGCCAGGGAGTACAAGGTCGACGGCTTCCGCTTCGACCTGATGGGACACCACCCCAAGGCCAACATCCTCGCCGTCCGCACGGCCCTCGACGCGCTGACCGTGGCGAAGGACGGCGTCGACGGCAAGAACATCGTCCTGTACGGCGAGGGATGGAACTTCGGCGAGGTCGCCGACGACGCCCGCTTCGTGCAGGCCACCCAGAAGAACATGGCGGGCACCGGCGTCGCGACCTTCTCCGACCGCTCCCGCGACGCGCTGCGCGGCGGCGGCCCCTTCGACGAGGACCCGGGCGTGCAGGGCTTCGCCAGCGGCCTGTACACCGACCCCAACTCCTCGAAGGCGAACGGCACTCCGGCCGAACAGAAGGCCCGCCTCCTGCACTACCAGGACCTCATCAAGGTCGGCCTGTCCGGCAATCTCGCCGACTTCACCTTCACGGACTCGGCGGGGCGCAGGGTCAAGGGCGCGGACGTCGACTACAACGGCGCCCCCGCCGGATACGCGGCGGCCCCCGGCGACGCCCTCTCCTACGCCGACGCGCACGACAACGAAACCCTCTACGACGCGCTCGCGTTCAAGCTGCCCAAGGACACGAAGGCCGCCGACCGCGCCCGTCTGCAGGTCCTCGCGATGGCCACCGCCTCGCTCTCCCAGGGCCCCGCGCTCTCGCAGGCCGGCACGGACCTGCTGCGCTCCAAGTCCCTCGACCGCAACTCCTACGACAGCGGGGACTGGTTCAACGCCGTCCACTGGAACTGCCGCGCGGGCAACGGCTTCGGACGCGGTCTGCCCCCGGCCGCCGACAACAAGGACAAGTGGCCTTACGCCAAGCCCCTGTTGGCCACCGCCGCGACCCTGACCCCCGGCTGCGCGGAGATCGACGGCGCGTCGGCCGCGTACCAGGACCTGCTGAAGATCCGGACGACCGAACCGGCCTTCTCCCTCGCCACGGCCGCGCAGGTTCAGTCGGCGCTCTCCTTCCCGCTGTCGGGCACCACGGCCGAGACGCCCGGTGTCATCACCATGAAGCTCGGCGACCTCATGATTGTGTTCAATGCGAGCCCGCAGGCGCAGCGGCAGCGTGTCGGCGCGGTGGAGGGCGAACCGTACGCCCTCCACCCCGTGCAGGCGTCCGGCGCCGACCGTGACGTCAAGTCATCGACGTACACGAGGAGTTCAGGAACCTTCACGGTTCCCGCGCGCACGGTCGCAGTCTTCAAGCGCGGCTGACCGGACCGGACGGGGGCGGCCGGCGCGGACCGTGCTGTTGTGGAGCGGCGCGTCGGCCAGCCGCCGCCAGATCACGGCGGTCCGGCGGGCGAAGCGGACGGCGGGCTTGTGGGCGAAGAGGATGTACGCCATGAGGCACCTCCCAAAGGGCGGCGCGGCAGCGGCAGTTGACGCCGGAATGCGTACGGCGTGCGTCAGCGTGCAGGGCGACGCAGGGACGTCAGCGCGTACCGCGAGGAGACGGGTGAAGGGTGTTCTTGAGTCGACGACGACTCGGACTCGGACTCTGGTCCATGTTTCCCGCCTCCTCTCTCTTTCGGTACGGATCGGCTTCGGTACGGATCGGCATGCCTCGATACGGCGCGGCGCCACTCGATCCCGACGGAATGCTCCCCAACGTAGACGGAGGGCGGCCGAAGGGGCAGGGGCGAAGGTCCTGAAGCTGTCAGCCGGCCGCCAGGACCGCGACGCCGAGCGCCGTGAGTTGCTCGATCACCGCGTCGTGGGGATCGGCGTCGGTGATCAGTCCGCTGATCTTCTCCCAGGGCAGGACGCGGAACCGCGAAGCCGTGCCGACCTTCTCGGACGAGGCGAGGATGTAGGTGTCCGCGGCCCGCGCGGACAGGGCGCGCTTCATCGCCGCCTCCTCGGCGTCTCCCGTGGTCAGTCCCGCCTCGGGGTGCACGCCGGTGACCCCGAGCAGACAGAGGTCGGCGGAGACGTTCTGCGCGGCCTCGACGGCGGCGGCACCGCACGTGACCGCCGAGTGCTTGAAGACGCGGCCCCCGAGCAGGAAGAGCTCCGTCTGCGGGTGGTCGAGCAGGGCCGCGGCGATCGTCGGGCTGTGGGTGATCACGGTGCAGGCGAGCTCCTTCGGGAGCGCGCGGGCGACGGCGAGGGCGGTGGTGCCGCCGTCGAGGATCAGCGCCCCGCCCGGCCCGACCAGTGCGGCGGCCACCGCAGCGACCTTCCGTTTGCCGTCCGGGGCCACGGTCTGCCGGGCGTCGTAGTCGGCCAGGGCCGGGGACACGGGCAGCGCACCGCCGTAGACCCGCTGGCACAGCCCCTCGGCGGCGAGATCGCGCAGATCGCGGCGCACGCTGTCCTCGGAGATCCCCAGCTCGGCGGCGACGTCCTTGGCGACGACCTTTCCCTGGTGGGCGAGCAGACCCAGCAGGTGGTCGCGCCGTTCGGCAGCCAGCATTCACGTTCCTTCCTGTTCTTGCACGATTCTGCATGTACCTTAGCGCCTGTGACCGACAAACCCCTGCTCATCCTGATCGCAGGCCCCTACCGCTCCGGCACCGACGGCGACCCGGGGGCCATGGCGCCCGTCCACCACGACGTGTCCGAGATCCCCCGCCGCACACCGCAGGAGACCGCATGACGGGCCGCCCCGGCGTCGACACCCCCGACCACCGCGGACGCGCCGGTCTCGACCGGGCCGGACGCGACCTGGACCGCAACCCCGACGTCCGCGTCCGCGACGTCGAACTCACCTCCCAGGGCTGGCACGTCCTGCGCCGCACCACCTTCGACTACCGCCGCCGCGACGGACGCTGGGAATCCCAGCAGCGCGAGACCTACGACCGCGGCAACGGCGCCGTCGTCCTGCCCTACGACACCGCACGCGGCCGCGTCCTGCTCACCCGTCAGTTCCGCTACCCGGCCTACGTCAACGACCACCCCGACGGCATGCTCATCGAGGCCGCGGCGGGACTGCTCGACGCGGACGACCCGGCCACCGCGATCCGACGCGAGAGCACCGAAGAACTCGGCGTCACCCTCGGCCCGCTCACCCACGTCCTCGACGCCTACATGAGCCCCGGCTCCGTCACCGAGCGCCTCCACTTCTTCGCCGCCCCCTACACCCCCGCCGACCGGACCGGCGCCGGTGGCGGGCTCGAGGAGGACGGCGAGGACATCGAGGTCCTCGAACTCCCCTTCACCGAGGCCATCGCCATGACCCGCGACGGACGCATCACCGACGGCAAGACGATCCTGCTCCTGCAGTGGGCGGCCCTGAACGGCCCCTTCGCCCCCCAGCCCCACCGGTGAAATCGACGTCCCCCGGCACGCCGCCCGCCCTGAAGCCCGCGCGCGGTCGCCGTGTCAGTCCGCCTCGTAGGCCGTTCTGGCCTCGACGATCTCTGGTGCGTGGGTGCGGGCCCAGTCGCAGGCGGTGTCCAGCGGTCCCAGCAGCGAGCGGCCGAGCGCGGTCAGCGCGTACTCCACACGCGGCGGGTTCTCGTCGTGGACGGTCCGGGTCAAGAAGCCGTTGCGCTCCATCGAACGGAGGGTCTCGGTGAGCACCTTGGGCGTGATCCAGTGCAGCGGGACACGCAGTTCGGAGAACCGGCGCGGGCCCGTCTCCAGGCAGCGCAGCACCATCGCGGTCCACTTGTCGCCGACCCGGAACGGCTGGGCGCGGTCGGAGCATCGGGGATCGTCGAACATCGCTGCGTCCAAGGGCTCGCTCACCCGCCCGACGGTAGCCCAGTACCTTTGCAGTAACCAGGCACCCCTGTCCTACGGTCCCTGCCATGAACAACGACATCATCATTTTCGGAGCAGGCGGACGGGTCGGCCGGGCGGCCGTGGCGGAGGCGGTTTCCCGCGGCCACCGGGTGACAGCGGTGGTCCGTGACCCCGTGAAGCATCGGGATCTGGGCGGCGAGCGGGTCACCGTCGTGCGGGGAGACGTGACCGATCCGCACGCGGTGGCGGCACTGGCCGTAGGTCATGACGCGGCCCTCAACGCGTCGGTTCGCCTCGACATCGGCTCGGAGGAGTTCTTTGCCGCGGCGGCGAGTGCGCTGATCACGGGGTTGGGCGAGGCGGGGGTACGGCGGCTGCTGACGTTGGGCATCGCGACGACACTGGAGACGTCCCCGGGCATACGGATCATGGACGGGCCGGAATTCCCGGAGGCGTGGCGGGCTTTCGCGCAGGGGCACGTCGCGGAATACGAACTTCTCTCCCAGGCCGGTCCGGAACTGGACTGGCTGATGGTCGTGCCGCCGCTGGACCTGAACGCGGACGCCGAACCCACCGGCGGCTACCGGACGGCGATCGGGACGGTGCTGGACGGTCCGGGCCGCATCTCGCACGCGGATCTCGCGATCGCCGTACTGGACGAGATCGAGACACCGCGCCACAGCCGCGTACAGCTGGCCGTAACGGCGGCTGCGCCCCACAGTTCTGGCGGGGCGTGACGCCCGCCGGGCTTGCCATGGACTCTGCCGACGAGACGACAGCGGTTCCGTGCCGTACGTCCGTAGCATGAGGAGGGTGACGGTCCGGAAGCGGCACCGGGCGACTCCGCCCGGGTGGCGGTGGCGGTGGCGGTGGCGGGCGGTGGCGGGCGGTGCTGGTGCTCGCACTGCTGGCCGGACTCTTGGGCATGCACGCCCTGGGGCCCATGGCGATGGCGCGCCCGCATCCCTCGCACGACCACGCGGTCATGACCGTAGCCGCTCAAGAGCCGCTCAAGACCCGTGCTGTGCCGACGGACAGTGCGGCGAACACGCCCGCCATGCCGATGCGGTCTGCGCGTCCGGTGCCGTCGACGCCGGGTATCACCCTCCCGCCCCGGCACCCTCCCGCCCCGGCACTCTCCCGCGGCGGGACAGCCGCTCTGCCCGGACCGTCATGGCGTGACGTGCCGGTGGTGCCGGAGGGGGCTCGGGCCCCGCCCGATCCGGCCGATCTTCAGGTGCTGCGGACGTAGGACGACGCCCTGCCGCGGGTTCCGCCCGGAGAGGAGCGGAGCGCGCTGCGGCATACGGCTGTGTCCGCGACCCCTGCCGCCGCGCTCGCCCTGGCCGCCTGCGGCAACGACGGCGGCGGCACGTCCGCGCCCAAGGACAGCGTCTCGGCGAGCGCCGGGGACACCGCGGGTGCCCACAACGATCAGGACGTGTCCTTCGCCCAGGGCATGATCCCTCACCACCGGCAGGCCCGGCAGATGGCGCGGACGGCCGCCGGTCAAGCCTCCTCCGCGCAGGTCAAGGAGCTAGCCTCGCGCATCGAGAAGGCCCAGGACCCGGAGATCAGGACGATACGAAGTTCCTGACCATGATGGTCGAGGCCATCATCACCGGCCAGAACGCCGAGATCACGGCGATGAACAAGCTGCTCGGCAACGGCTGACGGCCTGTGCGAGGGGCTCGGGCCGTGCCGCTTCGCACAGCCCGGTCCTTCAACGGCGTGCGCGGGGGCTCCATTTGAGGGCGGAGCCCCTTGCCCGCCTCAGGTGAGCGAGGCCAGGGCCGCGTCGAGGCGCCTGGTGGCTTCGGCGGCGACCGGTTCGAGGGCGGGCAGGCCGGTGAGGACGACCATCGTGGCGGGGTCGAGAGCCTGGACCGTGGTGGTGTCGCCCTCGGCGCGGACGACGACGTTGCAGGGCAGCAGCAGGCCGATGGTGCGGTCGGCATCGAGGGCCTGGTGCGCGAGGGCGGGATTGCAGGCGCCGAGGATGAGGTAGTCCTCCATCTCCTCGCCCAGCTTGGCCTTGAGCGTCGCCTGTACGTCGATCTCGGTCAGGACGCCGAAGCCTTGCTCGGACAGGGCTTCGCGGACGGCCTTCACGGTGGCGCTGAAGTCGCTGTCCAGGCGGACAGTGCGGTCGTACGGCATGAGGACTCCTGTTCGGTGTGCGGCGTGATGGGTCAACTCTCCCGCCGGGCACGCTTGGTGAGCAGGGTCACGGCGTCCTGGATGGAGCTCACTTGGTGGGCTCGCGGTTGTAGAGCTTCTTGGCCCACAGATAGCCGCCCAGAGCGATCAGGGCGCACCAACCGGCGGTCAGGATCGCGCTGTTGTCGATCGGGGTGCCCATCAGCAGCCCGCGCAGGGTCTCGATGAACGGGGTGAACGGCTGGTAGTCGGCGAACCACTTCAGCCCACCGGGCATCGAGTCGGTGGGGACGAACCCGCTGCCCATCATGGGCAGGATCATCAGCGGGGTCAGCATGTTGCTCGCGGTGGCGACGCTCTTGGCGACCATGGCCAGTGCGACCGAAAGCCAGGTCAGCGCGAGGATGATCATCACGAGTACGCCGATCGCGCCGAGCCATTCGCCGAAGTCCGCGGTCGGCTCGAATCCCACGAGGAGCGCGACCCCGATGACGGCAGTGATGCTCAGCAGGGTCTGGATCAGGCTGCCCAGCACATGACCGGTGAGCACCGAGACCCGGGCGATGGCCATGGTGCGAAACCGGGCGACGATGCCCTCGGTCATGTCGATGGACACCGAGATCGCCGTGCCCTGGGCCGCCGTCGCGACAGTCATCAGGATGACGCCGGGGACGACGTAGTTCGTGTAAGCGTCCCGGCCGCCCGACGGTCCGCCGAGGCCGGTGCCGAGGATGCCGCCGAGCACGTAGACGAACAGCAGCAGAAAGACGACCGGAACTCCGGCGGCCGTCAGGATGAGCGTCGGATAACGCAGCATGTGCCGCAACTGGCGGCGCAACATGGTCGCCGAGTCGGCGAAGGCGTGGGCAACAGTGAGGGAAACGCTGCCGGAAGCGTTGCCGGAAACGTTGCCGGAGACGGTGCTCATCGGGCGGGCTCCTGTTCCGTGACCGGGTTGCCCGTCAGGGCGAAGAAGACGTCATCGAGATCGGGGGTGTGGACCCGCAGTTCGTCCACGGCGAGCGAGGAGTGGTCCAGCCGGTCCAGCAGCGCGCGCAACGACCGGACATCGCCCTTGCTGGGGATCTGCAGGGTGCATGCCTCGTCGTTGCGGGACACCACGTCCAGCATCCGGGCCGCCTGGTCGTAGCCGCGCGGGTCGGCGAAGCGCAGGGTGATGTGACCGCCGCCGACCTGCCGCTTGAGCTCCTCCGGCGCGCCTTCCGCGACCAGCTTGCCCTGGTGCAGCACCGCGATCCGGTCGGCGAGTTCGTCGGCCTCCTCCAGGTACTGGGTGGTGAGGAAGATCGTGACGCCCTCGTCGGTCACCAGGCGCCGGATGATCTCCCACATGGTCCGCCTGCTGCGCGGGTCGAGGCCGGTGGTCGGCTCGTCGAGGAAGATCACGCGGGGCCGGCCGACCAGCGTCATCGCGAGGTCCAGGCGGCGGCGCATCCCGCCGGAGTACGTCGCCGCGGGCTTGCGGGCCGCGTCCACCAGATCGAACCGCGCCAGCAACTCCTCGGCACGCGGCCGCCGTTCCCGGCGGGGCAGGCGGTTCAGGTCGGCCATCAACTGCAGGTTCTCCTCGCCGGTGAGGAAGCTGTCCACCGCCGAGAACTGGCCGGTGACGCCGATCGCGGCACGGACCGCGTCCGGCTCCCGGACCACGTCATGGCCGACGACCCGCATGTCACCGGCGTCGGCGCGGAGGAGCGTGGACAGGATCTGCACCACGGTGGTCTTGCCTGCGCCGTTCGGGCCGAGCAACGCGAAGACGGATCCCGCGGGGATGTCGAGGTCGATGCCGTCGAGCACCACGTGGTCGCCGTAGGCCTTGCGCACTGCGGTCGCCGCGACCGCGCGTCGACCGGGATCGGTAGTCATGGGTGTCACCTCCGCTGGTGGAACGGCGCCGCAGCGCCTTTACAACTCGGCGAAAGTTACGTTGCATTCACGCAATCGTCAATCATGTGCAGGTGAAGCAATCGAGTAAGTGCAGGTCATATCCATTGAATCGTTGCATGACTCATGCCGACTAATGCAACGAAGTGCGTTGCATTAAGCTGGCTTCGACGTCATTGACAGTGGAGGACGCCCGATGCCCGGTGACAGACTCACCCTCCAGGACCGGCAGCGGATCGCCGCGGGGCTGCGCGAGGAGCTGACGTACGCCTCCATCGGCCGCCGCATCGGGCGGCCGACCTCCACGGTCACGCGCGAAGTGATGCGCAGCGGCGGCCCGCGCGGCTACGACGCCGAGGCGGCCCACCGGGCCGCCACAGGGCACACGCGTCAGCGCAAGACCACTCCGCCGAAACCGACACCGTCACCATCACCACCACCAGGAAGTGCCCACCTAGGCGGGCGCGATCCACGGCTCGTGGACGAAGTGGGCGCGCAGAGCGTGGAATTGATGATGCAGGCGGGGCTCCCGCAGATGATGGCCAAGGTGCTCGCCGCGCTCTTCACCACCGACAGCGGGAGCCTCACCTCCGCGGAACTCGTGCGACGCCTGCACGTCAGCCCCGCTTCCATCTCCAAGGCCATCGGCTACCTGGAAAACCAGGCGCTCATCAAACGTGAGCGCGACCCTCACAGCCGCGCCGAACGCTACGCCATCGACGACGACGTGGCGTTCCACTCCATCATGGCCAGCGCGCACGCCCAGACCCAGATCGCCGAAGCGTGCAGGATCGGGGCCCGGAATCTGGGCGTCACCACCCCCGCCGGTGCCCGCCTGGAGAACACCAGCCAGTTCCTGCTCCATGTCATCGACGACCTGGTTCGCTCGGTCGAGCACTGGCACAAGGTCTACCCCACCCACTCTCCGGAGGCGTCCACGACCGACGACTGAACGGATAACGGGCCTCCCGGCAGGGGCCGGGCCGCCCCCCCCCGTGGCGGCGGCCCGGCCCCTGCCCCGGCTCAGCGCAGCCGGGTCGCGGCGTACGCCTCGATGGCGGCCCGCTGGTAGGCGGCCAGGCCCGGCGCGATGGCTTCGTACGCCGCGTGCCAGTGCTCGTTCTCCACGCAGGTGCGCCCGATCGCGCGGTACTCCTCGGCGCTGGCTGCCCGGATCCGGGCCAACGTCCGGTACTGGGTGTCGATCTCGGCCTGCACCTCATCGGCGTCGGCGGGCAGGCCGGTGGCCAACAGCTCGGCGAGCCGGATCATCTGCGCCGTGCGCTCGCGCTCGTCGGCCTCGCTCTCGGCCTCACTCAACGCCGCGGCGTGCCGCTCGACGGCCCCGACCAGCTCCGGGTAACCGTGCAGGGCCTTCATGCAGTGGGCGGACCGGATGCCCTCGAACAGGTTCTCCGGCCGGCTGATGGTGATCATGTCTGTGCCGTCCTTCCTGGACTGCTCCAGTTCGGTGATCGTGCGGGCGACGGTGCCGGCCAGGGCATCCAGCCGGTCGCGCTCGGCGAGCAGCCGCCGGTAATGGCACCGCAGGGCCGCCAGCTCGTCGACCTGCGCGGCCAGGATCCGGCCGATCTCGGGCAGCCCCAGGCCCAGCTCCCGCAGCACGAGAACCTGCTGCAGCCGCAGCAGTTGGCGCTCCTCGTAGTAACGGTGGCCGTTGGCCCCGATCCGGGCGGGCGGCAGCAGACCGATCTCGTCGTAGTGCCGCAGTGCCCGGGCCGTCACCCCCGACATCCGGGCGACCTCCGCGATCGGCCAGTCCATCGCCGCCTCCCTCGCACGCGGTTCACCGGGCCGGATTCTCCGGCCCTGCCCAGGACGGTAGAGGCTTCCGCTGCGGCAGCTTCAAGCCCTGCTCCCAGGTTCCCAGGGCGGCATGCCGGGACACGAGCGTCGGGCTGGCTAGGCGGCGGCCTGACGTACTAAGGCAGCCGCTTGAAGTTGTCCCCGAACGTCCACCCCTTCGACCCGTCCCAGTTGATGGACCACGTCATCAGGCCCTTGAGGGCGCCGCCGTATTTGTTCCAGGCCTGGGTGACCAGGCTGGGGGCCATGTAGCCGCCGCCGGCGCCGGGTTGGGCGGGGAGGCCGGGGACCTGTTTGTCGTAGGGGACCTTGATGGTGGTGCCTTGGATGACGAGGCCTTTGTTGAGGCAGTCGGTCTGCTTGGTGAAGCCTTCGACGGTGCCGGCGGAGTAGGAGTCGCCGGAGCAGCCGTACATGCTGCCGTTGTAGTACTGCATGTTGAGCCACCACAGGCGGCCGTTGTCCGCGTACTTCTTGATGATGGGCAGGTACGCGCCCCAGATCGAGCCGTAGGTGACGCTGCCGCCGGTGACGTATGCCGTCTCCGGGGCCATCGTCAGGCCGAAGTTCGGGGGCATCTTGGCCAGGACGCCGTCGATGATGCGGATGAGGTTGGACTGGGAGGACGAGAGCTGGCTGATGTTGCCGCTGCCCACGAGGCCGGTCTCGATGTCGATGTCGATGCCGTCGAAGTTGTACTTCTTCAGGATCGGCACGATCGTCTCGACGAACCTGTCGGCGACGGCGGGGGAGTTGAGGTCGATGCCGGCCGCCGCGCCGCCGATGGACATCAGGATGGTGGCGCCGTCCGCCTTGGCCTGGCACATCTCGGCGGGCGTCGCGACCTTCACCGTCGAGTCCATGCCGTCCTCCCACAGGACGGTGCCGTCGGAGCGGATGACGGGGAAGGCCGCGTTGATGACGTTGTAGCCGTGTTCCTTGATGCGGCTGTCGGTGATGGGGGTCCAGCCGAACGGCGGGTGCACGCCGTTGGACGCGCCGTCCCAGTTCTCCCAGTACCCCTGGAGCACCTTGCCCGCGGGCTTCGACTTGACCTCGCAGGTGTCGGCCTGGGAGGCGTCCGGTGCCGCCGCGGCGGCCGGTAGTTGTGCGACACAGAGCAGTGCCAGGGCGGACCCCAGCAGGCGGAACGTCCGACCGATCACGCTGTGCTCCTCGGGTGCGGAGGGGGGAGGCGGGGAGACGTGCGTGGTGCGATGCGTCACGGTAGGCAGGACCAGACCAAGCGTCAATAGGTCTGTACCAAAGAGAGGGCTTGGTCTCAGGCTTGGGCTTGGGCTCGGGCTCGGTGTCAGGGGAGGTGTTCAGTCGTCCACCGGCAAGCCCCGGGACTCCTTGATCCGCTTCATGATGATCTGCGAGTTGACCTCGGTGACTCCGGCCAGCGTGGTGAGACGTTCGATCCAGAGGCGTTCGTACGCCGAGAGGTCCGCGACCGCGATGCGGATCAGGCAGCCCGGGCTCCCGAACAGGCGGTACGCCTCGATGACGTCCGGGACGTCCTGCAGCGCCGCCTCGAACGCCTCGACCGTCTCGCGGTCCCTGCGCACCTCGATGGAGACGAGCACCTCGAAGCCCCGGCCGACGGCCTCCGGGTCGACGACCGCGCGGTATCCCTGGATCACGCCGTCCTGCTCCAGCTGCCGCACCCGGCGCATGCAGGGCGAGGCGCTCAGGCCCACGCGCTGGGCCAGCTCCTGGTTGGTCAGCCGACCGTCGTTCTGAAGCTCGCGCAAGATACTGCGATCGATGTCGTCCATGGCGCAATTATCCACCTCAGATATTGCGAGGGCGGCCGATCTTGGCAAACACATTGCGCAGTGTTCGAACTATCCTTGCGCGGGGCCCGAGCGTAGCCGCGGAGGCCGGTGGTTCTCTGGATTCATGGGAGGTAAGCAGAGGTGGAAGCCGTGGAGGCCATGGAAGCCGTGGACGCGCAGGCACGCCGGATCGTCGTGATCAGCACGGGCGGGACGATAGCCAGCCGCTGGCAGGGCACCGGCTTCGCCGCCGACGCCCCCGGCCGCGAGGTACTGGCCACGGCCTCGATACCCGGCGGCATCACCTCCGAGGTCATCGACCTGTTCAACGTGAACAGCCCGCGCCTCACCTCCGCCCAGCAGCTCACCCTGCTGCGCACCGTGCACGAGGTGCTCGCCGACCCCGGCGTCGACGGCATCGTCGTCACCCACGGCACGGACACCCTCGAGGAGTCCGCCTTCCTGCTCGACCTGCACCACGACGACCCGCGCCCCGTCGTCTTCACCGGGGCCCAGAAGCCGCTCGGCGCCGAGGGCGGCGACGGGCCCGGCAATCTGTACGACGCGCTGCTCACCGCCGCCACCGTGCGCGGACTCGGCGTCCTCGTCGTCTTCGACGGCAAGGTGCACGCCGCACGCGGCACCGTGAAGACCCAGACCCTGGCCGCCGACGCCTTCGCCGACCCGTCGGGGCCGCGCGTCGGCAACGTCGGCTTCGGCAAGGTCTCCGTACTGCACCGCCCGGAGCGCCCGGCGCCGCTGCCGCTGCCCGCCGCCGGGATCACCGGCGGGTCCCTGCCGCGCATCGACATGGTCATGCACCACGTCGACGCCGACCCGCTGTTCCTGGAGGCCGCCGTCGAGGCGGGCGCCCAGGGCATCGTCCTGGTCGCCACGGGCGCGGGCAACGCCACCCCCGAGTTCGTCGCCGCGGTCGCCGCCGCCATCGAACGGGGCGTCGTCGTCGCCCTCACCACCCGCGTCGCCGCAGGGCCCGTCACCGAGATCTACACGCACGGCGGCGCCGTCGACCTCTCCGCCGCGGGAGCGGTCCTCACCGGCACCCTGCGCGCGGGCCAGGCCCGTTCGGCGCTCCTCGCCGTGCTGCTCGCCGCGACCGGGCAGGAGGCGCGCACGACGGAACTGCGGCGTGTCCTCGGCGCGCCCGCGGACACCGTGACCGCCGTCGCCGATGGCCGGGCGGCCTAGGGCCTCTCCGCCCTGACCGCCCCGCCCGCCACGCACGCTCACGAACAGAACCCGCTCGCCACGAGCGCTCCACGAACAAAGCCCGCTCGCCACGAACGCCCCACGGACAGAAACAGAAAGACCCCCCATGACTGCCGCCCCCCTGACCACCGAGCCGACCGGTGCCCACCGACGCGAGCACGACCTCCTCGGGGACCGTGACGTCCCCCCCGACGCCTACTGGGGCATCCACTCCCTGCGCGCCACGGAGAACTTCCCCATCACGGGCATCCCGATCTCCGTGTACCCGCACCTGATCGACGCGCTCGCCGCCGTCAAGGAGGCCGCCGCCCGCGCCAACGAGGAGCTGGGCCTGCTCCCCAAGGCGAAGGCCGACGCCATCGCCGCCGCCTGCCGGGAGATCAGGGAGGGGCGGCTGCACGACCAGTTCGTCGTCGACGTCATCCAGGGCGGCGCGGGCACCTCCACGAACATGAACGCCAACGAGGTCGTGGCCAACCGCGCGCTGGAACTCCTCGGGCACCCCAAGGGCGCGTACGACCAGCTGCACCCCAACGAGGACGTCAACCTCAGCCAGTCCACCAACGACGTCTACCCGACCGCCGTGAAGATCGCGACGATCACCGCGGCGCACGGGCTGCTCCGCGCCATGGCAGTCGTGCAGGACGCGTTCGCGGCCAAGGCCCTGGAGTTCCGCGACGTCCTGAAGATGGGGCGCACCCAGCTCCAGGACGCGGTGCCCATGACGCTGGGCCAGGAGTTCTCCGCGTACGCCGTGATGCTGGACGAGGACCGCAGCCGCCTCGCCGAGGCCGTGGAACTGGTCCACGAGATCAACCTCGGCGCCACCGCCATCGGCACCGGCCTCAACGCCCCCGCCGGATACGCCGAGACGGCCCGCAGGCACCTCGCCGACATCACCGGGCTGCCGCTCGTGACCGCCGCGAACCTCGTGGAGGCGACGCAGGACTGCGGCGCGTTCGTGCACCTCTCCGGCGTCCTGAAGCGGATCGCCGTCAAGCTCTCCAAGAGCTGCAACGACCTGCGGCTGCTGTCATCCGGGCCGCGCGCCGGGCTCAACGAGATCAACCTGCCGCCGGTGCAGGCGGGTTCGAGCATCATGCCGGGCAAGGTCAACCCGGTCATCCCCGAGGTCGTCAACCAGGTCGCCTTCGAGGTGATCGGCAACGACGTGACCATCACGATGGCCGCGGAGGCCGGGCAGCTGCAGCTCAACGCCTTCGAGCCGGTGATCCTGCACTCGCTCGCCAAGAGCATCACGTCGCTGCGGGCGGCCTGTCTCACCCTCGCCGAGCGCTGCGTCTCGGGCATCACCGCCAACACCGAGGTGCTGCGGGCCTCGGTGGAGACGTCCATCGGGCTCGTCACCGCGCTCAATCCGCACATCGGGTACACGGCGGCGACCGAGATCGCGCGGGAGGCGCTTCGCTCGGGGCGGGGGGTGGCTGAACTCGTCCTTGAGAAGGGGTTGTTGCCGCCTGAGCGGTTGGCCGAGTTGCTCACTCCTGAGCGGATCGCCGGCGCGGGTGGCTGCGCCGCCTGAGCGGGTGGGGTCGGCCTTCTTCCGCGGGCCGTCTGTGGCTGGGCGCGCAGTTCCCCGCGCCCCTGACGGGGCGCCCCTGACCGGGCCCGGCCCCTCAGCGTCGCGTCAGTACGTCCAGCGCCGCCTGCGCCGTGAACTCGGCGTGGCCGCCGCGGAACAGGAGTTCCGCGGCGGCGAAGGCCGGGTCGTCGGCGTGGGCGGAGACGTAGGGGATGGCGATGCAGCGCATGCCCGCCGCGTGGGCCGCCCTCGCGCCCGGGGCCGCGTCTTCGAAGACGACGCAGTCGGCGGGGGCCGCGCCGAGCAGGTCGGCCGCGGCGAGGAAGACGTCTGGTGCGGGCTTGCCGTGCGGGACTTCTTCGGCGGAGACGAGGGTCGTCAGCTGGGCGTCGAGGCCCGTGCCGGAGAGGATCGCCTCGATGGCCGCGCGCGAGGAGCCGGACGCCACGGCCATCGGGACGCCCGCGTCGTGCAGGCGCTCCACGAGCTTGCGCATCTCGGGGTAGACGTGGGTGTCGGCGCGGGCCAGGGCGAGATAGCGGCGGTCGAGGTCGGCGAGCAGTTCCGGGACCGAGGCCTCGATCCCGTACTCCTTCTTCCACACGGCGAGCGTCTCGTGGGAGCTGATGCCGACGTACTGCTCGTTGTCGGCCCAGGTGTACTCCCGTCCGGTGAACTCGGCGAGCAGGGCCCGTGACGCTTCGTAGTAGTTGGGCTCGCTGTCCACGAGGGTGCCGTCGAGATCGAAGATGACCGAGGTGCCGCTGGAAGTGCTCATGGCATCCAGCATGCCAAACGCGCAGTTCACGGCCGTGTGGCCGCGGCCCTGCCGATCGACTCGACGAGCGGAAGGACGCGGTGCGGCACCCGCTCGCGCAGGGCCATCTCGGTCCGGGTGCGCACCACGCCCGGCAGCTGGATCAGCTGCTGGATCACGTCCTCCAGGTGGCCGTTGTCCCGGGCGGCGACCCGGGTCAGCAGATCGCCGCCACCGGTGATCGAGTGCGCCTCGATGATCTCGGGCACGCCCGCCAGCGCGTCGCCCACCTCGTCGAGGTGGCCCTGGGTGACCTCGATGTGCACGAAGGCGAGCACCGGGTGACCGAGCGCGGCGGGGGAGAGGGAGGGACCCGTGCCGGTGATGACGCCGTCCCGCTCCAGACGGTCGAGCCTGGCCTGCAGGGTGCCGCGGGCGATGCCGAGCAGCCGCGCGTATTCGCGCACGCTCGTGCGGGGCTGTTCGAGGAGCAGCCGCAGGATGCGGGTGTCCAGTTCGTCGACGGCCATGGTCGGAAGGTTCTCCCAGGTGGGCGGGGCTGATCGCAGGTGACTGTAGTCGCTGTCGGGCGCCTGCGAGCGGCCCCGCCGCCGAGGGTTACGGCCGTGCCGCGCCGGCGATGAACTCGTCCCACGTGGCCACGGACCCGGCGGGCGGTGCCTTGATCGCGGGGACGGAGCCGAACTGGGAGTACTCCTCGTTGATGACCTCGCGGCCCTTCTTCCCGGTCCCGGTCTCCCGCGACTTGAGCACGAGGTCGTCCTTGCCGACCCAGACGTCGATGACCACCGAGGACATGCCCTGCTTCCTGGCGGACTCGACGTAGATGTCGCGCAGCGTCTTCGACAGGGCGGAGCCGTTGTAGGAGGCGAGGTCGTCGAGGACGACCTTGCCGCGGTAGTGGTCGGCGGGGTGGCCCCCGACCTTCTCCTCGGCGACCCACTTCGTGGACTTCGTCGCCGCGAGCGCGCCGGTGAACTCCGCGAGATAGCCCGCGGCGCGCGGGGTGCCGCCACCGCCGATGTCCATGCTGTACCAGCTCTTGCCGGGGACCTTGTCCGACTTCACGTACGTCTTGCCGCCCATGGAGAGCATGTGGCTGATGCCGTCCGGGCTGGCCGACGACTTCGTCACCTCGGCCTTGATGACCGAGGCCGCGGGCTTCTTCTGGTAGAGCATCTCGGACCGGTCCGTGCCGCCCTGGCCCGTCTGGACCGTCTTGTACGACGACTGCGCCGCGCTCTTCTTCGCGGCGGCCGTCAGGACGGCGCGGGCTTCGGTCCGCTGCTCGTCCTGTGCGCTGCCGCCCTTGTCGTGGCCCTTGTCGTCGCTGCCGGAACCGCCGCTGTCGCCGCAGCCCGCCAGCACCATCGTGAGCGCCGCCCCCACGGCCGCCAGCACGATGCCCCTCCCCTTGACCTGCACTGTTCTCGTTGCCCTCCGGTTGTGCCAAATGTTCAGCGATCTTAACCGGCAACGGTGTGGGGGCGGCGCGGGCGGCTACTTGGGGGTCACCCAGACCTGCCGCTTGTTCGTGTTCGCCGTGTACAGCTGGACCTTGGTGCTGTCGGCGGTGGAGCCGCCGGTGACATCGAGGACCTTGCCCGACGCGACGTGCACGATCTGGCCCTTGGCATTCACCGACCAGCGCTGGGACGCCTCGCCGTTGCAGTCGGAGAGGCTGATCTTGTTGCCGTTGGTGCCGGCGTTGCGGTAGTTGTCCAGGCACTTGCCGAGCGCCCGGAACGTGCCGTCCTTGCCGAGGATCCACGACTGCGCGACGCCGCCGTTGCACTTGTAGAGCTGGATCTGCGTGCCGTTGGCGGCCTTTCCGCCCTTGACGTCGAGGCACTTGGCGCCGATGCCGGTCACCTTGCCCTGCGGGGACACCGCGGCACCGCCGCCACGGGCCAGGTGGCGCAGGCCCTGCATGTCGTACTGCTGGACGTAGGTGCCCGCCCGCTTGTCCTGGTACGCGTTGGTGGGCGTGCACATCACGGGGAACTGGCCGGAGTCGGTGCCCTTGACGCAGTCGCCGCGGGTGGCGCTGCGGTTGGCGTGCGCGAGGCCCATCGTGTGCCCGAGTTCATGGCTGATGTGGTTGCGCAGGTACGTCTCGCCCATGGAGGGCGCGGGCTTGCCGTCCGCGGTGAAGAACTCGTCGTCGATGTAGGCGTGCCCGCTGGTCACGGTGTCGGCGACGGACGACGAGTAGAGGCCGCAGCTGAGGTTCTTGGTGCCGGAGCCGTCACGGACGATCTTCCAGCCGCTGTTGCCGCCGTCGGCGGGCGGTACGCAGGGGCGGTGCAGCAGGCCGACGACGATCTCGCCCTTGGGTCTGACGTGGTCCCAGCCGACCGGGTTCGTGTCGACGGTGATCGGCAGGCTCGTGACGCGCCGCAGATCCGCGGCCGACCGCTTCACATAGGGGGCCAGCCAGTCCACGGCCTTCTTGTCGTAGAACTTGATGGTGTAGCCGGTGCCGAGGTACTTGGACGCGCCGCCCGAGTTCCAGCCCACGCCGTGCGGGGCAGCGGCGGCGGCACGCTTCGGCGAGGCGGCCGCGGGCGCGGGCTTGAGGGTCATGACCCCGTCGTCGAAGGACGTTCCGTCCGTACGGGAGGCACCGAAGTCGGCGTGACCCGCCGCCGGGTCGGCGGGAGCGGCGGCCGAGCGCGTGGCCGGTGTGTCCTTGCCGCCGGTCCCGAAGGCGGCGGGCGACAGCTGGACGCCCGCCACGACGGCCGCCGCGGCGCCCACGGTGGCCAGCACGATGCGGCGCTTGCGTGCGCCGCGCTTGCGTATGGAGCTCAATTCCCCGTTGTCCTCTCGCTGTAGAGCATGTGCCGACCCCGGGCCGCCGCGAGGGCGTCCGGGGCCGAACAGATGATAGGCGTGAAGTGCGGGGCGGATGTTGCCAGTTGGGGCGTCCATGGACAACGCCCTTGCCGGATGCGGCCGGTGGGCGCGTCAGTGCGCGTTCTCCGTGGGGCGGAGGTTCTTCGGGATCTTCGCCCAGGTCAGTGCCGCGGCCGCCAGCGGCAGTGCGGCCGCCATCAGGAACGTCGGCGTCATCCCGGAGGTGAACGCGTCCGCGGCCCGTGTCAGCAGGGCGGTGCCGGCCGGACCCGTCAGCTCGGACGCCACCCGCGCGGCCTCGCCGACCGAGTCGCTCACGGCCGCCGCGGTGTCGGCCGCGAGGCCCAGGTCCGGCAGGTTCACGCGGTACAGCGCGGTGGCGATGCTGCCGAGGACGGCCACGCCCATGGCGGCGCCGAGTTCGTAACAGGTCTCCTCGACGGCCGCTGCGCCGCTGACGTCCTTCGCCGGGGTGGACGCCATCAGCGTCACGGAGGCGGCGGTCGTCGCGATGCCGACACCGAAGCCGAGCACGGCGAGCGCCACGGCGATCTCGCCGTAGCCGAGCGGACCCGACTGCTGGAGCAGCCAGGGCAGCGCGAGCCCCGCCGTCATCAGGAGCAGTCCGCCGCCCATGACGTGCCGGATCGGCAGCCGGTGCATCAGCGCGGGCGTGATCAGCGAGGTGATGACCAGGCCGAGCGGCGCGGGCAGCAGACGGATGCCCGCCTCCAGGGGCGTGTAGCCCTGCCCGTACTGGAACCACTGCGTGATCAGGAACAGGGCCGAGCCCAGCGCGATCATGCCGAGGAAGATCGAGGCGGCGGCGATGGAGAACGGCCGCGACGCGAACAGGCGGACCTGCAGCAGCGGGTGTGCCAGGCGCAGCTGGCGGCGGACGAACACGGTGAGCGTCACCGCGGCCACGACGAGCAGTGTCCAGGCCATGGGGTCGGCGGGACCGCCCTTGCCGAGCTGCTTGATGCCGCCCGCGAGGGCGAGCATGCCGACGACGGACTGACCCACGCCCCACCAGTCCCAGCGGCCCTCGCGCGGCTGGTGGGACTCGGGCAGGATCCACAGGCCGAGCGCGATGATCACCAGCGCGACCGGGATGTTGATCAGGAACGCGGCATGCCAGCCGCTGTGCTGGACGAGCATGCCGCCGACGACCGGGCCGAGCGCCATGCCGCCGCCGAAGACCGCGGACCACACGGCGTACGCGAAGGCGCGCTCGCGGGCGTCGGTGAAGACCTTCCGCAGGATCGACAGGGTGGCGGGCATGATCGCCGCGCCACCGGCGCCGAGCAGCGCGCGGGCGGCGATGACCTGCCAGGCGGCGGTCGCGAAGACGGCGAGCAGGGAGGCGAACGCGAAGACCCCGAAGCCGATCAGGAGCAGGCGCTTGCGGCCCCAGCGGTCACCGAGGGCACCCGCGGTGACGAGCAGGCCGGAGAGCACGAGGGCGTAGATGTCGATGATCCACAGCTGCTGCACGGAGCTGGGCCGCAGATCGGCGACCAGGGAGGGGAAGGCGACGTTCAGGATCGTGGTGTCCATGGCGATCAGCAGCAGGCTGCCGGAAAGGATCGCGAGGACGGCCCAGCGCCGAGGATCACGCTGCGGGGTCATGGCGGAACACTCCAATTTCGAATGAGACATAAATGTCTCACATGAAACGGAGAGGTGTCTAGTCGAGAGTGCCCGAGATCCAGGAAGGAGCGCAGGTCAGGCGCGGCGGCCGGGGTACGTCACAGCACGCGCCGCAGGGCGTCGGGCGTGAGGTCCGCGAGGGTCGGATAACCGTCGACGGCCATGAGCAGATCGGCCTCGGCGAGCAGCGA
This sequence comes from Streptomyces sp. NPDC059002, assembly GCF_042740435.1. Classification (NCBI taxonomy): domain Bacteria; kingdom Bacillati; phylum Actinomycetota; class Actinomycetes; order Kitasatosporales; family Streptomycetaceae; genus Streptomyces; species Streptomyces sp. NPDC059002. The sequence continues at coordinate 113,667 of NZ_JBHYJI010000013.1, read as the reverse complement.
GCGCAGCACGTGCGTGACGCCGTCGGCCCCGCCGATGCCGAGCCCGTAGGCGTACGGGCGGCCGACGCCCACGGCGGTCGCGCCGAGCGCGAGGGCCTTGACGACGTCGGTGCCGCTGCGGATGCCCGAGTCGAAGAGGACGGGAAGGCCGTCGGCGGCCTCGACCACCTCGGGGAGTACGTCGAGCGCGGGCAGCCCGCCGTTGGCCTGGCGGCCGCCGTGGTTGGAGCAGTAGACGCCGTCCACCCCGCCGTCCCTGGCGCGGCGCACGTCCTCGGGGTGGCACAGGCCCTTCACGACCAGCGGCAGCGAGGTGAGCGAGCGCAGCCAGGGGAGGTCGTCCCAGGTCAGTGGGTTGCCGAAGAGCTGCACCCACTTCAGGATCGCGGACTGCGGGTCCTGCTCGGGCGCGGCGCCGAGCTGGGCGCGGAAGACCGGGTCGCTGGTGTAGTTGGCCAGGCAGTGGCCGCGCAGCTGGGGGAAGTTGGCGGTGCTCAGATCGCGCGGCCGCCACCCGGTGACCCAGGTGTCCAGGGTGACGACGATCGCCTTGAACCCGGACTTCTCCGCGCGCCGCACCAGGCTCTCGGCGAGTTCCCGGTCGGTCGGCGTGTACAGCTGGAAGAAGCCGGGCGTCTCACCGAACTCGGCCGTGACCTCCTCCATGGGGTCGGCGGACAGCGTCGAGGCGATCATCGGAACCCCGGTCCGCGCGGCCGCCCGCGCCGTCGCGAGATCGCCGTGCCCGTCCTGCGCGCAGATGCCGAGGACGCCGATCGGCGCCATGAACAGCGGCGACGGCAGCGCAAGCCCGAACAGGTCGACGGACAGGTCGCGTTCGGACGCCCCGACGAACATCCGCGGCACGAGGCCCCAGCGCTCGAACGCGGAGACGTTCGCGTCCTGCGTCCGCTCGTCCCCGGCGCCGCCCGCGACGTACGAGACGACCCAGGGCGGCAGCGCGGCGTGCGCGCGGGCCTCCAACCCGGCGTACGTCATGGGGTACTTCGGCACGACCCCGCGCAGTCCGTCGAGGTAGATCTCGTCCTGGTAGTCCTTGTACGGACGGGGCGTCTGTGTCATGGACCAGCATGCTGCCAGGGAACGCCGAGCACGTACATGTACACGTAGTCCGCGACGCCGATTGGCGATCAGCGCAGGCGGGCATCACCGGGGGACAGGAACGGCCGCGCAAGACATGCCGCGGCCCCGGCGGCGACTTCGGTCGCGCGTACGCCGGTTGTCCCAGGGAGGGGAAGTGAGCTGCCATGCGTGCGCACGGGCGCGCCCATCGGCTTACCGCATGTGTGGAGTACGCGCTGCCTCCAGAGCCCGCATCCGCAGGCCGGGCGCGGAAGTTGACCTCGGCGTTCCTCGCCAGGTCCCATCGCCGCAAGGCGGAAGTGACCGCCGAGCGGGTGGACGACGTCACGCTCATCGTGTCCGAGCTGGTCACGAACGCCGTCCAGCACGCGCAGGGCGGCTGCCGCCTGCGCGTGGAGGTGGCGGGGAACCGGGTGACCGTCGAGGTGCGTGACGCGAGCCCCGTCCACCCCCGCATCCGGAGATCGAACGTCGTACGGGAAAGTGGCCGGGGTCTCGCGATCGTGCGCCAACTCGCCCACCGCCTGGAGGTCGTGGGCACACCACGGGGCGGCAAGACGGTGCGTGCGGTCCTGGTGGGGTGAGCCGGCCCCGGGCCGCGCGGGGAGAACACGGGGCGCGGGGCCGGGGCGTCAGACGCCCGCGGGGGCTTCCCGCGTACGGTCCCGTACGGCATCGGAATCCGCCTGCGCGACGGGCGGCGCGGCCCGCAGCGCCCGCACGGTCAGGGCGCAGCGCACCGCGGCGAGCGCCGTGGCGAGCGCGCCGACCGCGATGAGGAGCCGCCCCGAATCGGGCACGAACAGCAGGATCTCGGACAGGTCCACCGTCACCTGCCGCGGCAGGATGTAGACGGCCGTGGCCGCGAGGGCCAGCAGACCCACGACCGCGACGACACCGCCGACGACGATCCTGCGCCTGCCGCGCGCACGCCTCCGCGACGGCCGGAAGAGCCGGAACAGCGACCAGAGCAGCCCGAGCGCGAGGACGGCCGTCGTGGCGGTCACCGTGATCAGCAGGGCGTCGAGCATCGGGTCGGTGGACGCGGCAGGCGGGCGGCCGCCGAGCAGGATGTGCATCGCGCCGAGGGCGGTGGCGTTGAGGAGTTCGTCGCGCTGCGGACTGTAGGCGTTGTCCTGGACGACGACCGCGAGTCCCCGTTCGGGGGCGAGGACGACGGTGCCGTGGTAGCCGGGGGTCGCGCCGCCGTGCCACACGACGCGCTCGCCCTCGAAGGAGTCGTCGCGCCAGCCCAGGCCGTAGCGATGGGACGTGCCCACCGGAATGGTGCCCTTGTGCATCTCCCGCAGCCCTGCCGGAGAGACCACGGCGCGCGCGGCCGCGTCCCCGCCGCCGAGATGGGCGACGGCGAACTTGCTCAAGTCGTCGATGTCGGCGCCGACATAGCCGTAGGGCACCCCCGATGCGTCGTACGGCGGGTCGAAGGACTCCGGGTGGCCGAAGAAGTAGCGGTGACCCGGGGCGAGTTGACGCCGCTCGGCGTCGCGCTCGGTCACGAGGGCGCCGTCCATGCCCAGCGGGCGCAGGACCGTGCGCTTGAGGTAGGTGCCGAACGGCTGCCCGGTGACCTTCTCCACCACGGCGCCGAGGAGCATGTAGTTGGCGTTGCTGTACTCGTGGCGCTTGCCGGGCGGTGCGCTCGTGCGGGCGTCGGCGAGGGCGCGGGCCGTCCGCTCGACGCCTCCCGGCGCGTTGTCGAACCGGTCCGCGTGCGCGATGCCGTCCTGCTCCGAGAGGCCGCTGGTCTGGTTGAGCAGATTGCGGAGGGTGATGCGCCCGGCCGAAGGGCCCGACGGGTGGAACCACGGCAGATAGCGGCGCACCGGCGCGTCGAGGGACAGGGTCCCCGCCTCGGCCAGGTGCAGCACCGCGGTAGCCGTGATCGGCTTGGCCAACGAGCCCACCAGGAACGGGGTATGACGGGTGATCGGTTTCCCGTCGCCGTCCTTCCCCCAGGTCCGCCGGTGCACGACCTCATCGTCCCTGACGACCGCGAGAGCCATGCCCGGCACGCGCAGACGGTCGCGCTGTTCCTCGGCGTAGGCGTCAATGCGCTTGAGCTGTGCGGGAGTCGGCCCTTCGGACGCGTCTTTCGATGCCGGTGTCGACGTGGGCGTAGACGTAGACGCTGATGTCGATGCCCATGCGCCGGGAGTCGCCGTCCCCACCGCGGCCGCCGCCGCTAACCACGCCGCGCCAAGCCGCCGGGCCCACGCATGCCGTCTTCTGTCCATGACGCCTCCTCATAACCATATGCTCGTACGGTTTTGACGTTACCGTACGCCTGTATGGTTAAGCCATGCCTCGTGTTTCCGATCACCAAGAGCGCCGTCAGCAAGTAGCCGCCGCGGTGGAACGGATCATCACCGCCGACGGCCTGAACGCCGTGACGGTCGCCAAGACCGCGGCGGAGGCCGGGATTTCGGTGGGTCTCGTCCAGCACTACTTCCGCAGCAAGGACGAGATGCTCCTGTTCGCCTACGGGCACACGCTGGAGCGGTTCGAGCAGCGGGTGACCGCTCTCGTCGGCCGCGCCGAGGCCGTCGGCACCCGGATCGAGCACATCGTCCTCGACGCCCTCGCCGAGAGCATGCCGCTGGACGCCGACCGCAGACGGGAGTGGCGCATCGCCCTCGCCTTCACGGGACGCGCGGCCGACGACCCGCGCCTCGGCGAGCTGAAGGTCGCCGCGCTCAACCGCACCCGCGCCCTGATCGCCCAGGCACTCATCAACGCCAAGGAGTGCGGCGAAGTCGCCCCCGAGGTCGACGAGCACGTCGCGGCGGCCCGTATCGCCGCGTACGCCGAGGGGTTGACGTCCCACCTCTACGCCGACCCGGCAGGCCTGACGCCCGACGCCGCGCTCGCCGCGCTCGGCGACCATCTGGCCGGGGTGTTCACCGGACCCTGCGAACTGCGCCACCGGAGGCCGGGTGAGCGCCCCGCGGGCGGGTAGGGGTGGCGGCGGCCTGCGCGGCCGTGCCGCTCGGCGTGAGCTAGGGCATCGCGTCCGGAGCCGTGCTGGTGCTGGTCCGTACGATCAACTCCGGCTGTACGGACGCCGGTTCGGGCTCCGCGTCCGGATGCTCGATGAGGCGCAGCAGATGACCGAACGCCAGCGCGCCCATCTCGGTGAACGGCTGGGCCACGGTCGTCAGCGACGGCGAGCAGTACTCGGCGAGTTCGATGTTGTCGACGCCCACCACGGAGATGTCCTGCGGCACGCGGCGGCCCAGTTCGTGCAGGGCGCGGATCACGCCGAACGCCATCTCGTCGCTCGCGGCGAATACCGCGGTGACCTCCGGGATGCGGCCGAGCAGCAGGCCGTTGCGGTAGCCGGACGAGGGGGACCAGTCGCCTTCGAGCACCGGCGGGACCATGCGCCCCTCGGACTCCAGGGTCTGCCGCCAGCCCTGCAGCCGGCTCGCCGCGTCGAGCCACTCGCCGGGCCCCGACACGTGCCAGACTGTCCGGTGGCCGAGGTCGAGCAGATGGCGGGTCGCCAGCTCGGCGGCCCGCACCTGGTCCACCGCGACGACCTCGGAGGCCGCCGTGCGCGAACCGTCGACGGTCACCGTGGGCAGGGAACCCGTCAACTGCTCGATGCGGGGGCTCACATGGATGAGCGGAATGGCGAGGATGATCCCCTCGACGCGCTGGTCCGCGAGCCGGGACAGGGCCGCCTCGACCGCGGAGGTGTCGAGTGAGGCGGTCGACGCGGTGGAGACCGAGTAGCCCGCCTCGTACGCGGCGCTCTCCACACCGAAGGTGAAGGTCAGCCGGGAGTAGAACGTCGTCTGCAGCGTGACCACGCCGATCGTCCTGCTGCGGCCCGACGACAGGATCCTGGCCGCGCTGTTCTTCCGGTAGCCGAGCCGGTCCACGGCGGCGAGCACCTTGGCCCGGGTCTCCTCGCGGACGTTCGGATGGTCGGAGAGGACGCGCGAGACCGTCTGTGCGGAGACTCCCGCGACCCGGGCCACATCGGCCATGCCGGGCAGGCGTCCGCCGCCTTCGTCACCGTTCGCTGTCTGCATGCGCCCTCTCTCGGACCTTTCTCCGTGGATCGCCCGCCTGGCCGGATCGCCCGCGCCGACCTGCAGGACGCGCAGCCCCGCAAGCCGACCTGCCGGACGTGCCGCCCCGCAAGCCGATCCGGCGGACGCGCCGCCCCGCAGGCAGCCCCGTCCCGTAGGCCGACCCATCCCGCAGGCGGACCCGCCCCGCGGCCCTGCCACCCAGTCTTCCCGCCGGATGATACCGGCCTCATCCCCGTCTCGGCGGGCCGGACGAGGCATTCGAGAGAGGTATTGGCATCGATAACATTCTCTGCCATAGTTCCGGCCATCGGTGCGGCGGGCGACGCCCCACGCGGCTCACCGCGCACCGGTCCCACAGCAGGCCCCGCCCTTCGTGTCCGGGTCTGATCCCTGCCCACGTACACAAGGAGGGGCCGTGCAGAAGACTCGTCTGCGTACGGCGGGAGTCGTCGGAGCGCTCGCGCTGACGTTGGTGCTCGGCGGATGCGCGTCGTCCGACTCGGACTCCGAAGGGGGCGGCGGCGGATCCGCCACCATGAAGTTCTGGGGCTGGTCACCGGGGTACGCGGACGCGGTCAAGGCGTTCAACCAGTCGCACCCCGACATCAAGGTCGAGTACCAGGAAGTGCAGCCCGGCGCCAAGGGCGGCTACCAGAAGATGCTCAACGCCGTGCAGGCCGACAACGCGCCGTGCCTGGCCCAGGTCGGCTACGAGACGCTGCCGAGCTTCGCCGCGCAAGGGGCGCTCGAAGACGTCGCCAAGTATGCGGAAGGTGACAAGGGCGACTTCCAGAAGGCCGCATGGAGCTCGGTCTCGCTGGGCGGCGCCGTCTACGGGGCGCCCGTCGACACCGGGCCGATGGCGCTCTTCTACAACAAGAAGGTCTACGACGAACTGGGCCTCAAGCCCCCGAAGACCTGGGACGAATACGCGCAGCAGGCGAAGAAGATCCACGCCTCCGACTCCAAGCGCTACATCTCGTCGCCCTACCTGAACTACGACTACGCGGGCCTGTCCTGGCAGGCCGGTGCCAGCTGGTTCGGCATCAAGGGCGACGCCTGGCGGGTCGACCTCGCGTCCGCCGCCAACAAGAAGGTCGCCGACTACTGGCAGGGCCTGGCCGACGACGGCCTGATCAGCAAGGCGCCGATGTACGACCAGGCGTGGTACAGCGGTCTTGGCAGCGGTAACATCGCCACCGTCGTGGGCGCCGTCTGGCAGGCCGGAGTGATCAAGGGCGGGGCGAAGGACGGCTCGGGCGACTGGGCCGTGGCGCCCATGCCGCAGTGGTCGGCGGGCGACACCCCCGTCGGCAACGCGGGCGGCTCCGCCACCGCCGTACTCAAGGGCTGCGATTCCACCGAGGCCGCCTGGACCTTCGCCCACTGGCTGAGCACCGACCGCAAGGCCTATGGCGACCTGGTCAGCAAGGCGTCGCTCTACCCGGCCGCCCCCGCCCTGCTCGACCTGCCCCAACTCAAGGCCAAGGACCCGTACTTCGGCGGCCAGAAGATCTACGACGTCTTCGCGGCCGCGGCACCGAAGGTCAGCTCCGACTGGACCTGGGGCCCCGTCATGACCAAGACCTCAGCGGATCTGGACGACGCGCTGAGCAAGGCCTGGGCGGGCAAGGGAACCATCGGCGACGCGCTGCGCGGCACCCAGGACAAGACGGTGCGTGAACTCAAGAACCAGGGCCTCGCGGTGGCGGACTAAGCGCTCCGCTGGAAGTGCGGTTCACATCTGCGGGTGCGTCGTGGCTGGTCGCGCAGTTCCCCGCGCCCCTTCGGGGCGCACCCGAACCGTACCGGACTTGCGCAAGGCCGCTTGGGGCGCACACCCCCCGCCCGTCCGCCCGGCGTCGAACCGGAAGTGAGCTCGTGACGACAACACTCAGCGCGGCGGAGCCCGCCGCGCCACCGAGTCAGCACCCCAGGCCGGCGCGGCGCGGACGGCGGCAGAGCGCGGTCAGCAAGCGCACCCTGCTGCTGTTCGGCGGGCCGTTCGTGGTCCTGTTCGCGGCGATGTACATCGCGCCCATCGTGTACGCGACGGTGAGCAGCCTCTACGTCGTCAAGCGCTCCGGGCTCGGACTCACCGCGCCGACCAAGGAGTTCGACCCGCTGCACAACTTCGCGCAGGCCTTCGGCGACCACGACTTCCTCGCCGCGCTCGGCCGGGTCGGGCTCTTCGCCGTCGTGCAGGTGCCCCTGATGCTGGGCGCCGCCCTGGGGCTCGCGCTCCTCATCGACGCCAAGTCCGCGCGCGGCAAAGGACTTTTCCGCCTCGGCGCCTTCCTGCCCTATGCGATCCCCGGCGTCAGCGCGGCGCTGGTGTGGTCGTTCATGTACTCCGCCGACTCCAGCCCCATCAACCATCTGCTCGAACCGCTGGGCATCCAGATCCCGTTCTTCTCCAGCGGCTCGGTCCTGTGGTCCGTGGCGAACATCGTCACGTGGAGCTGGACCGGCTACAACATGATCATTATCTACAGTGCGCTGCAGACGATCCCCGGTGAGGTCCTGGAGGCCGCCCGGATGGACGGCGCGTCCGCCCTGCGGATCGCGTGGAGCATCAAGATCCCGGCCGTGCGCAGCTCGTTGGTGCTCACGACGGTGTTCTCCATCATCGGCTCCGCCCAGCTGTTCAACGAGCCCTCGGTGCTCCAGCCCATCTCCAGCGGCTCCATCTCCTCGACGTTCACGCCGATCATGTCCGCCCAGGCCGCGGTCGCCGCGGGCAACTACCACTACGCCGCGGCCCAGTCGGTGATCCTCGCGCTCGCCGTCGGCGCGCTGTCCTTCGTCTTCTTCAAGCTGATCAACCGGAGTGAGAACGCATGAGTGCCGCCGTGACGCGAGCGAACTCCACGGCCGGGGCGAAGCGCGAGACGACCGCCGCGAGCCGCGTCGTCGTCCTGTCCCTCCTGCTGATCTCCACCGTCTACTTCCTGTTCCCGCTGTGGTGGCTCCTGGTGTCCGTCACCAAGCCGTTCGGGCGGCAGTTCAGCGGCAACGGCCTCTGGTTCGACGGGTTCGGGCTCTTCGACAACCTCAGCAGGCTGACCGCCCAGAACGACGGCATCTTCTGGCGCTGGATGCTCAACAGCGTGCTCTACTGCGGAGTCGGCGCGCTCGCGGGCACCCTGCTCTCCGCGATGGCGGGCTATCTGCTCGCGAAGTACGAATTCCGGGGCAAGGGCGCCCTGTTCGGCGCGGTGCTCGCGGCCGTACTCGTACCGAAGATCCTCTTCACGCTCCCGCTGTACCTGATGTTCTCCGGCGTCGGACTGATCAACAATCCGCTGGCCGTGCTGCTCCCGAGCATCGTCAGCCCGTTCGGCGTCTATCTGGCGAGGATCTTCGCGGCCCAGTCGGTGCCCGACGAGGTGATCGAGGCCGGACGGCTCGACGGGGCGGGGGAGTTCAGGATCTTCCGGACCATCGCGGTGCCGATGATGCTGCCCGCGCTCGTGACGATCTTCCTCTTCCAGTTCGTCGACATCTGGAACAACTACCTGCTGCCCGCCATGGTGCTCGGCGACGACGAGCTGCAGCCGGTGACCGTAGGACTCGTCGGCTGGAACGCCAGCCACGGCGTCGCCGTGCCCGCGCCGCTCGTCGTCATCGGCTCGCTGGTCTCCGTGATCCCCCTGATCATCGCCTTCGTCGCGCTGCAGCGCTTCTGGCGGGCGGGGATGACCGCGGGAGCGGTCAAGTAGGGCGCGAAAGGCGGTTGTTGAGACCGGCGCCCCACGGGGCCACCGGTCTCAGTCGCGGTGCAGCACACCGATGAGGCGCGCCACCTCGGCCTCGACCGCGGCACGCGCGGGACCCAGGTACTTGCGCGGGTCCGCGACCTCCGGCGCCGCCGCGAGCTGCTCGCGCACCGTCCGCGTGAAGAGCTTGTTCAGATGGGTGGATATGTTCACCTTCGTCATCCCGGCCGCGACCGCCTTCGCCAGGTCGGTGTCGCCCACGCCCGACGAGCCGTGCAGTACGAGCGGGACGTCGACCGCCGCCCGCAGGCGCTCGATGAGCGCGAAGTCGAGGACGGCGTCCCGGGTGAGCATGGCGTGCGAACTGCCCACGGCGACGGCCAGCGCGTCCACCCCGGTGGCCGCGGTGAACGCGCGCGCCTCGGCCGGGTCCGTGCGCACCCCCGGGGCGTGCGCCCCGTCCTTGCCGCCGACCTCGCCGAGTTCGGCCTCGACCCAGACGCCCGCCCGGTGGCAGTACTCCGTGACGGCCCGGGTGGCGGCCACGTTCTCCTCGTACGGCAGCTTCGAGGCGTCGAACATCACGGAGGTGAAGCCGAGTTCGACCGCCTCGTGGACGAGGTCCGCCTCCTCGGCGTGATCGAGGTGGACCGCCACGGGCACGCGCGCCGCCCGGGCGAGCGCGAGCGACGCGAGCCCGACGGGCGCGAGCCCCCCGTGATAGCGCGCGGTGTTCTCGCTGATCTGGAGGACGACCGGCAGTCCCGCGCGGTCCGCGCCCGCGACGATCGCTTCGGCGTGCTCGATCTGTACGACGTTGAAGGCGCCGACGCCGGACCGCCGCGCGCGGGCGGCGCCGGTGATGTCGCCGGTGGGGGACAGGGGCATGGCTGCTCTCCAGGGAGTGGTGGGTGACCTGGTGGAACGGGGTGCCCGTCAGCCCTGGCCGTGGTCGAGGATCACGGACCGGGTGAGGTTGCGCGGGCGGTCCGGGTCGTAGCCGCGGCCCTGCGCGATCACCACCGCGAGGCGCTGGGCGAGGATCAGGTCGGCCAGCGGGTCGAGCCCTGCCGCGTCCCCGGAACCGGCGACGAACGTGCCGCCGACCCGGGCGACATCGTCGGCGAGGCCCTGCGGCGCGGCGCCGAACAGCCACGCGACCCGGCCGGGCCCGGTGATGCTGATGGGCCCGTGCCGGTACTCCATCGCCGGGTACGACTCGGTCCAGGCGCCCGCCGCCTCGCGCATCTTGAGCCCGGCCTCCAGGGCGAGGCCGTAGGTCCAGCCGGTGCCGAGGAAGGTGAACTGCTCGGCGGCGCACACCTCGGGGGCCGGCTGAGCGGCGATCGCGCGCTCGGCGTCCTCGATGGCCCTGGCCATCGGAAGGACCCCGTCCGGCAGGGCGCCCTCCGCCTCCAGATGGGCGCGCAGCAGGGCGAGGACGGTGGTCGCGAAGCGCGTCTGGACCACCGAATCCTCGTCGGCGAAGTCCAGGACGGCGACCGCGTCGGCGAGGTCCATCACCGCGGTGGCCGGGTCCGCGGTGATCGCGGAGGTCGGCACGGTGCCCTTCACCGCGGCGAGCAGGTCGAGCACCTCCGTCGTCGTCCCTGACCGGGTGATCGCGAGGACCCGGTCGTACGTACGCCCGGCGGGGAACTCGGAGGCGGCGAACGCGTCCGTCTCGCCGTGCCCGCCGCTCTCGCGGAGCTGGGCGTAGGCGAGGGCCATGAACCAGGAGGTGCCGCAGCCGACGACGGCGACGCGCTCGCCGCGCCGGGGCAGCGCGGCGGCGAACCCGCCGACGGATGCGGCGGCCCTGCGCCAGGTGTCCGGTTGGGAGTCGATCTCCAGCGTCGTACGGCAGGCGTCAGGGGCGGGCATGGCGGAGCTCCTCGGTGCGGGGGCGGGTGGGGCGTCTCGTGCGCTGCGCGCGCTTCATGCGCTGAGAACGCTGTCGTACCGACACTCTGGATGTCAAGATGTGCTTGTAACCGCGATCAATATTGCAGAATCACGCATTCACCGTGCAGTCGCGATGCATTCGCTGCGCGTGCACCGCACCGAAAGGGAGTCACGGGAGCGGCCCCGCGGGAGGCAAAGCCCCTGGTGGTGGCCGACTACGATCGGTGAGTGGCCGGTCCGGAGGGGCGCGGCCCGAGACGAGGAGAGCCCGACGATGTCCAAACGCGAGCGCTGGAGCGCGCTGCTCGAACTGCTTGCGGCCGAGGGGCGCATCGACGTGGAGGAGGCCGCGGGCACCCTGGAGGTCTCCAGCGCCACCATCCGCAGGGACCTCGACGAACTGGCCGAACAGCAGATGCTGGTCCGCACGCGCGGCGGCGCGATCGCCCACGGCGTCTCCTACGAACTCCCCTTGCGCTACAAGTCGTCCCGGCGCGCCCCCGAGAAGCAGCGCATCGCCGCCGCCGTCGCCGACCTCGTCGGGGACCGTGAGGTCGTGGGCCTCAACGGCGGTACGACGACGACCGAGGTCGCCCGGGTCCTCGCGCTGCGCTTCGGCGGCGGCCCCCGCGAGGACGGCGAGGCGGCCGCCGCCGCGCCCACGCTCACCGTCGTCACCAATGCCCTGAACATCGCGGCCGAGCTCGCGGTCCGCCCGCAGATCAAGACCGTGTCCACCGGAGGCGTGGCGCGCCCGACGACGTACGAACTGGTCGGCCCGCTGACCAGCGGCGTCCTCAATGAAGTCGTGCTCGATGCCGCGGTCCTCGGCGTGGACGGCGTGGACGCGCAGCTCGGCGTCATGGCGCACCACGAGGACGAGGCCGGGGTCAGCAGGCGCCTCGCCGAGCGGGCGAACCGCGTCATCGTGGCGACGGACTCCAGCAAGCTGGGCAGGCGCGCCTTCGCCAGGATCTGCGGCCTCGACCGCGTCGACATCCTGGTGACCGACGTCAACATCTCCGCGGAGACCTCGGCCGAGCTGGCCGACGCGGGGGTCAAGGTGATCGCGGTCTGACCGCACCGGCCGCCCCCGCCCGGGCCCGGGAAAAGTCCGTTGCGGGCCGGGCGTGCGGCAGCGGACAGTGGGGCCATGACCCCGCTCCCGGACCGTGGCCCAGCGACGTCAACTCCCTTCGGAAGCCCCGTAGTTGGGTGCAGCCTGCTGCCGCGGGGCCGGACCGTGCGCCCGGCGACCATCGGTGACGCCGCGGCGATCTGCGCCCTGCTCAACGAGGTCGACCTGCTGGAGATCGGCCGCGCCGGCACCGAACTCGCCGAGATCCAGACGGACTTGAAGCATCACGAGGTCGACCTGGAGCGCGACTCCTGGCTGCTCTTCGACGGCGAACGGCTCGTCGGGTACGCCCTGCTGTGGGACGAGTCCGGCGGCGAGCGCATCGACGCCGACCACTACGTCCTGCCCGGCCAACTCCCGGGCGCCCTGCACCTGTTCGACCTCCTGGAGGCCCGGGCGGCAGAGCGCGCCGCGGCCAACGGTGCGACGCGCGCCGTGCTCCACCTGCACCTCAACACCACCCCCACCCTCGACCTGGACGCACTGCGCGAGCGCGGCTGGCGCCAGGTGCGCCGCTACCACGTCCTGGCCCGCGCCCTCTCCGCCACCGCCGACCCGCCGCCGCAGCCCCCGCCCGGCGTCACCCTGCGCCCCTGCCTCGCGGAAGAGGACCGCCGCATCGCCCACGCGCTGCTCCAGGAAGCCATGACCGACCACTTCGACTTCCAGCCCCGTACGTACGAGCAGTGGGTCGACGACATCGGCGCCGCGGCCGTCGACTGGTCGCTGATCTGGGTCGCGTACGTCGAGGGCCTCGGCGACGCGGCGGTCCTGCGCACCCACAATGACCGCGCATCGATGGCCTGGATCAGCACCGTCGCCGTGCTGCGCAAGGCCCGCCGCCGCGGCCTCGGCGGCCACCTGCTGCACCACGCCTTCGGGCACTACGCGGCGCTGGGCCGCGACAGGATCGGCCTCGGCGTGGACACCGACAACAGCAGCGGGGCGCTCGGCCTGTACGAGCGGCACGGGATGAGCCTCGACTACGCGGTCGACACCTGGGAACTGGTCCGCCCGGTCTGAACCGGGCCCCGGCGCGGTACGGCGCGACGGGGCCCGATTACCGGTCCGGCCGCCGCCTTCGGCAGGATGAGGGCATGACCGAGATCCGCACCCCCCGCCTCCTCCTGCGCCGCTGGCACGACGACGACCTCGCACCCATGGCGGACATCAACGCGGACCCGAGGGTCATGCGCTGGGCCGACGAAGGCCCGGTGCACGACCTGGACAGGACCGCGGAGGCCATCGAGCGGTGGGAGGAGGAGTGGGACGACGAGGGCTTCGGGCTCTTCGCCGTCGAACTCCTCGCCTCGGGCGAGCTGGCCGGATTCACCGGTCTCTCCGTGCCCGAGTTCCTGCCGGAGGTGCTGCCCGCCGTGGCGATCAGCTGGCGGCTCGGCGCACAGTTCTGGGGCCAGGGATACGCCTCCGAAGCCGCCCAGGCCACGCTGGAGTTCGCCCTCCAGGACCGCGGCCTCGACCGTGTGATCAGCATCGACCGGGTGGGCAACGAGGCCTCCGCGAACGTCATTCGCAAACTCGGCATGGTGCCGGAACGCGAGACGGTGCACCCGGTCTCCGGCCACCCGCTGCACGTACACAGCATCGACCTCACCGAATACCAGGCCTGAACCGGCCGGGGCCCCCGGCTCTCCTTACGCCTCCGCCGCCGCCCTCGGCTTCGGACCCCGCTGCGCGCCCTGCCGGAGGGCGGACCGTTCACCGGCGCCGCCCTGCCGCAGGGCGCGGCCGAACGTCGCGGCACACGGGTGCGGGTTGGAGCGGGGGAAGGCGTAGGTGAGGACCGCGGGCGGGGCGCCCGTGAGCGGCACGTACAGGATGTCCGGGTCCGGATGCTGCGCGGCCACCGACACCGGCAGGACACCCACCCCGCGCCGGGCCGCGACGGCGTGCAGATACTCCTCGATGTTGGAGGTTTCCGCGCCGATCTCGGGGGTCGCGTCGGCCGGCCAGTCCTGCGGGGTGAGCGTGCAGCTGACGGTGTTGACGACGAGACAGCGCCGCCCGAGATCGCGCCAGGTCACACGCTCGCGCCCGGCCAGGGTGGAGCTCCGCGCGATCGCCGCGATCCGCGGCTCCCGCAGGACCTCCAGGGCCACGAGCCGCGGATCGCGGACGGTCCCCCAGAGCAGCGCCGCGTCGACGGAGCCGTCCTGCAGCCCGGCGGTGCGGTCGTCCCTGCGCATGATCTGTACGAGGACGTGGTGCTGCTCCTCCAGCGTGGCCTGCGCCTGACGGCCACGCTGGAGAGGGAAGCCCCACGCGTAACCGAGCCGCAGCGAAGGCTGCGGCTCGGTGGGCTGGAGCGCCATTTCCAGCTTGGGCAGCAGCACTTGGAGATCGGCCTGCAGTCGGTGCCCCTCCGCGGTGAGGCGGGGGTGGCGGGTGCTGCGGTCCAGCAGCGGCTGGCCCAGCACGCCCTCCAGCCGCTGGATGTGCCGGCTGAGCGTGGGCTGCGAGATGCCGAGACGGTCGGCGGCCCAGGTGAAGTGCTCTTCCTCGGCCAGGGTGAGAAAGCATCTCAAGTGCTGCAAACCGATGTCCATGTCGTCAATGCTAGTCAGCTGCTGCTGTCTTCCCAGCTCAGGGGGTTGCGGCGGCGTTCTCGCCGCGCCGGACGGCGCCGCGGACCACGGTCAGATGCAGGATGAGCGCGACCATGGTGAGCGCCCCCGTGCAGTACGGCAGCGCGGACGGGGAGACGCCGAGGCCCAGCACGAGGCCGCCGAGTGCGGACCCGAGACCGCTGCCCAGGTAGACGGCCGAGCTGTTGAGCGAGACGGCGACCGTGGGCTGTTCGGGCTGGGCCGCGATGAGCTGGTGCTGCTGCGGCACCTGCACGGCCCAGCCGGCCGCGCCCCAGATCACCAGCGGGACGATCGCGAGGGCCGCGGCGGTGCGGGCGGCGGCGGGCAGGACGAACTGGGCGGCCACGATGAGGGCCAGGATGCAGGTGACCGCGGCGAACGGCCGCCGGGTCCGGTCCACGATCGGACCGATGAGGAGGCTGCCGATGATGCCGCCCGCGCCCCAGGCCCACATGGCCCAGACCGTGTTGTCGGTGTGGGCGGCGTCGACGAGGAACTCGGCGAGATAGGTGTACAGGCCAAGGCTGGCGATGCCGCCGAGCAGCGAGACGGAGACGATGCCCGCGACCCGGCCACCGGCGAGGGCACGCACCCGTCGGCCCAGCGGCGGCGGGGGACTGACCTCGATCTTCGGCAGCCGCACGATGCCGATCAGGGCGACCGCACCGAGCGCGGTGATCAGCCACAGCGTGCCGCGCCACCCCACGTGGTCCGCGAGGAGCATGCCGACCGGGACACCGATGACGGTGCCGATGCTCAGTCCGCCCATGACGGTGGCGAGGGCGCGGCCACGCCGTTCCGGAGTGGTCAGGCCCGCCGCCGTCGCGGCGGCTATCGGCGAGTACACGCCCGCGCCGACGCCTGCCACCGCGCGGGCGACGAGCAGGACCGCGAGGGTGGGGGCGAGGGCGGTCAGCGCGTTGCCGACGGTGAAGACCACCAGCGCCACGCCGAGCACCACCTTCGCCGACCGCTTGGCCAGCAGGGTGGCGAAGACCGGCCCGCCCAGCGCGTAGCAGAGCGTGAAGACGGTGACCATCTGCCCGGCCGACGACGCCGAGACGTGCAGGTCCTTCGACACGTGGGGCAGCAGCCCCGCCATCACGTAGGCGTCCACGCCGAGCGCGAACGTGCCCAGTGCGAGGAGCGGGATGAACTTGCCACGACCGTCCTGGGTCTTGGGCGGGGCTGTTGTCTGTGTGGCGCTCATCCGAGGCGCTCCAAGTCTGTCTTTTCCGTGCTGATGTGGCGACCGCGGGCGGCCGTTCCCGCGCATTGCCGACCGCTGGGCGGCGAGTGCCTCTTCCAGATGGGCCACGTTGTCGTGGCGGAATATCGCGCGGTCCGCTGTGGTGTCACGAATGCCCGGTGCATTCCATCCCCCCCGTAACTGACATGCGCTTAAGCGCACTTGAGCTGCAATCGAGGGAATGAATTACATACAGCGGGCTCCGCGGCGGCAAACCGGTTGCCTGCATCTCTGATGCATTTTCTGTATGGCAGCAGGTCTTCGCGGCGGGCGGCGGCCTTTGAGATGCCGGTCACACGACGGTCGTCGGCTCGTGCTCGGCACCGGGGACGCGGCCGAGGGTGCTCTCAGGCGGTGCAGTGCTTCTGCGAGTCCAGGCGCACCTTGCGGCCGGTGAATTCCTCCAGGACGGCGATGTTCTCCGGCGCGTAGTTGGTCGCGGTGATCTTGTCGGCGTCCTTGCTGCCCAGTTTGCCGGTGTAGGGCGCGGACTTCTCCAACCAGTAGGCCGTGCGCAGGAATTGGGTCAGGACCAGGTCGCGCAGCTTGGGCTCGGCCTTGATCTGGGCCCAGTAGGTGGGGTGCTTGTCCTTGGCGACGCGCAGATAGAGCAGCAGGTAGCGCAGGTTGGTGGCGGCGATGTCACGCGCGTTGCTGGCGCCGACCCCCTTGATGTACTCCTGGAGCACCGTCACCGCGGGCAGTCCGGTCAGCCCGGCGTTCTGCTCCGCCACCACTCCCTGGAGGCGGTACGACCCCTGGGTGCTGTCCCGCAGGTAGATGTCGTCCATGGAGGAGCTGAGGCTGTCCTTGATCAGCGGCAGGATCTCCTTGCGCGGGAAGCCGCCGTGCAGGGGCACCTCCAGTGCCTGCTGACCGGCGTTGATCCATGACGCCGTGTGGACGTCCCACTCCGTCCGGGACGCGTCGAGGTCCCACATGTGGGTCTCCTCGTGGATGGCCACCATCATCGACTCGGCGAACCCGTCGAAGCTCCGCTTGTCCACGAACTGGTCCCAGTACTGGTCGTTGGCCTGGGCGATCGCCAGTGCCTCCCCGCTGGGCCAGCGCCGTTTGTACATGGCCTGGAGGGTCCGCATCCAGTTCGAGGAGTTGAAGGCGGCCTTCAGATCGCTCAGATCGGCGTTCGGCTGCCACGGTTCGTCGTAGCAGTAGGGGTCGGGGACACGGTGCTGTCCGGTGACCCCGGAGGGGCTGGCCGACGCGGGACCGGTGGCGAGTGCGGTGCCCGCGCCCAGGGCCATGACGAGGCAGGCGGTCAGTAGCCGGGCGGAACGTCTGCGGTTCACCAGGACCTCATCTCGAAGGCATCGCGTGGAGGCACGGCGGCGGTACGCGACGGGAGGTGCACCCATCCGTCGCCCGCCAAGCACCGTACGGCCGCGCACGCCCCACGCCTACCTGTCATGTACCCATAACATCCACGTGTGGGTCGGCCGCCCGTGCCATCCCCGTGTGGGTCGGCCGCCCACGACATCCGCCTGCGGGTCGGCCGCCCACGACATCCGCCTGCGGGTCAGCAGTCGAACACCGACCAGCAGATGTCGTTGCGCAACCGCTGGTCGTCGAGGACGAGTTCACGGATCGCCTCCGGGAGCTGATCGCGCTGCCACCGGCACTCGATCCGCCCCGCGGCCCCGCCCTCGCCGTCCGGCGCCGCCGCACGTACGGCCTTGATCGCGTAGGCGGCCGCGCCGAGCTCGTGCGCGGCGACATGGGCGACGGCCCCGGCCTGGCCCGCGGCATACGCGGCATGCCGCGCCGCCCCGCGCAGCTCCCTGGCCGCCCCCATCGCGTGGCCGCCCGCCGCGCGCGCCTGCATCATCCCGACCTCGCCGCGCACCCAGGCCCGGGCATGCTCGATCGCCTGTCGCGGTCGCGGGTCGTCGGGCTCGGCCGACTCGAAGAGGCCGAGGACGTGCTCCGCGCACGAGGCGGCCCACAGGGCGAGGAGGTGGTGGTCCGCGTCCGTGAGGGTCCCGCCCCGCCGGATCGTCACGAACCGGGGGTCCCGGACCTTCGGAAGGATCATGATGGAGCCTCCGGAAGGGGCATGATCCGCACTCCGTCCTGCGCACACGCGCATAGATGCCACTGGAAGCCGGTCAAGTAGCGGCCGGTCACGCAACAGCCGGTCACGCGAACGACGGCCACCGCCCGGCGGCCCACTCCCGCCAGCCGGCCCAGCCGGGCGGCGGCCCCGCGATCCCGTGGCCACCCAGCTCCGCGGCGTCGGGCTCCTCGAAGTGTGCCCGCCCGTGCAGGATGTCGGCCTCGGTCATCGGGAACGTCTCCTCGGGGGCGTTCGCCAGGCGGCGGGCGATCCGGGCGCGCTGGGTCTCGTCGTCCACCGGCAGGTAGACCATGCGAAAGCACGCGTCCTCGCCCTCGGTCAACGAACGGATCGCGGAGCGTTCGTCCCGTGACCAGCAGCCGTAGTCCACCACGACGTTGGTGCCCAGCCTGACCGCCTCCAGGGCGAGCCAGAGCAGGCGCCCCTCCAGCACGTCGCGCTTGCCGTCCGCCTCCGCCATGCCGAACAGGGGGATCATCCAGTCGTCGGGCGTCAGGCGCAGCGCACCGTACTCCGCGGCGAGCTGCCGGGCCTTCGTGGTCTTCCCGGCCCCCGGCAGGCCGACCATCAGGAACAACGTGGTCACCCCCGGATCGTGTCAGGAAGGTCGACCAGACAACCACCGCTTTATCCGCTCGCCCGCCCGCAGCCCCAGCCATGGGCCGGCACTCCGCCGTGCGGCGGAGTGCCACGGGGGGTGCCTCCGCCGCGCGGGGGAGACGGATCATGCGCCGGTCCGATCCCTGCGCGCGGCGGATCCACGACGCTGATCCCATGTCGATCTGGCTCCTGTCGTTCCCGGCGTTCGTCTGCCAACTGGTCCTGTTCGCCCTGGTGGAGAGCGTGTGGCGCTGGTTCACGGGCCTCGGCCTGATCCCCTGGCTGCGCAGGCGCACGGGGCGGTCGCTTTCGAGCACGGCCTTCGACGAATTCACGGCCGTCGTGAACGGAAACAAGACGGCGGAAATGGAGCAGCGCCGGGTGGAACTGCTGCGGCGCGACGACGAGGGCGACGGTGCCCCGCCCCGCTCCAGCGTCGACCTGACCCAGGGCACCGCGTTCATCGCGCTGCCGAAGGACCTCGCGCTGCCGAGGGAAGCGGATGGTGCCTCCACAGGGAGCGCCGCGGAGTCGCGGATCAACGGGTGAATGACGATTCTGTAAATGAATCGAAGGTCATTGGTCGAATCGACCTTTACTTACTCTTGACGTGAGCTCCGTGGGGCGATAGCGTCACCGACGTCCACGCCAATGGTCCAGACCATCTCGGCGCGCCCGGCCTTCGTGCGGGGCGCCCGTAGTCGCCCTGGGGTGGAAGCGCCGGGGACCGACTGGGGGCCCGGGCGCCGCTGTGGCCCCGTCCTCTGCTTTAAGGGGGGAGGGGACGGGGCCACAGGTCGTACGCGCGGGGATGGGCGGGCGATGGTTACTTCAGGCCGCGGTCCAGCGCGTTGAACAGGCGGTTGTCGGAGGTGTCGCCGGACATCTCCCAGATCATGCCGCCGAGGAGGCCCTTGGACTTGATGTACTGGGTCTTCTTCTCGATGGACCAGGGGTCGTCGAAGGACCACCACTGGCCGTTCGCCCCGGTGTAGCCGTACGTCGAGACGGACTGCTCGTCGTGGTAGACGGTGAGGTTCGGGAAGGCGGCGACGAGGTTGTCGTAGCCGCGGGTGCCCGCCTCCTCCTGGAACTGGCCCGGCGCCGCGCCGTTCGCGCTCTGCCACTCGCCGTGCGCGCCGCCGTCGACGACCTGCTGCCAGCCGCGCCCGTAGAACGGGAAGCCGATGGTCAGCTTGCGCGGCTTGACGCCCTGATCGGTGTACGCCTTCACGGCGTCGTCGATGCTGAAGTCGGTGGGGTACGGGCTCTGCGCGTCCTTGTACAGATTGGCCTGGTGTCCTGTGCGGTTGGGTTCCCAGGAGTTGTCGCTGCCCGCGCCGTGGAAGTCGTAGCCCTGGACATTGCCGAAGTCCAGGTACTTGAAGACCTCCTTGAGATCCCAGCCTGCGTCGATCTTCTTGGGGTCGGCCGGGGTGAAGGCGGTGAGCAGCCGATGGCTGCCGCCGAGCGCGTCGAGCTGCTTGCGGAACTCGGAGATCAGGGCGGTGTTGTTGGCCTTGTCGTCCGTGCTCCAGTGGTTGCCCGGGTGGCCGTCAGGGGATCCCGGCCACTCCCAGTCGAGGTCGAAGCCGTCGAAGATGCCCGCGGCGACACCGTCCCCGCCCGCGCCGTTGTACGCGGGCAGGTTGCCCTTGATGTACATGTCGATGCAGGACTTGACGAACTTCTTCCGCGACTCGTCCGTCTTGGCGACGTCGGAGAAGTACTTGGAGTAGGTCCAGCCACCGAGCGAGACGACCACCTTGAGGTTCGGGTGCTTGGCCTTGAGCTTCTTCAGCTGGTTGAAGTTGCCGCGCAGCTTGCCCCAGCCGTCGTCGGCGACGCCGTCCACGGACTGCCCCGCGGGGAAGGCCCGGCCGTAGTCGGCCTCGGCGTCCCCTGCCCCGTCGCCCTGGTTGGGGTCCTGGGGGTTCGGCGTGGTGCCCTTGGTGACGCCGTTGAGGCAGGTGAGGTTCTTGGGGTCGATGTTGGCGAAGGCGTAGTTGATGACGTCGAGCTTGCCCGCGGCGCCGGACGTCTCGAGGTCGCGTACGAAGTACTGCCGGCCGTAGATGCCCCACTGCACGAAGTAGCCGACCTTGGCGTAACCGCCTTGTCCGACGGGCTCCTTGGTGGTGACGGACAGAGTGTTGCTCGCGGGCGACGCGTTGTCTGCGGCGTCCCGCGCCTTGACGGTGAAGGAGTACTCCGTGTCGGGCGTCAGCCCGGTCACGGTGCTGGTGAGGGTGTCGGCGGGCAGGCTCTCCACGAGGGTCGTGCCGCGGTAGACGTCGTACGCGGCGACGCGCTGGTTGTCGGTGGCCGCGTCCCAGGCGAGCTTCACGCTGCTCGAAGTGATGTCACTGGAGCGGAGGTTGCGGGGCGCGGTGGGCGGCACGGTGTCGGTCGCCGGGTCCACGGTGGTCGCGCTGACGGGGGCGCTGGCCTCGCCGGTGTTGCCGCGCGAGTCCTTGGCCCGGACGCTGAACTGGTAGGTGGTCGCCGGTTCCAGATCGCGCACCGTGGCCTGGGTGGTGGCGCTGGCCGCCACGACCGTGGTGCCGCGCAGCACCTCGTACGAGGCGACGGGGAAGTCGCCCTGCGCGGCCGCCGTCCACTTCAGGCTGACCGTACGGGCGGTGGCGTCGGCGACGCCCACGCCGGTGGGGGCCTTCGGGGGCACGGCCGCGGTGCCGTCGCACTTGTCGCCGTTGATGAGGCAGCCGGTCGGCGGCTTGAGCTGGCCGCTGCCGCGGAAGCTGTAGCTGTACGGCTCGGTGTCGCGGCCCGCGGGGATGCGGGCGTTGTAGTACGCGGGCGTCACGACCACGTGCTTGCCCTTGATCTCCGCGGTGCCGTGGGTGTGGTCGCTGATGGTGACGCCGTCGGGCAGGTCGAATTCCAGGGACCAGGTGTCGACGGCGGTGTCGCCGCTGTTCTTCACGACGAACTTGCCGGTCCAGGACGAGCCGCTGCCCTCGCTGACGAAGGTGGCGGTCAGCTTGGCGGCCGCGTGGGCGGGGGCCGCGAGTGAGGTGAGTCCGGCCAGCGCCAGTGCGAGGACGGCGAGGACGGCGATGAGGCGTCGGGGCGGGGCCAGGACCTCCTGGGGTCTGGCCAAGGATCTGAGTGAGGACACGGCTCTCCTTGGGGGAGGTGAGGCGTCCGTCCGTGCCGGGCCTGCCGGGGCCGGGGTGCTCGGGCTTGTCGGGAGGCTCTCCTTCGGTTCGCGTCCGTGTGTCCGTCGCTGCCGGCGGCGCACGAGGGCAGCGGCGGATGCGGGAACGGGTCCGATGGGGCGGGGGTCGGACGCGCTTCCTGCGGTACAGACCTCTCAGGGAACCACCCCTCGTGGGCATGTCAACGCGGGCGGGAGGGCTACGGGCCGTACCAATTCGGGGCGCCGGGCCCCTCTGCGGCGCTTCCGTACCCGTAAAGGACTGGACCAATTCGGCGAGATTTTACTTCGACTTGGCTCGAAGCCCGGGTGATTCCGCCCTCAAGTGGCGTGCGGCCGACGGGAGTCGAGGCGCCGCGGCCGGTGGTCCGGCGGCCCGTCACGCGTCGAAGCGGCCGCGCGCGTCCTCGATGTGGCCGAGATACCGGTGGGTCCAGCCGCACATGGCGTCGACCGTGGCGCGCAGGGCCCGGCCCGGCTCGGTGAGGGTGTACTCGACCCGCGGCGGCACGGTGGGGTGCACCTTCCGGTCGACGAGGCCGTTGCGCTCCAGCATGCGCAGGTTCTGGGTGAGCATCTTGTGGCTGACGCCCTCGACCTCGTTGCGCAGTTCGCTGAAGCGCAGGGTGCGCTCGCCGAGCGCCTCGATGATCAGGAGCGCCCACTTGTTGGCGACGTCCGAGAAGATCTCCCGCGCCAGGGAGTCCGCGCGCCTCAGGTCGGCGTCCTCGGGCAGGCCCTTGAGCAGTTGCTTGGTCACCATCGGGTTCCCCCAGTCACCAAAAAGTGCGTTCTTCCAGGTCGGCTGTCACTCTCCTACGGTTTCCGAGTAACCACAAGAGACCACTGCAGGGTCACCCGGACCGAACTGACCTTCCCCGGCCGGTCCGGCACGGCGGCCCCTGGCGCGGTGGGCCGCCGATTCACCCAAGGGCGACACGAGTTCGCAACACACGACACGGAATGCCCGCCCAACTCCCGTTGGTTTCCTCTGACATGACCATTGGAATAGCCCTGCACGCGGTCGGCGGTACGAACGAGATCGACGCGACGGTGGACTGGGCCAGAGAGGCCGCCTCCGCCGGAGTCCGCTCGGCCTGGTTCGGGCAGACCCTCGGCGCCGATGCCCTCACGCTCGCGACCGTCGTCGGGCGCGAAGTGCCCCAACTGCACGTCGGAACCGCGGCGATCCCCGTCTTCGCCCGCCACCCCCTGCTCACCTGGAGCCAGGCCCAGACCGCGCAGGCCGCCACGCGCGGCCGGTTCCACCTGGGCCTGGCGCTCGGCACGAAACGCATCACGGAGTCGGCGTACGGCGTTCCCTACGAGCGCCCCGTCGCGCGACTGCGTGAATTCCTCACGGTCCTCCGGGAGGTGAGGGAGACCGGACACACGGAGTTCCGGGGCGAGCTGGTGACCGCCGCGTCCGCGCTGCCCACCACCGTGCCCGGGGCCGACGCACCCATCCCTCTGCTGGTCGCCGCCATGGGCCCGCAGGCGCTCAGGGCCAGCGGCGAACTGGCCGACGGCATCCTGCCGTTCCTGGCGGGTCCGCGCGCCTTGGGCGAGCACATCGTCCCGGCCGTGACCGCCGCGGCCGAACGGGCGGGACGTCCGGCACCCCGCATCGCCGCGTTCGTGCCGGGCATCGTCACCTCCGACGTGGCACGCGTGCGCGCCGCGGCCGTCGAGCAGTTGGCCTTCTACGACCCCATCCCGTCCTACGCCCGCATCATCGAGCTGTCCGGGGCGGAGCGCGCCGCCGACATCGCCGTGATCGGCGACGAGGAGCACCTGGCCGCCCAGATCCAGCGCTACCGCGACGCGGGCGCCACCGAAGTGGTCGTCTCCAACGGCCAGCTGAGCCATGCGGAGGACCGCACGCGTACGTGGAAACTCCTGGGCGAACTCGCGGCGGCATAGCCGCGCCCCGGTGCGGGGCCCGCACGCGGGCCCCGTGGTCACCACTGGCCGTCGTGGCTCAGCATGTACTCCATCTCCTCCGAGATGGACTCCAGGCACGCGGTGATCGCCTCGGCCGGCAGTTCCTCGGCGTCGATGATGCCCCCGTCCCCTTCCTCGTCGAGGAACTGACGGCCGACGAAGAAGCCCGTGAACGACTGGCGGTACTCCTCCTCGACCAGGCAGGAGGCGCTCCACCGGAGCTGGTCCTCCTCCAGGGCGCGGATGGCATCGCCGCCCGGTTCGAACCGGCCGTCGGGGGCGATGTCGCCGATGGCGGCCATGGTCGCGGCGTCCCACACCCAGGGGCGGGGGTCGCCCGGTTCCCACGCCTCCACCGGATCGCTCCCGGCGACCACGGCGACGAAGAGGTGTTCGGCGGGCCAGGGATGTCCGCGCCGCTCCTCCCGCAGCAGGGTGAGCAGATCGGCGTAGAAGAGGCTCGCCGGGTCGTCGATGGCGGGCACCCCGTCGGGCGGCCCGAGCGGCGACCGCATCGGTGAGGCCGCGCTCCGGAGCGCCGGAACGAGGACGGCGTCGATCTCGCCGAGGCCGATGAGGAAGAGCACCACGATCGCTTCCCCCACGATCATCTTCACGAACACCTCGGAGAAATACTTCTCCCCGGAGTCCATGCAGAATTCGTAGAGGATCAGTCCGTCCGTCTCCAGCCACCAGTGGATGTACAACTTGACCGGATAGCCCTGCCAGGTGGCGTCCCAGAACAAAAGGAACCTGTCGGGGCGGTACTTCCGGCCGGCCGCGTACGGCAGACCATGCCTGGCGACGGCGTCGTTGAAGGCGTCGATCTTCTCGCGGCCCTTGCGGCGGCCGGGGACCGAGGCGGGTTTGATCTCGTAGAACTCGCCGGTGCCCGCCGCGGTGTGGCTGACGAGGTCGGGGACGGCGAACTGGGGTCCTTCGGGTTCCTTCGGGGCCCGGCACTCCTCGCCGATGGCCACCTCGTCGAGCCACCAGTTGTGCTTCGCCAGGTATTCGGCGAAGTCGTTGCAGGGGTGCGGGCCCCGGTAGACGTCCTGGTAGTCGAGGCCGGGCCCGCCCTTCTTCGGATCGAAGAGCTTGCAGCCGCCCTTGGCGGCGCAGTAGGCGACGGATATGCGCCATTCCACCACCTTGCCGATGGCCGAGCGCAGTCGATTGTTCGTGATGTATTCGCTGGGTGCGAAGCATTTCTGCACGATGCCGCTCCTTCGTCCTGAACCACTTCCGGCTTCGACTGCCGCTGGGGCAAAGAAGTTGATGCTCACGCCGCGGGGAGGTTTGCCTAGCATGGAAGCGAGGTGGCGACCACGCACGTCACGGTCCGCTGGGTGGAACCCATGACCCCTGGGTTCGCGGAACGGCGAGGAGTCCGCAGTGGAGAACAGCCCTACGGCAGGGAAGGCCGACGCGGCAGGAGCCCCCTCGGGGAGGGGTGTGCTGGAAGGGGCGTTCGCGCTCCTGGAGGAACTCGCCCGGGTCGGCGAGGCGGGGCTGACCGACCTCGCCACGGGCGCCGGGCTGCCGAAGGCCACCGCACACCGCCTCCTGCACCAACTCGCCGCTGTCGGCGCGGTGGAGCGGCGGGCCCACCGCTATCGCATGGGCCCGGCGATCGCGCGCCTGGACCGCTCCGGCCGCCTCCATCGCCTCCTGGACCGAGCCTCCGCCGTTCCCCTGCGGCACTTGGCGCAGGCGACCGGGTCGACCGTCTGCGTCGTCGCCCCTTCCGCCGGCGACATGACCGTCATCGCCGGGATTCCCGGAGCGGCCCGCGAGGTATTTCCCCATCTGCCCGGGCAGACCCTGCCGCCCGACAGCGCGGCGGACGTCGTCCTCGCGGCTTCCCGGCGCGCCGCGGGCCCGCCGCCGGGGCTCTCATCGGCCCAGTGGACGCGCCGCCTGAACAGGGCGCGCGAGTACGGGGCGGACATCCACCAGTACGAATGGGACGGCGAGCGGATCTGCCTCGCCGCACCGGTGCACGCCCCCTCGGGCCTGGTCGTCGCCGCCGTCGGGGTGGCCGTCCCCGACCCTCGCGACCTCCCGGCCACCGTCGAATCCACGCAGCGCGCGGCCCGCATGCTCAGCACGCACATGCACAGGCTGGCCAAGGCCCAGTGCCGCTGAGTCCGGGACACTCCGGTGTCCAAAAAGGGCTGCTGGGGGCGGAGTTGCTCACTGAGCGCTTCTGATCCGTCGTGCTCAGTGACATGATCCGGCGGGTGGATTACCAAAGGTGCGTGGACATCCTCGCGAAGGTGCACGAGAACCCCTCCGGGCTTCCTCGGCAGGTGCGACAGGCGAACGTCTCCAAGCTGCTGGACGCGCTGGGCCGTCCCGAGCGGGAACTGCGCGGGATGCTGGTGGTCGGGACGAACGGCAAGGGGTCGACGTGCGCGTTCGCGGTCGCGGCGGTCGCCGCGACCGGCGCACGGGTGGGCAGCATGCCCAGCCCGCATCTGCAGGAGCCCAGGGAACGCATACGGATCGACGGGGTTCCCGTCACGCGCGCCGAGTACACCGCGGCGTTCGCCGAGGTCTGGGGTGCGATCGAGCGGCACGGTCTGCCCGTCCTGGCCCAGGGCATCTTCGCGACCACCGCGGCCGTGCACTTCCGGAACGCGGGCGTCGACCTGGCGGTGGCCGAGGCGAGCATCGGCGGGAGCAGGGCCGCGGCCGCGGAACTCGGCCTGGACGTCAAGGTCGTCACCGGCATCGGGCTCGACCACACCCGGCTGCTCGGCGGTTCCCTCGCCGAGATCGCCCGGGCCAAGATCGAAGCCGTACGGGACGGGGACCATGTCGTACTCGGGCGGCTGGCCCCCGAAGCGGCCACCAGCGCGGAGCAGGTCCTCAAGGAGCGGACGGGACTGTCGGTGTGGCGCATGGACCACGAGATCCACTACACCGCCCGTACGGACGGCCGCGACGGCGACGGCCGCCCGGTGACGCTGGTGGACGTGACCACTCCACGAGCCGTGCACCGCGACCTGCCCTGCCCCCTGTCGGGCGCGCACCAGCACCACAACCTCGCGGTCGCCATCGCCGCCGTGGACGCGACGGCCGCACGCGGCCACATCCGCGAGCCGGACGGCGAACGGCTCCGGACACGACTGGCGGCCACCCGCTGGCCCGGCCGCCTCGAACTCGTTCCCCACGCCCGGCTGGACGGCTGGACGGGGCGCGTACTCCTGGAAGGCGCCACCAATCCGCAGGGTGTCGCGGCCGTCGCCCCGGAGATCCTGCGTCATGCGGGTGCGGGTGCGGGTGCGGGTGCGGGTGCCGGTGCTGACGGCGATGGCGAGGGCGACGGCGGCTCGGGCTCGCCCGTGCTGGTCTTCGCCGCGATGGACGACAAGGACGTCTCCGGCATGCTCGCCCCGCTGCCCGTCCACTGGCCCCTGGTCCTCACCCGCTCCGACTCGCACCAGGCCGCGGACCCCGCCACCTTGCACAGCCGGCTCTCTCCCGGCCGCCAGGGACCGTGCCTGACGGCCGATGACGCTCCCTCGGCACTGCGCAAGGCCGCTGAACTCGCCGGACCCGGCGGCCTGATCGTCGTCTTCGGCTCGCTGCGCCTCGTGGGCGAAAGCCGCACCGCGCTCGCTCTGCGGCCCGCCTGAGACAGGCAGGTGCGTGACGGGCTACGCCCTCACGCCGACTGCTGATGCTTGTGCAGGGTCGTCCCGGCCCGGAAGCGGAGCCGTCCGCAGCGGTCCTTGTCCTCGTCCGACGCGGTCTCGTCGCAGCAGCAGTGCCGTGCCAGCCAGCGCAGGTCCTCGGGGTCGAGCCAGAGAGGGAGCCGGCCTTGCGCGGCCTCGGCCTGCGGGTCTGTGGGCTGTGGTGACTTCATGGGTTGTGACTGTATGCCCAGGTCTGGGCGTGGGCGGGCCGGGTGGAGGGCCGGAGGCCCAAGGGGTTCGGGCGGGGTGGCTCTGCTGAAGGGGTCCCGTGACGTCGTGGTCCGTTGGCCTGCTCGCGGTCGGGAACGGTGCGGTTGAGTGGACCAATGGCCCAGCTTCACGAGGCTCGGTTGAGCCAGGTGGTGATTGGATGGTGTGATGGGCCTGTCGATGGCGCTGCGGATCTCCGTGGCGCCTTCTTTGTGTCCGGAATGCCGAGAGGGGCGGGAAGCTGTGCTGAAGAGGGTGTTCGTGGCGCCGGATCCGGGGCGGATGCGGTTGCGGTTCGCGTCGCGGGCGGTCGTCGGCATCGCCCTG
This sequence comes from Streptomyces sp. NPDC059002, assembly GCF_042740435.1. Lineage (NCBI taxonomy): Bacteria > Bacillati > Actinomycetota > Actinomycetes > Kitasatosporales > Streptomycetaceae > Streptomyces > Streptomyces sp. NPDC059002. The sequence continues at coordinate 85,821 of NZ_JBHYJI010000013.1, read as the reverse complement.
GCGGTGGCCGTGTGCGGTGTCGCCGGGCATTCGCTCGTCGCGGCGATCACCGGTGGGCTCGCCGCGCTGCTCGCCCTCTTCACCGTGGGGGACGCGACCGTGCGGGGGCAGGCGGTCACCACCGCGCTGCTGCCCGTCGTCGGGTTTCCCGTGCTCGCGCTCGCCGCGGTGCTGCACGACGTGCCCGTGGCCAGGGATGTCGCCTTCCTGACCGTGATGGGCGTCGGCGTGTACGCACGCCGGTGGGGGCCGCGCGGGCACTCGCTCGGGGTGTTCGCGTTCATGATGTTCTTCGCGACGCAGTTCCTGCACACCGTGCCGGGGCAGCTGCCCGAGCTGTTCGCCGCCGTGCTGATGTCGCTGTGTGCCTCGTCGGCCGTCCGATTCGGGGTGTGGTGCTACGAGCGGGGGCGGCCCGCCGCCGCGGTGCCCGCCGCGCCGGGGGGCCGGGGGCTTGCCCGGACGACCACGCGGCAGGCCGTGCAGGCCTTCGCGGGCGGTGCCTTCGCGCTGGCCGTGGGGCAGGTGCTGTCCGGTGAGCGGTGGTACTGGGCCGTGGGTGCCACCTGGTGGGTGTTTGTGAACACCGCGTCGAGCGGCGAGACGCTGGTGCGCAGTTTCCGGCGGGTGCTCGGCACTGTGATCGGCATCGGTGTCGGCTTCGTCGTCGCGGTGCCGCTGCACGGAGCGCCCGTGCCCTCCGCGCTGATCGTCGCGGTCAGCGTCTTCGGGATCTTCTACACGGCCGCCGTCTCGTACACCTGGATGATGCTCGCGGTGACGGTGATGGCCGGGGTGCTCTACGGCCTGCTCGGCGTGCTGAACCCGGCGCTGCTCGCGCTGCGGGTCGCCGAGACCGGGGTCGGTGCGCTCGGCGCCGCCATCGCCGTACTCCTCGTGCTGCCCGTCACCACGCATGCCACCACCAACGCCTGGATCGAGCGCGCCCTGCGCTGCGTGCATGCCTGCACCGCCGAGGCCGCCGCGCGCCTCGCGGGGTCCGTCACGGCGGATCCCGCGCCCCGCGTCGCCGAGCTGGAACAGCTCCTGGGCAGGGTGCGGCTCTCGCTCGCCCCGCTGGTGCATCCGCTCAGCCCGCTGCGCGGCCGCAAGGAGCGGGCCCGCCGGGTGCTCGCGCTGCTCGACGCGTGCGCCCGCGAGGTGCGGGGGCTCGCCTCGATCGCCGCGGACCCCGAGGCCTCGCACGACGACCGGCTCGCCGCGGCGTGCTGGCGGGTGGAGGCCGCGGTCGAGGCGCTCACCACGTCCAAGGCGGCGGACGGCCGGGCCGCCGATGCACTCGCCGCGCCGCAGCACTCCGCAGTCGAGCCCGCGCTGGCGCATCTGCACGGCCTGGAGAGGGCGCTCGCCGATCTCGCCGAGCCCCTGCGCAGCTCGACGCGCGCGCCGCTGAGCGCCTGACCGGCTGCCCGGACGGCCGTGCGGCGCGGGGCGCCGACGGCACCGCGGCCTCCGGCGCCGACTTGGTCTAGACCGGCTGCTAGCGTCGGCCGCACGAGCGGCACCACGGACGTGCCGCTCAGGTCGAGAGGGGACAGCAGTGGTCGTCGGCAGGCACGCCGCGCGGGCGTACATCGGATCCTTCACCGCGGCCGGGGGGCGCGGTGTCACGACGGCGGCCTTCGACGCGGACACCGGCGCACTGACCGTCCTGAGCAGCACGGACGAGGTCGCCGACCCGTCGTACCTCGTGCTCTCGCCCGCCGGGGACACGTTGTACGCGGTCAGCGAGACGGCCGAGGGCGCGGTCGCCGCGTACCGCGTCGGGGACGACGGGCCGCGGCTCGCGGGAGCCCCCGTCCCGGTCGGCTCCGCGCCCACCCATCTCGCGCTGCACGCGGGCCATGTGCTCGCCGCCAACTACGGCTCGGGCAGCGTCGCCGCCGTGCCCCTGCGCGCCGACGGAACCCTGGCCGCCGCCCCGTCGAGCGTGCTGCGGCACACCGGCACGGGACCGCACCCGCAGCGCCAGCAGGGGCCGCACGCCCACCAGGTGCTCGCGGACCCGAGCGGCCGCTGGGCGGTCGGCGTCGACCTCGGCACGGACTCGGTGCTGGTCTGCGCGTTGGACGCGGCGAAGGGGGACCTGACCCTGCACCGCGAGGTCGCGCTGCGCCCGGGGTCGGGACCGAGGCATCTCGCCTTCTCTCCGCGGGGCGACCGTGCGTACGTCCTGAACGAGCTCACGCCCACCGTCACCGTCTGCGCCTGGGGCGCCGCCGACGGCACGGTCGAGCCGCTCGCCGAGGTGCCCGTGCTCGCGGAGGTCCCGGACGGCGACGCCTACCCCTCGGGGGTCGTCGTCGCCCCCGACGGGCGCTTCCTGTGGACCGCCACGCGTGGAGCGGACGTCATCTCCGTGTTCGCGCTCGACGGGGAGAACGGGCTGCCGCGGCTGACGGCGACCGTGCCGTGCGGCGGCCACTGGCCCCGTGACCTGGCCGTCGACCCGTCGGGCCGGTACCTCTACGCGGCCAATGAGCGCTCCGGGAACGTCACCTGGTTCGCGGTCGACCCGGCGACGGGCATCCCGAGCAGGGCGGGCTCCGTCGAGGCGCCCGCGGCCTCCTGCGTGATCTTCGGCTGAGCGGTCCGCGGGGACCCGGTGGTCCGCCGCACGTACGACGCAGGGCCCGCCCCGATGTGGGGGCGGGCCCTGCGTCGTACATGCGCGGGGCCTCAGTGCACCGACGCGCCCGAGTGCTGCTGGGGGGTGATGCCGAGCGTCGTCGTGTACTTGGCGAGCGCGAGCTTGCCGATCGCCGGGTACGGGCCGAGCGGCTCGGCGACGGAGCAGCCCGCCTCCTTCGCCGCGGCGTCGAGCAGGCCCGGGTCGAGCTCGGGGCCGATCAGGTACGGGGCGAGCGCCAGCTGGGCCGAGCCCGAGCCGCGCAGCTGCTCGGCGGTCGCCGCGATGGCGCCCTCCTGGTCGAGCGCGGCGGCCATCACCGGCACCGCGAGGCGCGCGGCGAGCAGCATGCCGGTGATCCCGGCGGCCTGCACGGCCTCCTCGCCGCCGACCGTGGCGAGCACGATGCCGTCCGCGGCCGTCGCCACGGTGAACAGGCGGGCGCGGTCGGCGCGGGCCAGACCGGCCTCCGACAGGCGCACGTGCAGGGCCTCGGCGAGCAGCGGGTGCGGGCCGAGGACGTCGGTCAGCTCGGCGGCGACACGGCTGTCCATGACGGCCTGCCGGATGCGGCGCATCAGCGCGCTGTCGGGGCCCGCGAGCAGCGGCACGACGACGGCGGCGGGGCCGTCGGGCGCGGCGACGTCGTCGCCGGCGGCGCGCGCCTGCTCGAAGCGGGCGGTGCGCTCCGCGGCCGCGTGCGCGAGCACGGACTGGAGCGAGGGGAACTCGGGGAAGGACGTGACGGTGGCGTCCTCCTCACCGTCGACGTAGCCGATCCTGGCGTCGAGGCCGGGCAGCTCGGAGCGGGCGATGCTCACGACTTCCTCGGCGAGGCTGCGCGTGGTGGTGCTGGGGGCGCCCGGCACGGCGAGGACGAGTGCGGGCGCGCCCTCGGGAGCCGCGACGGGCTCCGGGCGGCGGTGCCGGCCCGGCTGGCGGGGTCGCGGCATTCGTACGGGCAGGCCGGATGCGGGCCCAGTGGGGGAGCTCATGCGGCCGCATGCTACTGGCTTGCGGGTCCTCGCTGTTCGGGGAGGGTGCAGGTGGGCGGTATAAGTCCGTTTTTGTCTGATGAATTACGTAGAGGTCAACTGTCGTCTTCACCGTGGACGGTGAGCATGCGCGGATCGTGCGGAAGTCGCAGCCGGTACGCGGCGATATCGGCGGCTATGCGCAGGGCGCCGTCCAGGGGGTCGCCCGCCGCCGGCACCTGCCGTGCGTGCGGCAGTTGACCGGCGAGTTCCTCGCGCAGCGGTGCGAGGAGCGGCTCGCCCATCGTGAACAGGCCACCCGTGAGAGCGACTTCGCAGTCCTCCGTCACCGGGCAGACGGCGGCCGCGGCCTCCGCGATGTGCCGTGCGGCATCGCGCAGGATGGCCCGCGCCACCGGGTCGTCCGCCGCGCAACCGGCCACTTCGGGGGCGAAGGAGGCGAGGACGGCGGGCCGGTCGGTGCGCGGATAGAGCAGCCCTGGCAGGTCCGCCACGGGGCCGAACATGCCTTCCGCGCGCGTGAGCAGCGCCTGTGAGCCGCCGCGTCTGCCGTCGTGCGCCCGCATCGCGGCTTCGAGCCCGGCGCGGCCGATCCAGGCGCCGCCGCCGCAGTCGCCGAGAAGATGCCCCCAGCCGTCGGCACGCCGCCAGGAGGTGAGGTCCGTGCCGAGCGCGATCAGGCCGGTGCCCGCGGCGACGACGGCGCCGGGGCGGTCTCCGAGCGCGCCCGCGTAGGCGGTCACGGCGTCCGCGGCGAGCGCCACGCGGCGTACGCCCAGGGCCTGTTCGAGCGCGGACGGCAGCTGGGCGCGCAGGTCGTCGCCGAGGGTGGCGAGGCCCGCGGCGCCGATCGCGACGGCGGTGATCCGGGCGCCGCCCGCCTGTGCGAGCAACTCCCGTGCCATCGGCAGGAGTTGCTCCAGGAAGTGCCCGGCGTCGATGCCCCGGGCGCCTGTGCGCACCGGCTCCGCGGAGCGCACCGGGGCGGGACGGGGCACCCCGGCGGGCACACCGAGGCCCGCCCGCAGCCCGGAGCCTCCCGAGTCGACGCCGAGGACCAGGGCGCCGGACGGCACCCCGGCGGACGGCTCACCGGGGGACGGCACCCCCGCGGACGGCGTCACGGAAGCCGCCAGTCCACCGGTTGCGCGCCCTGGCGGACGAGCAGGTCGTTGGCCCGGCTGAAGGGGCGCGAGCCGAAGAAGCCGCGGTCGGCCGACATCGGCGAGGGGTGCGCGGACTCGACGGACGGCAACTGCCCGAGAAGCGGCCGCAGATTGCGGGCGTCGCGGCCCCACAGGATCGACACCAGCGGTTTGCCGCGCGCCGCGAGCGCCCGTATCGCCTGCTCGGTGACCTCTTCCCAGCCCTTGCCGCGGTGTGCGGCGGGCTTGCGCGGGGCCGTGGTGAGCGCCCTGTTCAGGAGCAGGACGCCCTGCTGGGTCCAGGGCGTGAGGTCGCCGTTCGACGGCGGGGGCAGGCCCAGGTCGTGGGTCATCTCGCGGTAGATGTTGATGAGGCTGCCGGGCAGCGGCCGCACTTCGGGCGCGACCGAGAACGAGAGGCCCACCGCGTGACCGGGTGTGGGGTAGGGGTCCTGGCCGACGATCAGGACGCGGACGTCGTCGAAGGGCTGCTGGAAGGCGCGCAGGACGTTCGGGCCCGCCGGGAGATAGGTGCGTCCCGCGCCGATCTCCGCGCGCAGGAAGTCGCCCATCGCGGCGATCCGTTCGGCCACCGGCTCCAGGGCCTTGGCCCAGCCTGGTTCGACGATTTCATGCAAGGGTCGTGGTGCCACGGCGTCACCCTACTGCCGTAACGGGGCCGTCGATCAACCGATGGCCGCCGCCCGCACACAGAGCACGTCCGGCAGGTGCGAGGCGAGTTGCCGCCAGCTGTCGCCGTCGTCCGCCGACGCGTACACCTCGCCGTTGCGATTGCCGAAGTAGATGCCCGCCGGGTCGCTGTCGTCGCTGCACATGGCGTCGCGGAGCACGGTGCCGTAGTGATCCTCCTGGGGCAGGCCCGCGCTGAGCGGCTCCCAGGTCGTGCCCGCGTCGTCCGTGCGGTAGACCCGGCACCGGTGGTCGGCGGGGACCCGGTCGCTGTCCGCGGTGATCGGGAAGACGTACGCCGTGCCGCCGCGATGCGGGTGGGCGACCGCCGCGAAGCCGAAGTCGGAGGGCAGCCCGTCACCGATGTCGGTCCAGCGCGCGCCCGCGTCGTCGCTCCGGTACACACCCCAGTGGTTCTGCAGGTACAGCCGGTCGGGGTCGGCCGCGTCGCGGGCGACCTTGTGCACGCACTGGCCGAACTCCGGGTTGGGCTCCGGCAGGAACACCGCGGAGACGCCGTGGTTCGACGGGGTCCAGCTCTCGCCGCCGTCGAGGGTGCGGAACACCCCGGCGGTGGACACCGCGACCGTCACGGCGCGGGCGTCGCGCTCGTCCGTGAGCACGGTGTGCAGGCCCTCGCCGCCGCCTCCCGGTACCCACTTGGAGCGGGTGGGGTGCTCCCAGAGGGGGCGTACGAGTGCGAAGCTCTCGCCCCGGTCCGTCGAGCGGTAGAGAGCGGCCGGTTCCGTGCCCGCGTACACCACGTCGGGTTCGGCGGCCGCGGGGTGCAGCTGCCAGACCCGCTCCAGGGACGCGCCGGTGTCCTTGGGGAATTTGACGGCGGGCTTGGCCGGTTCCGTCCAGGTCGCGCCGAGGTCGTCCGAGTGGAAGACGGACGGGCCCCAGTGCGCGCTGTCGCCGCCGACGAGCAGGCGTGGGGTGGGGCCCCGGGTGTCGATGGCCACGGAGTAGACGGCCTGCGCGTTGAAGTACGGGCTGTCGTCGAACTCCCAGGCGCCGCCGCGCCTGCGGCCGATGAAGAGGCCTTTGCGGGTACCTACGGTCAGGATGATGTCGGACATGCCGACCACCTCCGGGACGTCGTTGTCTCAGGTACCGGCCAGTCTGCACCCCGGCACTGACAGTCACCCCTGGAGACGGCGTCCTCGCAGGTCAACGCCGTGTTCCGGCCTGGCGTCGGCGATCTGGCCCGGCCCCTCGGGACCGCCGCGCCCGGCCTCCCGCGCCAGCTCCGCCGCCACCTCCGCGATCGCCGTCGGCCCCACCCGGCAGCAGCCGCCGATCAGCCGGGCCCCGGCCGCCCGCCACCCGGCGACCCGTCCGGCCGTGAAGCGCGCGGGCCCCCGCCAGGCGCGGGCCTCCGCGTCCCACTGCTCCCCGCTGTTCGGGTAGACGACCACGGGCTTGCCGGTGATCCGCGCGGCGAGCGCCACGGCCGTGTCCGCGTCGCGCGGGTCGCAGCAGTTCACGCCGACGGCGATGACCTCGTCGGCGTCGGCGGCGAGCGCGAAGGCCTCCGCGAGGGGCTGGCCCGCGCGCGTGTACCCGCCCGCGACGCTGTACGACAGCCAGGCGGGCACCCCGAGGCCGCGCACCGCCCGCAGCAGGGCCCGCGCCTCGTCGGTGTCGGGGGCCGTCTCCAGGGCGAGGACGTCCGGCGCCGCCGCCGCGAGGGTCTCCAGGCGCGGCCGGTGGAAGCGTTCGAGCTCGTCCACGGTGCGGCCGTACCGCCCCCGGTACTCGGAGCCGTCGGCGAGCATCGCGCCATAGGGGCCCGCCGACGCGGCGACCCACACGTCCCGGCCTGCCCCGGCTCCGGCACGACGCGCCAACTCCACGCTCAGGCGCAGTAGTTCGGTCGTGCGTGCCGCGTCGATGCCGTGCCGCGCGAACCCCTCGTACGTCGCCTGATAGCTCGCGGTGATCGCGACGTCGGCGCCCGCCTCGTAGTACGCGCGATGAGCCGCCTCGACGGCCCCGGGTGCGTCGGCGAGCAGCCGCGCGGACCACAGCGCGTCGCCCAGGTCGTGCCCGGCGGCCTCCAGCTGGTTGGAGAGGCCGCCGTCGAGCACGACGGGGCGGCGCGCGAGGGCGTCGGTGAGTCTCACACCGTCGACGCTAGCCGAGGCGCGGCGAGCGGGAAGTGGCAGGCGACCTGGTGTCCCGCGCCGTTCGGGGTGCTGACCTGCGGTTCCGTCGTGGCGCAGAGGTCCTGGGCGACGGGGCAGCGGGTGCGGAAGCGGCAGCCGGACGGGGGTCTGGCCGCGGACGGGGTCTCGCCCGCCAGCGGGGTGCGCTCCGTGCCCGACGCCGCCTCGGGGTCGGGCAGGCTGACCGTGTCGAGCAGCCCTCGCGTGTAGGGGTGCAGCGGCTGTGCGTACACCTGCGCTGCGGGCCCCGACTCGACCAGCTTGCCCAGGTACATCACGCCGACCGTGTCCGCCAGGTGGCGTACCACCGCCAGGTCGTGCGAGATGAACAGATAGGTCAGGCCGCGCTCGCGCTGCAGCTCCCGCATCAGGTTCAGGATCTGTGCCTGCACGGACACGTCGAGCGCGGAGACCGGCTCGTCGGCCACCACCAGATCGGGCGACAGGGTCAACGCCCGTGCCAGGCCGAGGCGTTGGCGCTGCCCGCCGGAGAACTCGTGCGGGTAGCGGTGCACGGCGCCGCGCGGCAGGCCGACGGCGTCGAGGAGTCCGTCGACCAGCTTCTCCTGTTCGGCGCGGGTGCCGACGCGCTGGATGACGAGCGGCTCGCGCAGGATCTCGCCGACCCGCATGCGCGGGTCCATCGCGGCGGTGGAGTCCTGGAACATCAGCTGCACGCGGCGGCGGTGCGCGCGGCGCTCGGCCCGCGACAGGTGGGCGGGGTCGCGCCCCTCGAAGCGCACGGCGCCGCCGGTCGGTTCGTCGAGGCCCGCGACGATGCGCCCCAGCGTGGTCTTGCCGCAGCCGGACTCGCCGACCATCCCGAACGTCTCGCCCCTCCGGATGGCGAGGGACACCCCGCCGACCGCGCTGACCGTGCCCCGGCTGCGGGAGAAGGCGCCGCCCTTGAGCGGGAACTCCTTGACCAGCGCGTCGAGTTCGACGAGTACGTCACCGGGAGCGGCGGGCGCGGGCGCGGACGCGGGGCCCACCACCTCGTCCTGCGACGCGACCTCGTCGGGCACCGGGTGGAAGCAGGCGAAGCGGTGTTCGGCGCCGCGCACCTCGTCGTCCGCGAGCAAGGGCTCCTCGGTGCGGCAGGTGTCCGTGGCGGAGGAGCAGCGCGGCGCGAAGCGGCAGCCGGTGGGGCGGACCGTGAGGTTCGGCGGCAGGCCGGGGATGGTGTGCAGTTCCGTGCCGCTGCCGGCCGCACGCTCGGGCAGCGCGGCGAACAGCGCTTCGGTGTAGCGGTGCTTCGGGCGCGCGAACAGGTCGCGTACGTCGGACTGTTCGGCGACCCTGCCCGCGTACATCACCGCGACCCGGTCCACCCGGTTCGCGATGACGCCCAGGTCGTGGGTGACCAGGACCATCGCCATGCCGAGGCGTTCGCGCAGTTCGTCGATCAGTTCCAGGATCTGGTGCTGCGTCGTCACGTCGAGCGCCGTGGTCGGCTCGTCCGCGATCAGCAGCTTCGGCTCGCACACCAGGGCCATGGCGATCGCGACGCGCTGGCGCATGCCGCCGGACAGCTGGTGCGGGTACGCCTTCATGCGTTCCGCGGGCTGCGGCATGCCGACCAGGCGCAGCATCTCCTGGGCGCGCGCCCAGGCCTCCTTCCGCGTGCTGCCCGCGCGGTGCAGGAGCAGCGGCTCCGCCACCTGCGCGCCGATCGTCATCGTCGGGTTGAGGGAGGTCAGCGGGTCCTGGAAGACCATGCCGATGGTGTTGCCGCGGACGTCCTGGAGGACGGGCGCGGGGGCGGCGGCCAGGTCCTGCCCGTCGAACTGGACGCGCCCGCCGGTGACTTCGCCGCCGGGCGGAAGGAGGCCGAGGACGCTGAGCGCCGTCATCGTCTTGCCGCATCCCGACTCGCCGACGATGCCGAGGGCCTCGCCGGGGGCGAGGGTGAGGGAGACGCCGTCGAGGGCGTGGACGGTGCGTTCGCGCGAGGTGATGTCGACGCGCAGGTTGTCGATGGTGAGCAGGGGCTCGGTCGTCACGGTCATGTCTATGGTGCTCCCTTTACTTCCGCAGCCGTACTTCGAAGGCGTCCCGCAGCCCGTCACCGATGAAGTTGAACGCGGCGACGACCAGGACGATCGCGATGCCCGGCGGGAAGATCAGCCACCAGTAGCCGTTCTGGGTGTAGGTGATCCCGGCCGACAGCATCGAGCCCCAGTCGGCCGAAGGGGGCGGGATGCTGAGCCCGAGGAAGGCGAGATAGCTGACGTAGAGGATCGCGTCGGCGATCTGGAACGTGCAGTTGACGATCACCGTGCCGATCGCGTTCGGCACGATGTGCTTGACGACGGCCCGCGCACCGCCACCGCCCATCATCCGCATGGCCTGCACGTACTCGCGGTTGCGCAGCGACAGCGCCTCGCCGCGCACCAGGCGGGCGGGGGACAGCCAGGCCACCGAGGCGATGATGACGACCAGGACGCCCTTGCTCGGCGTGATGATCGCGGCGACCACGACGAGCAGGAACATCGCGGGGATGGCGAGCGCCGCGTCCGTGACGCGCATCATCGTGGCATCGACCCAGCCGCCGAAGTATCCGGCGACAGCGCCGTACACGGTGCCGAACAGCGTGGCCAACAGCCCTGCTGCCAGGCCGATTTCGAGCGACGTCCGCCCGGCGACCATCAGACGGCCGATCATGTCGTAGCCGAGGTCGGTGGTGCCGAGGAGATGGCCGGGGCTGCCGGGCGGCAGGTTGGCCTGGGAGAGGTCGGTGTGCACCTGCTCGGTGTCGTACAGAAGGGGCCCGAGACAGCTGAACGCGAGGAGCAGGACCAGGACGACCACGCCCGTCAGGGCGAGCTTGTTGCCGGTGAAGACCCGCAGCGTGCGGCGGGCCAGCGAGGGTGTGGCCTGCGCGGCCTCTTCCTGACCGGGCGCGACGACAGGGGCGACCGTGGAACTCATGCCACGCTCCGTATCCGGGGGTCGAGGACGGCGTACAGAATGTCGGTGAGCAGCGAGCCGACGACGGTGGCGACGCCGACGACGAGCGTCACGCCGAGCAGTACGGGGAAGTCGGAGCCCTGCGCCGCGTTCCAGAACAGCAGCCCCATGCCCGGGTAGTTGAACATCGACTCGACGACAAGAGCGCCGCTGAACAGCGTCGGCAGATAGAGGCCGAGCAGGGTCGCCAGCGGGATCAGCGCGTTGCGCAGGACGTGTCTGACCATGATCCGGCGGCTCGACTGGCCCTTCGCCATCGCCGTGCGGACGTACTCCTCGGTGAGGTTGTCGAGCACCGCGGAGCGCATGTAGCGGCTGAACATCGCGATGATGCCGAAGGCCATGGTGACCACGGGAAGCACCAACCCGGTGACGTCGCCGAGGAGTTCGCCGATCGTCTCGCCCTGCGGGGCCTCCGCCGGGAAGACCGGCATGACCTGCGCGAACAGGATGATCATGATGAGGCCGAGGAAGAACACCGGCGTCGCGTACATCAGGAAGGCGAGCCCGGTGAGGGCGTAGTCCGACGCCTTGCCGCGCCGCACGGCCTGCAGCAGACCCAGCGGGACGGCGATGACCACGGCGAGCGCGGTGGACAGGACCGTGAGGAGCAACGTCTTCGGCAGGCGCTGCTTGAGCAGTTCGAAGACCGGCGAGTTGAGCTTGAAGGACTCGCCGAGGTCGCCGGTGAGCAGCCGCTTCAGATACATCGCGTACTGCATCGGGAGCGAACGGTCGTATCCCTGCTGGTGGTTGAAGTGCTCGATCTGCTGCGGTGTGCCCTTGGGGCCGAGGATGGCGCGCGCGGGGCCGCCGGGCAGCAGATGCAGGAGCACGAAGACGATGACCGACACCAGGAAGAGGACGACGATCGCCTGGAGGAAGCGCTTGACCAGAAAGCCGGTGAAGCCGGTCACTTCTCGGCCCCCTTCTTCTTGACGTAGTACCAGTGCTGGGGCGCGAAGGTGACCGTCGGGTTCTGGTCGACGCCCCGCAAGTCGTTGCGGATCACGGAGACTTGGTATGCCGGGTTGGGCATCCACATCACGGGCAGCTGCTCGGCGAGGTACTCGCCGTACTCGTGCACGGCCTTCATGTCGGGGGAGTACTGCACGCCCCGGATGATCCGGTCGGCCTTCTTGTCGCTGTAGTTCCCGAAGTTGGCTGAGGCGCCCGTGGAGAAGAGCTGCTCACCGCTGGGGTTGAGCGGGTAGTACCAGCTGCCCGCGGTGCCGAAGAAGGACATGTCCCAGTCGCAGCCCGGGTCCTTCGCCTTGCAGGGCACGGAGTTGCCGAGGACGGAGTTCAACGGCTGCTGGCGCACGGTCAGTTGGATTCCGGCCCTGGACAGCGACGACTTCAGCTCCTGCATCATGTTCGTCGTCTCGGTCGAGCCCGACTGGGAGAGCAGGGTCAGCTCCAGCGGGTCGTTCTCCTCGATGCCCGCGCCGCACTGGTCGTCGCCCGTTCCCGGACGTGCGCAGCGTGCGGTGCCGCCGTCCGTCCGCCAGCCGTGCCCGGCCAGCAGCCGCTTGGCCTTCGGTACGTCGAAGGGGTACTGGTTCCGCTCCATCGCCTTGGAGAGGTACTGGCTCTTCGGCGTGACCGGCACGGGGCCGAGCGTCGGCGTCGCGCTGCCCTGCCAGATGACGTCGCTCATCGCCTTCTGGTCGACGAGGTGCTGCATGGCCCTGCGGATGTAGAGCTGGCTCATCAGGGGGCCCGCATGGGTGGAGTTGAAGTTGTAGACGATGTACGTCGCCGCCCAGCCCTCCCACGGATCGACGCGGTACCCCTTCTCCTCGAACTTCTCCTTCTGCGCCATCACCGACGGCGGGATGTAGCCGTAGTCGACACCGCCCGAACGCAGCACGTTGTACTCGGAGTCGGCCGTCGTGAAGGGCTTGAAGACGACCTTGTCGAGGTGCGGCCGCTCCGACTCCGGGCCGGTGAACTTCTCGTTCGGCACGATCGTGACCTGGCCGCTGTCCCGCCAACCCGCCAGCTTCCACGGCCCGTTGACCGTCTGCCAGAGCGGGTCGGAGCCGTACGAGCCGAGGCTCTTGGCGTGCTGCGTCAGCCGCGCGAAGACCGCCTTGGCGCCCGCGGGGGTGCGGTCCCAGTCGCCGATCCTCCCGCCGTCGGTCTTGGCGTCCCAGGCGTGCTGGGGCAGCGCCCGCATCAGGGTGAGCTGGTTGGCGGTGAACCAGTCGGGGTTGTACGCGCGGCTCAGGTGCAGCCGTACGGTGTGGTCGTCGAGCGTCTCGAACCGCTTGACGTTGTCGGGCATCGTGCCGACCGAATAGTTGCCCCACTCCGCCTTGTTGGCCTTGACCAGATGGAACCAGAACTCCAGGTCGCGGGCCGTGACGGGCTTGCCGTCGGACCATGTCACGCCCTCGCGCAGCGGCACGGTCACGGTCTTGTTGCCGTCGCTGTACGTCGGCTTCAGGCCGAGCGTGCTGGGGCCGTGCGTGGTCAACTCGCCCTTCGCTTCGTCCTGCACGGCGTCGTACACCGGCATGAACAGCAGGGACTGGATCCCGTAGTTGTACGAGGCGCCGTAGCCGGGGGCGCCGATCGGGAAGATCCAGTTGGGCGTCGCGGCCGGGGGGAGCGCCATCGTCGCCGTGCCGCCCTCGACGGGAGTGCCGCCGGTGGGCCCCATGTCGATGCGGCCGCCCTCGCGGGTGCAGCCGGTGAGGGCCGCCGCGAGGACGAGCAGCGCGGCCGTCGCGGACCTGAGTGAGCGCATGGCGATGGGCCTCCAAGGGGGACGGGACCTGCCCTGCGCCGGAGAGCGACGGGGCGGCGCCCGAACGCTAGGCCTCAGCCAAAAAACAAGTCAATAGCTTCATTCGGCAAGAAGTGGAAAGTTGAAGACACTGGCCAGCTTGCTTCGTTCGGATCTAGAGTTCATCCCGCTGTCGAACGAACACATCGAAGCAACAGGGAAGTTACTGGGGGCGACATGGCCGGAACACCACTCGGCGAACCAGGCTCGGCGCAGCACATCGTGCACCTGGTCTCCTCGGGGGCGGCCACGTCCCGGACCGATCTCGTACGGGAGTTGGGCCTCGCCCCCTCGACGGTCTCCCTGCGCGTGCAGGAACTCGTCGACGCGGGCCTGCTCACCGAGTCCGGCGAGGGCGCCTCGCGCGGCGGCCGCAGGCCCCGGCTCCTCCGGGTCGCCGCACAGGGCGGCGTCGCCGTCGCCGCGGACATCGGCAGCCACCACGCGCGGCTCGGCGTGGTCGGCCTCGGCGGCACCGTCGTCGACGCCGTCGACCTGCCGCACGACATCACCGCGGGCCCCGAGTCCGCCGTCGAATGGCTCTGCGGGCAGGTCGGCGCACTCGTGGACCGCCAGCGCGAAGAAGGCCGCACGGTGCGCGCGTTCGGCGTCGCCTTCCCCGGCCCCGTGCAGCCCGCGACCGGCCGGGTCCTGAGCCCGTCCCGCATGCCGGGCTGGCACCGCTACCCGCTGCGCGACGTCCTCGCCGAACGCCTGGGCATCCCCGTCACCGTCGACAACGACGCCACGATGATGGCCGTCGGCGAACACCGCGTCGCCCGGCCCGAGTTGGACCACCTCGTCGTCGTCAAGGCCGGACGCGGCATCGGCAGCGGGGTCATCACGGCGGGCCGCCCGCACGACGGGGCCAACGGCAGCGCGGGCGACATCAGCCACGTCCGCGTCGACGCCGCGGGCGAGAGGCCGTGCAGCTGCGGCAACATCGGCTGCCTGGAGACCGTCGCGAGCGGCGCCGCCCTGATCCGTGAACTCGCCCGCGAGGGCGTCGAGGTGGCGGACACGGGCGAACTCCTGAGCCTCGTCGCGGACGGCGACCCGCAGGCCACCACCCTGGTGCGCACCGCGGGCCGCCACATCGGCACCGTCCTCTCCGTCGTCGTCAACTTCTTCAACCCGCAGGCCGTGGCACTCGGCGGCGTACTCGCCACCGCCGAACCGCTGGTCGCCGCCGTGCGCGGCGTCCTCTACGAACGCTGCCTGCCGCTCGCCACCGCCGACCTGGAGATCACCACCACCGTCACGGGGCCCGACGCGGGACTGCTCGGCGCGGGACTCACCGCGCTGAACCGGCACCTGCCGACCGCGCCCGCCGCCCCGGCCGTCCCCGCCCCCGCCCCCGCACCCCAGGAAGAGAGCGCACCCGCATGACCCCCTCCGTGACCCACCGCCGCCTGCGCATCGGCATCGGCGGCATCGGCATCGAGTCGTCCACGTTCTGCCCGCACCGCTCCACCGTCGACGACTTCCGGCAGACCAGGGGCCAGGACCTCCTCGACCGCTACACGTGGACGCGGGCCGACTCCGACCTCGCCGACACCGTGGAATGGGTGCCCCTGCTGCACGCGACCTCGCTGCCCGGCGGCCCGGTGGAAGCGGAGTCGTACCTCACCCTCAAGGACGAACTCGTCACGCGCATCCGGGAAGCGGGCCCCCTGGACGGGCTCCTCTACGACATCCACGGCGCGATGAGCGTCATCGGCCTCACCGACGCCGAGGCCGATCTGACGGAGGCCGTGCGCGCCGCGCTCGACTTCGTCGGCACCCCGGACGGCACGGGCCGCCCCATGATCTCCACCGCGATGGACCTGCACGGCAACGTCTCGCGCCGGTTCGCCGAGCCCATCGACCTGCTCACCGCCCACCGCCTCGCCCCGCACGAGGACGCCTGGGAGACCCGCGAGCGCGCCGCCCGCAACCTCGTGCGCTGCCTGCGCGACGGCATCCGGCCGCACCGGGCCTGGGTGCAGGTGCCCGTGCTGCTGCCCGGCGAGAAGACCAGCACCCGCCTGGAGCCCGCCAAGTCCCTCTACGCCTCGCTCGCCGGGACCGAGCGGCTGCCGGGCATCCTCGACGCCGCGATGTGGGTCGGCTACGCCTGGGCCGACGAGCCGCGCTGCAAGGCCGCGATCGTCGTCACCGGCGAGGACGCCGAACGCGCCGCCGCCGAGGCCGAGAAGCTCGCCGTGCGCTACTGGGAGGCGCGCCGCGACTTCGTCTTCGTCGGCCCGACGGGCAGCGCCGAGGAGTGCATCGAGCAGGCGGTCGCGTCGGACCGGCGCCCCTTCCTGATCAGCGACTCGGGCGACAACCCGACGGCGGGCGGCGCGGGCGACCTCGCGTACATGCTCGGCAAGCTCCTGGAGAACGACGCGCTCCGCACCGGCCGGGTCACCGCGGTCCACCCCGGCATCACCGACCCGGTCGCCGTCGCCCGCTGCTTCGAGGTCGGGGTGGGCGCCGAGGTCACCCTGAGCGTCGGCGGCAAGGTCGACGCGCACCACGGCGGCCCCTACGAACTCACCGGCACCGTCGTGGCGTTGCAGCGCGCCACCGACCAGAAGGACCGCGCGGAGGGCGGCGCGTACGACCGCGGCGTCGACATGGCGGCCGTACGCAGCGGCGGCGTCACCGTGATCCTCGTCGAACGCCGCAAGCCGTTCCACACCCTCGCCGACTTCATGGGCCCCGAGGAGGGCGGCCTCGGCATCGACCCCCGCACGTACGACCTGGTCGTCGTGAAGATCGGCTACCTGGAGCCGGAACTGCACGACATGGCCGCCGACTGGCTGCTCGCCCTCACGCCGGGCGGCGTCGACCAGGATCTGCCGCGCCTCGGCCACCACCGTGTGGAGCGGCCGCTGTACCCGTTCGACGAGGACGCCTACGAGGGTGGCGCACCGGACCTCACTCCCGTGCGGCTGCCGTCGCTCGCCAGGTGAGAAGGGGGTTCATCCGCGCGAACGGATCTGGCAGGTTGATCCCCTCGAGCCGTACCCGTCACCGCGGAGGAGCCCCCGCGAAGCGTGCCGCCACCCTGTCAGCCCTGGTCTGCCTGCTGGCCGTCACCGCCGCAGCGCCCGCGTCGCCCGACGCGGGCCGACGGCCGGACAGCAGGCCCGACCGGCACCACGGCACCCTCCTCGACTCCGTCCCGAACAAGGGCGTACTGAAGGTCTGCACGACCGGCGACTACGCGCCCTTCACCAAGCTCGACCCCGCCGACGGAACGTACAGCGGCGTGGACATCACGATGGCGCGCGACCTCGCCAAGAGCCTCGACGCCAAGCCGAAGTTCGTGGCGACGACCTGGGCGAACCTCACCAAGGACGTGGCGGCCGGGCGCTGCGACATCGGCGTCGGCGGCGTCTCGATCACGCTGCCGCGCGCCCGCCAGGTGTACTTCAGCGAGCCCACGCGCGAGGACGGCAAGACGCCGATCGTGCGCTGCGCGGACAAGGAGAAGTTCGGGAAGGGCGCGCTCGCAGACATCGACAAGGTGGGCACGACCGTCGTCGTCAACCCCGGTGGCACGAACGAGCAGTTCGCCCGCGCCCACATCAAGCAGGCCACGATCAAACTGCACCCGGAGAACACCACGATCTTCCGGGAGATCATCGACGGGCGCGCCGACGTGATGATGACCGACGCCAGCGAGACGCTCTACCAGTCGAAGATCCACCCCGAACTGTGCTCGCTCCACCCCGACAAGCCCTTCACCTTCTCCGAGAAGGCCTATGCGACGCCGCGCGGGGACGAGCAGTTCAAGGAGTACGTCGACCAGTTCGTGCACCTGGCCACTCACGACGGCACGTATGCGCGGTACGAGGACGAGTGGATGAAGTGAGGGGCGGCGTGGGGCCCGTGGCTCATGCCTGCGGCAGCTCCTCCCCGGGCAGCGGGGTCTGCGGCGTCCACGCGGCCGTGACCAGGGACGCGGACGCGGCCCGCGTGTAACGGGCGGCCGCGAGCCACGCCCGGGCGTACGCGTCCGGGGCGGCGGGGCGCAGGCGGCCGAGCGCGTCGTGACTGCGGTCGGCCGCGGCGAGCGCGTGCCGGCCGTTCGCCGGGTCGTTGACCAGCGCCCAGGCGGGGAAGCCGAGCGAGCGGCGCCGCACCCGGCCGACCGTCGTCGTCGCGCCGCCGTCGAATCCCAGGTACTCCAGGGCGAGGTCCTCGGCGGGACCGATCGCCTCGGGCACCAGGCGGATCACCGTGCGCCCTTCGAGCACCGGGTGTGCATAGGCCCGCGCGGTCAGCGCGTCCCCGTCCTCCGGCGCCGCGCCCGCCGACGCCGTGTCCCCGGCCCACGGCAGGACCGCTCCCGCGTCCAGCAGCTGCTGTTCCGTGCTCACAGCTCCCCCTCCTCGTCCTCGCTGTTCACCACGCGGCCCGCGTGGACGAGTGAGGCCATGCGGACCCCCTTCGGGGTAGTCGTCACCGAGCCAGTACGCAGCTTCCAGGGCGCGGCCGTCCTCCGTGAGCGGGGCGATCGCATAGCCTCCGCGGACGCGGTAGCCGTACGACACCGCGCGGGCCGTCGCGTGCCGCAGCTCGTCGAACTTCCCGTCGGCGTACGCCCCCCACTCCTGTGCCGTGTCGTCGGCGTCCTCCGGGCGCGGCCAGACCTCGCGGAACAGCTGCTCGAGGCCCTGTTCGACGCCGATGCCCCGCTCGGGGTCGGCGTCCCGCAGGAATCCGGCGCGGTCCGTGTCGGCGCCGCCGTCCGCCCCCACCGGCGCGACGACGAGGTCGCGCAGCGCGCCCTGCCAGGCCTCGTCGGGCCACACCCGCGCGAGCAGCTCCACGGGCACGGGCAGTGAGCGCACCAGCCAGCTGTCGACCTGGGAGCGGCATTCACGCTCATGCCGCTGGAGCCACTCAGCGAGCTGGCGCAGCCGCACCACCTCGGCGTCGTCGCGCAGCCAGACCTCCTGCTTGCCATGTCGATCACAGTAGGTGGAGGGTCTGACAATCCCTCATGGCAGGCGAACGGATGGGCTGCCACCGGGTTGGCGGATTCGCCGCGCGTCCCCACACGTCCGGGCGGGCGAAACCCTCATATTGCCATGCATGGTGAGAAAACGATCTGTACGGAATCAGGTGACGGCGGCGGCCGTGACGGTGGCGGGTGCCGCCGTGGCCGTGGGCGGGCTCGCCGTACCCGGCCATGCGGAGCCGCCGTCCGGCGACGGCGGTCACCTGGCGAAGGCGGAGCCCCGGTCCGACGCGATCCTGCTGGCCAGCGCCGTGGCGACGGCCGTCACCGCCACCGGTGCGGGGGTGCTCGCGGTGGCGAGGAAGCGCCGCGGCGCGGTGTAGTGGCCCGGCCCCCCGGCTGTTTGGGGCATCGGGCCGGGGGGGACCCGCACGCCATGACGGTCCACAAGAACACCGTGCTCGTACTCGACTGTTCGGAGCCCGAGCGGCTCGCCGAGTTCTACGCGGGACTGCTGGGCGCGGAGGTCCGGTTGAGCAAGGACCCCGACTACGTCGAGATCACCCAGGAAAACGGCGTCTGTCTGGCCGTGCACAGGGAACGCGACTACATCCCGCCGAGTTGGCCGCGGCCCGAGGACTCGCAGCAGGCGCATCTGCGGATCATGGTGGCGCGCGGCGAGATGGACGAGGCGGAGCGTGAGGCGGTCGTGCTCGGCGCGCGCCCCATCGACACGAAGGACAACAGCGGCCCCCGCGACACCCGCATCTACGCCGACCCGGCGGGCCACTCGTTCTCGCTGGTGGTGATCCCCGAGTGAGTCCCTGCCGGGCGGCGCGGACGGCGGACGGGCGGGTCAGACGGACCGGAGGTACTGCTCGGGCACCCGCACGTCGGCCCCGAGTTCACGCGCGGCGCGCCGTGCCCAGGACGGGTCGCGCAGCAGCTCACGGCCCAGGAGCACGGCGTCGGCCTCTCCGTTGGCGAGGATCTTCTCGGCCTGCTCGATGTCGGTGATCAGGCCGACGGCCGCGACCGGCAGCTCCGCCTCGGCCTTCACCCGCGCGGCGAACGGGACTTGGTAGCCGGGGCCGACGGGGATGCGGACGCCCGCCGCGTTGCCGCCCGTGGACACGTCGAGCAGGTCGACGCCGTGCTCCTTGAGCGTGGCGGCGAAGCGCACGGTGTCGTCCGGCGTCCAGCCGTCCTCCGCCAGCCAGTCGGTGGCGGAGATGCGGAAGAACAGCGGCTTGTCCTCGGGCCACACCGCCCGTACGGCGTCGACGACTTCGAGGGCGAAGCGGGTGCGGTTCTCGTACGAACCGCCGTACGCGTCGGTGCGCTTGTTGCTGTGCGGGGAGAGGAACTCCCCGATGAGGTAGCCGTGCGCGCCGTGCAGTTCGGCGACCTCGAACCCGGCGGCCAGCGAGCGCCGGGCGGCGTCCGCGAACAGGGTCACGATGTCCTGGATCTGCTCGACGGTGAGCTCCGTCGGTACGGGGTGGCGCTCGTCGAAGGCGACCGGGCTCGGCCCGACGGGCTGCCAGCCGTGCGCGTCGGCGCCGACCGGGGCGCCGCCCGTCCAGGGCCGGTCGGTGGACGCCTTGCGGCCCGCGTGCGCGATCTGCACACCGGGCACGGTGCCCTGGCTCTTGAGGAAGTCCGTGATGCGGCGGAACGCCTCGACCTGCGTGTCGTTCCAGATCCCCAGGTCGTACGGGCTGATGCGGCCCTCGGGGCTGATCGCGGTGGCCTCGACGATGATCAGGCCCGTGCCGCCGGTGGCGCGCGCCCCGTAGTGCGCGAAGTGCCAGTCGCGCGGGACGCCGGCCTCGGGGCCGTCGGGCAGCGCCGAGTACTGGCACATCGGGGGCATCCAGACCCGGTTGGGGATCGTCAGCGATCGCAGGGTGTAGGGCTCGAACAGTGCGCTCACTGCGGACTCCATTCATCACGGCCGATGTGCCGCTCGTACGGTAACCATCGTAGTACGGTATCTGTCAAACTACGGTGGATCTCGTACAATGGCTGGAAGGTGTCTGCCGGGCGTGTGGGGCGCGCCAGGAGCCGGAAACCTGGTGGGTGACGCGCTCCGGTGCTGTTCGATGTACGCCAGCACGGACGTACGGACGGGAAGCGCGCGCAGCCGCCGAGCGCATGACGAGGAGCCGCCATGACCATCGCCGCCACCACCAGCAGCAGAACGCTGATCCATCCCGCGCCCAAGGACATCAGCCTTGAAGGCGTGCTGCATGCCCTGGCCGATCCCATGCGGATGCGGGTGGTGCGAGATCTGGCCAGAGAAGAGGGCGCCGAGCTCTCCTGCTCCTATTTCGACCTGCCCGTCACCAAATCCACCAGCACGCACCACTTCCGGGTGCTGCGCGAGAGCGGCGTGATCCGGCAGATATACCGCGGTACGGCGAAGCTGAGCGTGCTGCGCCGCGACACCCTGGACTCCCTCTTCCCCGGGCTCCTCGACAGCGTCCTGGCCGCGGCCGCCAGGGAGGCGGACCGCAGCGGCGCCACAGGCTGACCGGCCGGGTCCCGAACCGTCCGACGGGGCCCGTCAGTTGAGCATCCGCAGGGCCGGTCCCGGAGTCTGGGCCCGCCCTGCGGGGTATGGCCCGGGCGGGTCCTAGCCCGCCGTCCCCCGTGCCGCTGCCCGCAGTCCGGCCCAGTCCGGGATCTTCACCACGCCGCGCCCGAGCGAGTGGCCGAGCTCCTCCTCCGCGCGTTCGATGGCCAGCCACCCCGACCATTCGACGGGCCGCAGACCGGCGGCCCGGAGCGCCGCGAGCGGGTCCTCGGGCACCTCCTTGCGCAGCAGGCCGGGCGCGTCGGCGAGCAGGGAGAGGACCGTCTCCTTGGCGCACGGCCGGTTGGTGCCGATGACGCCGGTGGGGCCGCGCTTGATCCAGCCCGCCACGTACTCACCGGGCGACGGGGCGCCGTCGCGCAGCACGCGCCCCGCCGTGTGCGGCACCGTGCCGAGGCCCGGGTCGAACGGCAGCCCTTCGAGCGGCACTCCGCGGTAGCCGACCGAGCGCAGCACCAGTTGGGCGTCGATCTCCTCGTGACGGCCCGTGCCCGTCACGCCGCCCCGGCCGTCGGGCAGCGTGCGTTCGAAGCGGACGGAGGCCACCCGGCCGTCGGGCCCCGCGGACAGGGCGACCGGGCGCAGGAAGAAGCGCAGCCGGATCCGCCGGGCGCGGCCCGGTGTCGGGTGCTGCGCCCAGCCGCGCATCACCTCCACGTTGCGGCGGGCCGGGGCGGGCAGGCCCGACGGGTCGGCGTACGCCGGATCGAGCGCCAACTCTTCGGGATCCACCACGATTTCGGTGTCCGGGAGCGCGCCGAGCTCCCGCAGTTCCTTGGTGGTGAACCGGGCCTGGGAGGGGCCGCGCCGCCCGATCATGTGGACCTCGCGCACCCGGCTGTCCGCGAGGACGCCGAGCGCCGCGTCCGGCATGTCGGTGGGGCGCAGTTCGGCGGCGCCGCGGGCCAGCATCCGGGCGACGTCGACCGCCACGTTCCCCACGCCGATGACGACGGCGGACTCCACCCCCCGTACGAATCCGTCCTGTTGGAAGCCGTCGGTCAGGACGTCCGGATGCGCGCTGTACCAGGAGACGAACTCGGTCGCCGAATGGCTGCCCGGCAGATCCTCGCCCGGCACGCCGAGCCTGCGGTCCGTCGCGGCGCCCACGCAGTAGACGACCGCGTGGTAGAGGTCCAGCAGCCGGGCAGGGGGCAGGCTTTCGGGGCCGACCTCCACGCCGCCGAGGAAGCGGACGTGCTCGTGTTCGAGGACTGTACGCAGGTTGTTCTGCAGGGACTTGATCTTCTCGTGGTCCGGCGCGACGCCGTATCTGACGAGGCCGTACGGGCAGGGGAGCCGGTCGAGCACATCGACCCGCACCGCCACCCCGTCCTGCTGGACGAGGGTCTGTGCGGCATACACCCCGCTGGGACCCGAACCGACGACGGCGACCTGCAGCACGGTGGTGCTCCTTCCGCGAGGTGACCTCGGGACGGTCTCAGGATCGCACCCCGGTCCGTCCGGGGGGAGGTGCCGGGCGGGCGGCGGGCCGGGGTCGGCTGTCAGGGTGCCCCGCCCTGTGTCCACGTGCGTGCCGTTCCTGATCAAATGCGATCGCACGGATAGCGTGCTTCTGTGCTGGATAGCCCATTTATTGACGTTTCTGAACACTATCGACCGGATGCCGCTGTCTCCGTGTGGCCGACGTGGGAGTTGCAGGGGCACGGCACGGCAGCGGCGGCGCAGGAAGGACCGGGGCGGGGGCCCGGACCGGGAACGGCGGGGCGGTGGGGCGCGGCCGGGTGGGGCGGCGGCGGATACGGCGACGGCTTTCTGCCGCCCTGGTTCCAGGTGCGGCTGACCTTCGGGGACGGGGCGGCCATCGACGTGCTCGCGGTGGTGTCCGACGGCCGGATCGCCATCGAGGACCTGCGCGCCCAGCCGCCGCTCTCCCTCGACGAGTTCGCCGCGCTCGCCGACTGGATCGAGCGCCCGCTCGCGGACGCCTGCCGGGTCGTCACGGAACAGCACGTGACGGGCGCGGGCGGCGGACGGCCCTGGTACGACGACGGCGCAGGCTGCCCGCAGGAACCGCCCGCGCCGAACCGCGCCCGCCCCTCCTGGCCGCGCGGCAGCGAGGGGCGGCGCGTCGTCGCCGAGGCGTACCGCGCCGCACAGGACGAGGGCAGGGACCCCGTGCTCGCGGTGATGTGCGCGACGGGCCGCAGCCGCCGCAAGTCCCTCAAGCTCATCGCGGCGTCCCGGGACGAGGGCTTCCTGCCGCCGCGCCACAACCGCCGCTGACTCCCGCCGCGCCACAACCGCCGCTGACCCCTGCCGCTCCAGGCCCAGCCCTCCCGTGCGGCCCAACGCCGGGCGCGGCCCTGCTACTTCGGCGGCCCTGCTACTTCGACCGGGTCTCGACCACATACGCGAACGGCTGAGGCGGATGCGTCCCGCCGGGCGGTGCGGCGCACGGCGGGACCCCGAGGCCCCAGTCGAGGCCGTACCGCTGGAAGAGCTCCGCGCGCAGCGCCGTGAGCGGCATCGGCGCCCCCGGGATGAGCAGCGCGAAGACCGCGCCCATCAGCAGGGCGCGCAGCAGCGGGTACTCCCGGTCGACGTCGTCCGAGCCATAGCGTTCGACGGTGTCGCGCAGCAGCTCGGCCAGGCGCTGCTGCTCCGGGCACTGCACGAAGCCCTCCGCCTGGAGGATCCCCGCCATGTGCGTGCGCATCAGCAGCGGCCGGTCGACCGCCAGACCGAGGATCGCGTCGACGGCCCGCGCGAGCCGCTCCCGGCCGTCCTCGGTGGGCGGCTCCCGCTCCAGGGCCGCCTCCAGGGTGAGGTGCATCAGCCGGTGCACCGCCGACTGCAGGAGCTGGCGCTTGCCGGGGAAGTAGTACGACACCAGGCCGCGGGCCGCACCGGCCCGGTCCGCGATGTCGCCGAGCTTGGTGGCCTCGTACCCCCGCTCGCCCACGAGATCCACCGTGGCCTGCAGCAGCCGCTCCCGGGAACGCCTGCGCAACTCTTCATTGACCGATGGGCTACGCGGGGACATCCTGTAACTCCTACGTTGACTGGCCCTGAGCCAATATACTCAGACCGCCCGGCGACGGGACCCCTCACGGGATCCCGCACGGGCCGGACCGGCCTGGGGGCAGGCAGCACCGCGGGGGAGTGTTGCCTGCCCACGGGTTGTTCCGTGCCGGTTCTCCGCGCTCTTCTCGCCGATCCGGCCCGGCCTCCTTACAGTGGGCCGGGGGGCCGAGGAGGCTGACCGACATGGACCAACAGCAGATCCTGTCCCGGATCACGGCGATGGTCGAGGACGAGAAGAAGTTGCGCGACTCCCTCGCCGCGGGAGAGATCTACGGCCCCACCGAACGCGAACGGCTCGGCGCCCTGGAGCGCGAACTCGACCAGTGCTGGGACCTGCTGCGCCAGCGCCGCGCGAAGACCGAGTTCGGCGCGGACCCCGACGAGGCGAGGGTGCGCCCCGCGGCGGAGGTCGAGGGGTACCGGTCGTGACCGCCGGGGATGCCGGACGCGGCAAGCCGTACCCGGGCCACGTCATCACCGTCACCTTCGACCCGGCGCGCTGCATCCACGCCGCCGAGTGCGTGCACGGCCTGCCGCAGGTCTTCGACACCGCGCGGCGCCCCTGGATCAAGCCCGACGCGGCGCCGGCCGACGAGGTCGCCGAGGTGGTCAGGCGCTGCCCGTCCGGCGCGCTGCAGTACACGCTGGTCGACGGGACCACCGAGGCCCCGCCCGCCGAGACCACCGTGCGGCGGTTCGCCGACGGCCGGATCGTGCTCCGAGGCGATCTGCGGATCAGCGCGGAGGACGGGCCGCCGAGGCACGAGACGCGGGTGACGCTGTGCGGCTGCGGCCGCAGCGGCAACCAGCCGTACTGCGATCACGCGGGGCCGTGCCGTCCGGCCGACCCCGCCGACGGGACCTGACGGATCACCCGACGAGATCGAGCACCGGCCGCAGGGCGTCCGGGCGCCGGGCCGCCGGCAGGTGATCGACGAAGTGCACCGCGCACCCGAGCCCGGCCGCCCCGCCGTCGGCCCGCCGGTCGTCGCCGACCATGAGGGCCTCCCGCGGATCGGCCCCGAGCGCGTCGCAGGCCACCGCGAACAGGCGGGCGTCCGGCTTCTGGATGCCGTGTTCGTACGAGAGGACGTACGCGTCGACGTACGGATCGAGCCCATGGGCGCGGAAGACCGGCCGCAGATCCCAGCCGATGTTGCTGACCACCGCGACACCGATGCCCCGCTCGCGCAGCCCGGCGAGCACCTCGGCGGCGTCGGCGTACGGCTGCCAGGCCGCGGGCTCCATGTGGCGCTCGTACAGCGCGTCGTACAGACCGGGATCGGGGAGCGGCACCTCCCGGGCCAGGCCGGTGTACGCGGCGCGGTGCAGTGCGGCGGTCCGGTCGCGGGTGGCCCACAGCTCGGCGAGATGCGCGGGCACCACCTCCGGCGACGCCCCGCCCGGCAGCGCCCCCGCACGCTCCAGCGCATCGGCCGTCCGCCTCAACTCGCCGTCCGGCAGCGTCAGTCCGGCGCGGTCGAGCACCGCGCCGAGCCATGACCCGGCCGGTTCGATGCGGAACAGCGTGCCCGAGAAATCAAACATCACAGCCTTCATCCGAGCGACCCTAGCGGGGCGTCATCGAGGCCGGGTCGGCGGTGCCGCGCCTGTCCGGCCCGTACGCGTACGCCGCGATGGCGAGCGCCACCGTCAGCGCGCCGAGCAGCCAGCCGCCCAGGACGTCCGAAGGCCAGTGCACGCCGAGCCAGATGCGGGTCAGGCCGACGCCCGCGACGGAGACCACGGCGAGGACCAGCGCCGTGCGCCACAGGGCGGGACGGACGGCGTACCGGCGGAGCAGCCACAGGAGCAGGCCGCAGACGACCGCCGCCGTCATCGCGTGACCCGAGGGGAAGGCGGCGTAGTGCGCGGAGTCCACGGGGTCGGGCCACACCGGCCGCGGCCGGTCGACCGCGGCCTTCAGGGACTGCTGCACGACCGAGCCCACCGCGCAGGTCCCGGCCAGCCACAGGGCGAGCCACCACGCCCCGCGCACCGCGAGCCACCCGGCCACCACCGCGCACAGCGCCCGCATCGTCCACGGATCCCACACCCAGTCGGTGAGGATCCGCCCCGCCTGGGTGGCGTCCGGATCCGCCACCGCCCAACGGTGGGTGGTGCGGGCGATGTCCTCGTCGAGGCCGATCAGCGGGCGCCACTCCAGTACGACGAGGAGCAGCAGCACGGCCGAAGGGACGCACAGCAGCGCGGCGACGAGGGCGGCCCGGGAGCCGGGCGGACGGGTGGGGGCGGCGGGGGGCGCGGAGTGCATGGAGTGATCCTCGCCGACGGGGCGGGACCGGGCCAGGGCCCGTCCGGCGGACAGGGCCTTGGCGGACGCTAGGGCCTGTCCGGCGGATCAGGTCGCGTGCGGGTGGCGCCCACCTTTCGGTGCTGGTGAGCGGGGTCTGGTGCGTGCGGCTGCAAGGCGGAGGAGGGCGGCAACGCAGTGGGGTCTCCCCTGCTCGAGGGGAGCCGAGAGCTTGGGGAGTGCGTGCCAGGGCCCGCGTCCCGCGGCCTGATCCGGCGGACAGGCCCTAGCCCAGGGCCCGCAGCCCCGGTACGAACGTCACCAGGAGGGGGATCACCGGCACGAGGGCCGCGGTGGCTGTCAGGCGGAGTCTGCGGCCCGCGGTGAGGCGGGGGCGGGCGGTGAGGAGGCGGTGCACGCGCTGCGGGACGTGTGCCTGGGGGGTCGGGCAGGGGCCGAACACGCCGCGGTCCTCGTTGAGTTCGACCAGGGCGAGGGCGATCGTCAGGCGGCCGAAGCGGCGCGACGCCACGTCGTCGGCGGCCAGTTCGACCAGGCGGTGCATCTCGTCGCGGAACGCCGCGAACACCCGTACCTGCGGGAACCCTGCGGCGAGCGCGCCCGAGCAGTGCAGCAGCCAGTCGTGCCTGGCCTGCGCGTGGCCCTGCTCGTGCGCGAGCACCGCGTCCAGCTGGCGCCCCTTCAGGCGGCGCAACGCGGCGGTGGTGATGACCAGTTGGGGCGCCTGGCCGGGCAGCCACCAGGCGTCGGGGCGCTCGCCCTCAAGGACGACCAGACGGTCGGCGCCGGGCTCCTCGCCGGGCAACAGCGGGGCGCGTTCGAGGAGTTCGGTCCGCCGTGCGCCGCGCCGGGTGCGGGCGAGCGCGATCTCGCGGGTCAGCATCGCCGCGGTCCAGATGCCGCCGCAGGCGAGCACCACCGCGGTGGCCGCGGCCCAGGGGCCCGGCGCCTGGAGGGCGTACGCCTCGACGACGGCGTGCGGCGCGGGGGCGAAGACATGGCCGCGCACGGCCTGCCACGCGGCGGCGGCGCTCAGGGTCATCGAGAGCGCGCAGCAGAGCAGGACGCCCGCCACCACGCACTGCCAAGCCCACAGCGCGACCACGGGTTCGCGCTCCGGCCAGTCGGCCCGTGCGAGCATCCGCGGGGCGACGACGGCGGTCAGGGCGCCCAGCAGCAACAGCGCGACGGGGACCATCATGCCGCCCAGCCTATGAGGGCCGGGCGGTCGGAGGGTATGGGCTGCCTCGGCAAGTGACGGACGCCACGGCCGAAACGGGTGTGAAACGTGCGGCTGGCGGGGCAGGGGGTGCTTCAAGCGCGGGGCGCTTCAACCACGGAGGGCTTCAAACACCTGCGCGAGGCCGGTGATCCTTCGGGGCCTCGTCGCCGATAGGGCCGAGTCGCGACGGTCGCCGGGGCCCGGCGACGCCGTAATGTCCCTTTGATGATCGAGACCATCGTGTTCGACGTGGACGAGACCCTCACCAAAGACGACCGCCACTGGGCCTCCTGGGCGGACTGGCTCCAGGTTCCGTGCCACACCGTCTCCGCACTCGTCGGCGCCGTGGTCGCGCGCGGCGGGCACGGCGCCGACGCCCTGCGCCTGATCAGCCCGGACATGGATGTCGCCGCGGCCTACCACGCCCGTGAGGCGGCGGGCAGGGGCGAGCACCTCGACGAGACCGACCTCTATCCGGACGTGCGGCCCGCCCTCGGCGGCCTCCAGAAGCTCGGCGTCCGCGTCATCGTCGCGGGCAACCAGACCTCGCGCGCCGCCGAACTGCTCCGCGACCTCGACCTGCCCGCCGACCTCGTCGTCACCTCGGGCGACTGGGGTGTGGCCAAGCCGGATCCGGCCTTCTTCACGCGGGTGCTGGAGGTGGCCCAGGCGGGTCCGCGCGAAACGCTCTACGTGGGCGACCACCCGGCCGACGACATCTTCCCCGCGCGGCAGGCGGGCCTGCGCGTGGCCCACATCCGCAGGGGTCCGTGGGGTCACTTGTGGGCGGACGACGAGGCCGTGCGCGAGGCCGTGGACTGGCAGGTCGACGGGCTCACGGCGCTCGCGTCACTGATCGCGCACTGACCTTCCGCCCGCCCGGTCCTGTGTCGCCCGCCTACAGGGTGAGCAGCATCGCCAGCATCCCCATTCCCATCGACAACCGGCAGGCCAGCGCCAGTTCGGGGCGGTCGGCCCAGCCGAGCGGGACGGCGGGCGGGCCCGTCGGGGCCGGGGCGGTGCGGGCCGGGGCCAGCCGGACGCCGGAGTGGAGCACATACGCGGCGAAGTAGACGAGGAGCGCGCCGGTCAGCGCGGGGGCGCCCGAACTGCCGTGGCCCGTATGGGCCGTTGGTGTCGTGGTCATCGCCAGGGACATGTAGATCATGGCGAACGCGCCGATCAGATGGTGGAGATGGTGGCGGCTCGTGCGGGCCGCCCACAGGGCGCGCAGGGCCGCGGCGCCGAACACCACGGCATAGGCGAACCAGGCCCAGCGGGGTGGTGAGAGGACCGCGGCGGGCACGGCCATCACCGCCATGCCGAATCCCATGAGCGCCTCGCCGCCCGCCGTGCGGCGCTGTTCCTCGATCCGGCTGCGCATCCGCAGCAGACAGTAGGCCCCGGTCGCCGCGCACAGTGCGACGAGCAGCCAGCCGGCCTGCGCCGGTCCGTGCACCGCGCACCTCCCCCTGTCGACGGTGTCGTCGGGTCGATGCCCAGGCATCCGGAGCCGTACGCGAGCGCACGGGGGTGCACGGGGAGCACGGGGGGAGCGGGCGGGGGCGGGGTGATGCGGGCGGGCGCAGGCGGTCGGGGGTCGGACACCTCAAATGTTTTTCGAGTAAAACACTTGCTAAGGTTTTGGGTATGAGCAGCACACCGCCCTCCCCGCTCCGCCCCGTACGCGCCCGCCGCCTCCCGCTCGCCGGTGTGCTGCGCCCCGGCAAGCCGTCCGACATCTGGTTCAAGCCGGCGTGCAGCGTGGTGGTGGCCACCGCGATACCGAACCTGACGCTGCTCGCGCTCGGCCGCCTCGACCTCGTGATGTACACGATGGCCGGATCGTTCTGCGCGCTGTACGCCCACAACCTCCCGTACGCCGCCCGCGCGAGGGCGCTCGCCTGGGTCGTGCTCGGCATGGCGGCCAGCATCGCCGTCGCCCTCGTCACCGCGTCCCTGACCGGATCCGCCGTCGTCCTCGTCGCGGTCGGCGCGGTGCTCGCCGCGCTGCAGAAGACGCTGTGCGACGCCACCCGCATCGGGCCGCCCGGGCATCTGATCTTCACCTTCATCAGCTCGGCGACCCTCTTCGCGCCGCAGAGCATCGGGCAGGTCCCCGGGCACCTCGCGCTGACCTTCGCCGGGGGCGCCGTGGCCTGGCTCGTCGGCATGGCGCCCGCCCTGCTGCGCCCGCACGGTCCCGAGCGCCGGGCCACCGCCCGCGCCCTGCACGCCGCGGCCGCCTACGCGGACACCGCACGCACCGACGCCACCGGAGCCGCGGCCGAGCGGGCCCGCTCCGCCGCCGCCGGAGCCGTGCACGCCGCCTGGCAGTCGCTGCTCGCCGCCGGTTCCCGCACCGCGGCCCGGCGCGCCCTGGCCCGTCTCGTCGTCCGCGCCGAGGAGGCCCTCGCGATGCCCGGTGCCGCGGACACCACGGCCCTGCGCGGCTGGGCCGCCGGGCTGCGCGGCACCGGCGCCGTCCCGCGCCCCCATGACGTACGCCCCGGCGAGGAGGACGAACTCCTCGGCGTCGACGCCGAACTCGCCGGGCCGAAGGTGCCGCTGTGGCGGCGGCTCGCGCCCGGCTCGCCGCTGCTGCCCATCGCGCTGCGCACCGCGGTCGGCTGCGCGCTCGCCGGGTACGGCTCGCTCGCCCTCGGCATCGGCCGCCCCTACTGGGCACTGGTCACCGCCGCGTCCCTCTATCAGGCGAACGTCACGCTCACCTGGAACCGCGGTGTGCAGCGCGTGGTCGGCAACCTCGTGGGTGTCCTCGCCTTCGCCGCCATCGCGCCGTTCGCGCACCTCGGCCACGCCGAGCTCATCGTCAGTTGTCTGCTGCTCGCCTTCGGCGCGGAGGCGCTGATGAGCCGCAACTACTGGATGGGCAGCGTCTGTGTGACGCCGATGGCGCTGCTCGTCACCGAGTTCGCGCGGTTCCAGCAGCCCGGCGAGCTGATCCTCGACCGCGTCGTGGACACCCTGGTGGGCGCGCTGCTCGGCATCGTGGCCGCCGTCGCCGTCACCAACCGGCGCGCCGGCGACCAGATCGAACGGGCCATCGGCAGCGCGGAGCTGGCCAGGGAACGCGCCGAGGCCGGTCTCGCGGGGGCCGGCGCCGTCGAACCCGCGCGACGCCACCTCACCGCCGCCCTCGTCGACCTGCGTGCCGCCGCCGACGCGGCCGCCGGTGAATGGTGGCAGCGGGCCCTGCCCGAGCAGCGGGTGGTCGACGCCGAGCGCGCCGGACACCGTACGCTCGCGGCGACGGTCCGACGACAGAGCGGTGAGAACGGACAGGGGACGCGGCCCCGGGAAAGGGTCGCCGACGCCTGGGAGGGCGCACGAGCATGAGCGAAGAGAACGGTCAGGTGGCGGGCCTCGGTGGGGACACCGTGGCCGCGGTGGTGCGGCAGTGGCAGACGGTGCGCCCCGACATCGACACCGGACCGATGGAGGTGATCGGCCGCATCAACCGCTGCGCCGCCCTCCTCCAGCAGGCCGAGGACGCCCCGCTGCGCAGGGCCGGTCTGACCCGCCCCGAGTTCGACCTGCTCGGCGCGCTGCGCCGCACCGGCCATGAGCTGACCCCCGGCGAGCTGGCCCGCGAGACCTTCTCCTCCGGGGCCGCGGTCACCAAACGGCTCAAGCAGCTGCAGGAGCGCGCACTCGTCGACCGCAGGACCGACGCGCGCGACCGGCGCGTCGCCCACGTCCGGCTGACCGACGCCGGACGTGACCTCGTCGACGCGCTCCTGCCGGAGCAGCTCGCGTACGAGACGGTGGTGCTCTCCGTGCTCGACGCGGGCGGGCAGGGTCAACTGAGCGGGCTTCTGGGGGAGTTGCTGGGCCAGCTCGAAGGGCGGCTGGGGGTGCGGCGGGGCTGAGGGGGCGAGGCGCCGGTGCGGGGTGCGTCAGTGGTCCGTCGCCGTCGCCGTCGCCGTCGCGGTCGCGGTCGCCGCGAGCAACTCCCTCGTATCCGGCTCGACATGCTCTGCGTAGTACTCGTGCAGCGCCGTCCTGCCGAGCCGCGCATCCAGGCGGCCGGGTCCGTGACGCCCGCGATCCTCTTCTCGATCGGCGATCGCCCGGTGGAAGGGCACGTCGGCCTCGCTGAACGGGTGCAGGCCGTCGGGCGCAGGGACGAGCGACTCCATGCGGGAGATCTGCTCCCGCATCCGCGCGAGGTCGTCCCCGGTGTGCAGGCGCGCCGCGAGCCGGTTGCTCTCCGCGCCCAACAGCATCCGGAACTGCACCAGTTCGCCGAGGCTTGTGACGTGGGCGCGGGTGAGGCGGCCGAGCACCTCGGCGCCGAGCGGGTCGCCGGGGCGGAAGTGGATCAGGCCCGCCGACTGCAGTACGCGCAGTGCCTCGCGGACCGTGGAGCGGCCGACGCCGAACCGCAGGACCAGCTCGCGCTCGGCGGGAGGCCGGGCGCCCGGCGGCAGTTCACCGCTGAGGATGCGCTCCTCGATCTGCTCCGCGACGCGCTGATAGGCGCGCACGGGCCGCACGGGCGTGAAGAGAACCTCGTCGGCGGTCATGGCCCCGCCGCGGTGGCTCGTCGAGGCGGGCCGACCAAGATCTGATGGTTGACCCGAGGTTGAACGTGGCGGCAGAGTACGGGAGTTCACCTGGTCTGACCAGCTGACCAGTCGGTGGACCTGCCCGGGGCTCCGGCCGACCGGGCGGTCGGCCGGACGACTTGGAGGTTCTCCATGGCCACCGCACCCCCGACCCTCCCCGACGTGGACACCGGCGCCGCGATCGCCTTCACCCAGGAACTGGTGCGGCTGCGCACCGTGAACGCCGCGGGAGCCACCGAGGTCGAGCGGCCCGCCGCCCTCCTCGTGCAGCGGCTCTTCGACACGTTCGGATGGACGTACGACGTCGTGGAGGTCGCCCCTGGACGACCCAACACCGTCGCCGTGGTCGAGGGCGGCGGGGGCGCCGGGCCCACCCTCATGTTCGAGGGCCACATCGACGTCGTCACCGAGGGGGACGCGGACGACTGGAGCGTCGACCCGTACGGCGCCGAGATCCGCGACGGAAAGCTGTGGGGGCGCGGCTCGGCCGACATGAAGTCGGGCGTCGCCGCCATGATCTACGCCGTACGCGCCCTGCAGCTCGCGGGCCCCTTCCCCGGCCGGATCGTCGTCGGTGTGCTCTGCGACGAGGAAGGGCTGATGCTCGGCGCGAAGGCGTTCGCCGCATCGCCGTCGGCACGCGGCGTCGACGGTGTCATCGTGTGCGAGCCCGAGGGGTACGAGGTGTGCACATCGGCCCGCGGCGGCATCAGGCTGCGCCTCGACCTGCACGGCGTGATGGCGCACGGCGCGATGCCGCAGGAGGCAAGGAGCCCGATCGTGGCAGGGGCCCGCGTCGTCGACGCGCTCGCCGGGGTCCAGGAGTGGGCCGAGGAGCGCTACGGCACGCATCCGCACGCGGGGCGCGTCACGGTCACGCCGACCGTGCTGCTCGGCGGCGACCCCGACCAGCTCAACGTCATTCCCGCGCACGGCGTCGTCGGCGTCGACGTGCGCACCGTTCCCGGCACGGACCACGCCGAACTCATCGACCGCGTACGGAAGTCGGCGGAGGCGGCGGCCGCGGAGGTCGGCGTCGACGTCGGCCTCACCGTCGTCGACGACCGGCCCGCCATCGAGCTCGCCGAGGACCATCCCGTGGTGACCGCGCTCGTCGAGGGACACCGCCAAGTCCACGGCGGGACACCGCTGTTCGGCGCCGTGCCGGGAACCACGGACGGCACGATCCTCACCCGCGACGCGGGCCTGCCCACCGTTGTGTACGGCCCCGGCGGCAAGTGGATCGCCCATCAGAAGGACGAGTACGTCGAGGTGCGCGAGATCGCCGAGTACGCGCGCGTGTACGCCGCGGCGGCCCGCGCGTTCCTCACCGGAGGCGCCAAGTGACGTACCCCGAAGGGCTCCCCGTCGGCGACGGCTGGGTCCCGGCGCCCGGCACGGGGGCCGTCACCTTCCCGTACGACGGCAGCGAGATCGGGCGGGCGCCCGTCGGCGACGCGGCCCTCGCGCGACGCGCCGTCGAGCACGCCGACGCACTGCGCAAGCGCGTCGGCGCACTGCCCGCCCACACGCGGCGCCAGGTCCTCGCCGGGGTCGCGGCGGAGCTCGCGGACGCGCTGCCCGAACTCGTCGACCTGCTGGTCCTGGAGACCGGCAAGCCGCGCGTCGACTGCGACGTCGAGATGCGCAGGGCCGTGGCCACCTGGCAGGCGGCCGCCGACGAGGTGGCCCATCTGCACGGCGAGACCGTGCCGTTGGACGTCCAGCCGTCGGGGGAGGGGCTCTTCGGGTTCTGGACCCGGCGGCCCGTCGGGGTCGTCGTCGGCATCGCGGGCTTCAACTACCCCGTCCTGCTCGCCTCCCACAAGATCGCGCCCGCGCTCGCCGCGGGCTGCCCCGTGATCGTCAAGCCGGCGCCCGCGACCCCGCTCGCCACGCTGCGGCTCGTGCACCTGGTCCGGGAGCGGCTCGCCGCCGCGGGCGCGCCCGCAGGGGCCGTCCAACTGGTCACCGGGGACGCGGAGGTGGGCCGGACCCTGACCACGCACCCCCGTGTCGCCGCGGTCTCCTTCACCGGCTCCGCGGCCGTCGGCCACCGCATCGCGCGCGACGCCGCGCCCCGCAAGGTCGTCCTGGAACTGGGCTCGAACGCCGCGCTCGTCGTCGCCGACGACGCCGACCTGGACGCGGCGGCCGACGCCGTGGTGCGCGGCGGCTACTACGCGTCGGGGCAGGCGTGCATCTCCGTGCAGCGCGTCGTCGCCGTCGAAGCGGTGGCGGCCGAGCTGGAGAAGAAGATCGCGGAACGGCTGCCGGACGTGACCGTGGGCGACCCGCGGAACGGGGACACGCGGGTCTCCGCGCTCATCGACGAGGCGGCCACCGAGCGGGTCCTCGACCGGATCGCGCGGGCCAGGGCCGCGGGCGCCCGCCTCGTGCACGGCGGGAGCCGCGCGGGCCGGTGCGTCGTGCCGACGCTGCTCGCCGACGTGCCCGAGGGCGAACCGGCCTGGGCCGAGGAGATCTTCGGCCCGGTCGTCTGCCTGCGCACGGTGGCGGACCTGCCCGCCGCGTACGACCTGGTGAACGCCGGCCGCTACGGCCTGCACGCCGCGGTCTTCACGCGTGCCCTGGGCACCGCGTTCCGCGCCGTGGACGAGCTGGAGGCGGGCGGCGTCGTGATCAACGAAGTGCCCGGATACCGCTCCGACATCGCGCCGTACGGCGGCGTCAAGGACTCGGGCATCGGCCGCGAGGGCCCGCGCTTCGCGATCGAGGAACTGACGGTGACGCGGATGGCGGTCGTCCGGCCGTGAGTCCGGGCGGCGGCACGAGCAGCGAGGGAGGCGGCAAGACGATGGAGAACCACACCTACACGCAGCTGTTCCGGCTCGACGGGCGGCGTGTCGTGGTCGTCGGCGGCGCGGGCGGCATCGGCCGCGAGGCCGCCAGGGCACTGGTCGCCCAGGGCGCCGAGGTCGTCGTGGCCGACCGTGACGCGGCGGGCGCGGCGGAGACGGTGCGCCTGGCGACCGGGCGCGGCGGGACGGCCGAAGCGGCGCAGGAGGGCGCCGGGGCGCGTCGCGGCAGCGCCGTCGCGCAGGTCCTTGACGTGCTCGAACCCGCCGCCGTGCGGGCCGCGGCCGCCGGGTGGGGGCCGGTCGACGGGCTCGTCGTCACCGTGGGCGTCAATGTCCGCAAGCGCATCGCCGACTACGGCCTCGACGAGTTCGACCGTGTCGTCGGGCTCAATCTGCGCTCCTACCTCACGCTCCTCCAGGCGGTCGCCCCCGGCATGGCCGAGCGCGGGCGCGGCAGCGTCGTCGGGTTCGCCTCGATGCGCGCCTTCCAGGTCGAGCCGGGCCAGGGCGCCTACGCGGCGGCCAAGGCGGGGCTCATCCAGCTGCTCAGGACCGCCGCGGCCGAGTGGGGGCCGCGCGGGGTGCGGTTCAACGCGATCGCGCCCGGCGTCGTGCGGACCCCGCTCACCGACCAGATCGCCGCCGACCCCGCCTGGTTCGACGCGTACGCCCAGGCGTCCGCACTCAAGCGGTGGGCGCGGCCCGACGAGATCGCCGGGGCCGTCGTCTACCTCGTGTCCGACGCGGCCACCTTCGTCACCGGCAGCGTGCTGACCGTCGACGGCGGCTGGACCGCGGTCGACGGACGCTACGACCCGTCGCTGTGACCGCGTCCCCTCCTCCCGTAGGACCCGAGAAGGAGCCCCATGCCCCGCCCGGAGAACCCGGAACCGGTCCCGCCGCCCGATGGCGCGGAGCCCGCCGTCCACTTCGAGGTGCCCGGGCTCGCCGAGCCTGTGGAGATCCTCGTCGACGAGTGGGGCGTCCCGCATCTGTACGCCGCCTCGCAGGACGACCTGTTCCTCGCCCAGGGCTTCAACGCGGCCCGCGACCGCCTCTTCCAGCTCGACCTGTGGCGGCGGCGCGGACTCGGCCTGCTCAGCGAGGTGTTGGGCGAGGGGTACGCCGAACACGACCGTGCCGCACGCCTCTTCCTGTACCGCGGGGACATGGCGCAGGAGTGGCGGGCGTACGGCGAGGACACCGAGCGCGTCACGGCGGCGTTCGTGAACGGTCTCAACGCCTATGTCGCGCTGTGCCACCGCGACCCGGCCCAAAGACCCCCGGAATTCGGCCTGTTGGGCTACGAGCCCGCCTACTGGGAGCCCTCCGACGTGGCCCGCGTCCGCAGCCACGGACTGCAGTACAACCTCCACGACGAGGTCGCCCGCGCCCTCACCCTGCGCGACCACGGCACGGAGGCGGAGGAGCTGCGCCGCCGCCGCGACCCCGCCCCGCACCGGCTGCGCGTCCCCGAAGGGCTCGACCTGAGCGTCATCCCGGACGATGTGCTGCACGTCTACACGCTGGCGACCACCCCGCCCTGGGAGGCGGGCGCGGCACCCCGGCAGGGCCTCGACGGCTCCAACAACTGGGTCGTCGCCCCCTCCCGCACCGCCACCGGACGCCCCCTGCTCGCCAACGACCCGCACCGCGCCGTCAGCCTGCCCGCGCTGCGCTATCTCGCGCACCTCTCGGCGCCCGGCATCGACGTCATCGGGGCGGGCGAGCCCGCGCTGCCCGGCATCTCCATCGGCCACAACGGCCACATCGCGTTCGGCCTGACCATCTTCCCCATCGACCAGGAGGACCTGTACGTCTACCGCACCAACCCGGCGAATCCGCACGAGTACTGGTACCAGGACCGGTGGGAGTCCATGACGCTCGTCACCGAACGGATCCCGGTGCGCGACGGCGCACCGGTCACCGCCGAGCTGTGGTTCACCCGGCACGGCCCGGTGATCCGCGAACGCCCCGAGCGGCACGCGGCGTTCGCGGTCCGCGCCGCCTGGCTCGGCCCCGGCATGGCCCCCTACCTCGGCAGCATGGACTACATGCGGGCGCACGACCCGGACGCCTTCGTGGCCGCGCTGCGCCGCTGGGGAGCGCCCGGCGAGAACCAGGTGTACGCGGCCCCCGACGGCACCATCGGCTGGCACCCCGCGGGCCGGGTCCCGGTGCGCAGGGGCTGGGACGGCACGCTCCCGGTGCCGGGCGACGGGCGGTACGAGTGGGACGGCTTCCTCGGCGCCGACGAACTGCCCGCCGTGCGCGACCCCGAACAGGGCTGGTTCGCCACGGCCAACGAGATGAACCTGCCGCCCGGCCATCCCAACGACACCAGGACGGTGACGTACGACTGGTACGCCCCGACCCGGCACGACCGCATCGGCGAGGAACTCTCCGCGCGCGACGACTGGACGGTCGACGACTGCGTACGGCTGCAGACGGACTATGTGAGCCTGCCCGCACGGCACATCCAGAAGTTGCTGTCCGGCATGCAGGTCCCGGCCCCCGCGCCGGTCGCCGCCGCTCTCGACCTGCTCCGCGACTGGGACGCACGCCTGGAGACGGACTCCGCGGCGGCCGCGCTCTTCGAGGTCTGGTACCGGCACCATCTCCGTCCCGCCCTGCTGCGCAGGGCACTTGAGGGCACGGCACCCGAGGACCGGGCGGCGCGGGCCCTCGCGCGGATCCTGCCCGTCGGCGACGCCTCCGCCGACCCCCGCATCGACCTGGACCTGCTCACCGCCGACCCCGACCCCGAACTGCTGCACGCCACCCTCGCCACCGCCTTCGCCCAGGTCTCCGCGCTGCTCGGCCCCGACACGGCGCACTGGTCCTGGGGCGCGCTGCACCACGCGCACCCGCACCACCCCGTCGCCGCCCTGCTCGACGGGCGCCCGGTGCCGCAGTGGGCGGCCGTGGGGCCCGCGCCGCGCGGCGGCAGCGGCGACACGGTCGGCGCCGCCGCCTACGGAACGGACTTCCGCCAGACAGGGGGCGCCACCTTCCGTATCGTCGTCGACGTCGGCGCCTGGGACCGCTCGGTGGCGATGAACTCCCCGGGCCAGTCCGGGGATCCGCGCAGCCCGCACTACGCCGACCTGTTCGCCGCCTGGGCCGCCGACGGCGCCTTCCCGCTGCTCTACTCCCGGCAGGAGGTGGCCGAGCACACGGTGGCCACCCTCACGCTGCGGCCACCCGCGCGCTGATCTCGTCCGGCGACAGATACGCGTCCGTCATCTCGAAGTCCTTGAGCGTGGCCGGGCGTCGGGACTGGAAGCCGGTGCGCACATAGTCGTCGCCCGCGACCGCGTTGAGCCCCCAGTTGGCGGCCGTGCGGAAGCGGGCGGTCAGGGTGCGCAGGGCCCCCAAGTGGTAGCCGCGCGCCACCACTTGGGCGGGAAGCCCGGTCAACTGCACGCCCAGCGGCTTGGAGACGGCCTGGATGCCGCCCAGGTCGACGACGAGCCCCATGTCCTTGTGCCGGTAGTCGGCGAGCGGGAAGCCGCGCAGCGCCGACGTGATGTTCTTGGCGGCCGCCCAGCCCTGGCGCATCGCGTGCTGCGCGGTCGGCGGGCAGATCGCGTCGCCGCCCTTGACGACGTCCGGCACGGCCGCCGCGTCACCGAGCGCGAACACCCCGTCGAGGCCGGGCACGGTCAGATCGGCCTTGACGACGAGCCGCCCCCGGTTGGTCTCGGCGCCCAGCGTCGCGATCAGCGGACTGGGCGCGACGCCCGCGGTCCAGATCAGGGTGCGGCACGGCAGGACGCGGCCGTCGGTGAGGGTCACGGTGTCCTCGGTGGCCTTCGCCACGGACACGCCGAGGGAGACCTGCACGCCCCGGCGCCGCATGATGGCCAGCGCCTTGTCGCCGAGCCGCTCGCCCAGCTCGGGCATCAGCTTCGGCGCGACGTCCACGAGGTGCCACTTGATCAGGTCCGGGTCCAGGCCCGGGTAGCGCTTGACGGCGGCGCTGGTGAGCCGCTGCAGATACGCGGCCGTCTCCGTGCCCGCGTAACCGCCGCCGACCACGACGAACTGCAGCCGCTGCTCCCGCTCCTCGCGGTGGGAGCTCGCCGCGGCCAGATCGAGCTGGGAGATGACGTGGTCGCGGATCCAGGCGGCCTCGGCGAGCGTCTTGACGCCCACCGCGTACCGGTCGACACCGGGGATGTCGAACTGCCGCGTGACGCTGCCGGGCGTCAGGACCAGATAGTCGTAGCGCTCGACGACCTCCTCGCCGTTGATCTTCCGTACGACGACGGCCTTGGCCTTCGGGTCGATGCCGACGGCGCCGCCGGGCACGATCGCCGTGCGGCGCAGCATCCGGCGCAGCGGCACGGCCACCGACTGCGGGGTGAGCACCCCGGAGGCGACGTGCGGGAGCAGCGGCAGATAGAGCTGGTGGTCGAGCGGGCTGATCAGCCGCAGCTCCGCCTCGTGGGGCGAGAGTTTCCGCTCCAGCTTGTGGGCGCACTCCATGCCGGCGAATCCGCCGCCGACGACGATGATCCGAGGGGCTGCCATGTGATGTCTCTCCAGGGGCTGTGGGAGATCGACTTCAGGGCTGGGGGAGATCTTCTGTGGACCGTACCCGGGGCCTTGTACCCCTGCATCCCGGATGGATTAGCCGTGTGACGTGCTTCACATCGCCCGTCGCGTCACGGGGACGGCTTGCGGGCCAGGAGCTGCGCGCCCGTCGCCCCGTTCCCGTTCATTGTCGATACAGCGATTCGGCGGCTTTCGACCGCGTCGAACCCGTCGAGCAGGGAGCGCAGCCGCTCTTCGGTGTGATGGCGGCAGACCGCGCCGTCGCTGGTCTCGAACACCCCGTACTCGCCGTAGCGTTCGGCGAAGCGCGCGTACCGTCCGCGATTGCGCTCGTCGTCCTGGAGCAGCAGATCGCTGACGTACAGCACACCGCCGGGCCTGAGCACGCGCTCCAGTTCGCCGATCAGCGCCCGCTGCGCGGCATCCCTGGGCACGCACGTCAGGACCGCGAAGAGCACGACCAGGTCGACGCTCGCGTCGGGGCGGTTCAGGACCGGGGGCGCGTCGAGCACGGCGAAACGCATGGCCGGGTGCAGGGCGCGGGCCCGGGAGACCATCCCCGGCGACGTGTCGACGCCGGAGAGATCCCCGAAGCCCCGCTCGGCGAGTGCCTCCATGGTCCGGCCGTAGCCGCAGCCGTAGTCCAGCACCGCGGCGTCCCGGCGCACGGCGTCCAGCCACGGCGGATGCAGCGGATGCGTGAACGTCTTGGACGCCGCGACGGCGTCCCAGTAGGCGGTCTGGCTGTCGAGATCGGACATGGAGGATGCCTCCAACGGCGGCTCGGCGACGGCCCCATGCTGCCACGGCGGGGCCGGGCGGCCGAGGCGTACGCGGGAACGCCGAGCAGCCGACCCGCCGGGGGTCAGACCCCCGGGCGGTAACGGATCGGATGCTCCTCGGGCACCTCGACGAGCACGATCCGGCAGCCGTCCGGATCCGCGATCCACATCTCGATCAGGCC
This sequence comes from Streptomyces sp. NPDC059002, assembly GCF_042740435.1. NCBI lineage: Bacteria > Bacillati > Actinomycetota > Actinomycetes > Kitasatosporales > Streptomycetaceae > Streptomyces > Streptomyces sp. NPDC059002. The sequence continues at coordinate 45,367 of NZ_JBHYJI010000013.1, read as the reverse complement.
CCATGGCTCCTTCACCGGCGGCCGCAGCACGTCGACACCGCGCCCGGCCAGCTCCTCGTGCGCGGCCCGGACGTCCGCCACCTGCAGCCACAGCTGGAGGGCGGGGGACGGCGGGGAGTCGGAGCGCCCCGAGACCTCCAGGAAGCCGCCGCCGAGGAAGTAGACCGTGCCGCGTTCGGGGCCGGTGCCGAACTCGCGGTACACGGCGAGGCCCAGGGCATCGCCGTAGAACGCACGGGAGCGCTCCGGGTCGGTGGGTCGCAGAAGGGTCCTGCTGCTCAGTACATGCACCATGCGGCCGCAGCCTAGGGGCTGTCGGGGCGGTGCGGGGCGCGCGTTAGGCTCGGCGCAGCCGTACGACGCGTCACGATCGGAGACCCAGGTCCATGGACACCGCCCCGCGCCCCACCCCCGGTGAGCTCACCTTCCGTGATGCCACCGCCGCCGACGTCGACGCGCTCGTCGTGCTGATCGAGTCGGCGTACCGCGGGGACTCGAGCCGCACGGGCTGGACCACGGAGGCGGACATCCTGGAAGGGCAGCGCACCGACCCGCAGGGCGTCGTGGACGTCATCAACGCGCCGGCGAGCAGGCTCCTCACCGTCGAGCGGGACGGCGCGATCGTCGCCTGCTGCCAGCTCGAACACCGGGACGATCACGTCTACTTCGGCATGTTCGCGGTGAGTCCCGCCCTGCAGGGCGCGGGCCTGGGCAAGGTGATCATCGCCGAGGCGGAGCGCACCGCGCGCGGCACGTGGGGCGCCCGCGAGATGCACATGACCGTGATCTCCGTACGCGAGGACCTCATCGCCTGGTACGAGCGGCGCGGCTACCGCCGTACGGGAAAGATGACGCCCTTCCCGTACGGCGACGAGCGCTTCGGCATCCCGCAGCGCGACGACCTGCAGTTCGAGCTGCTGGTCAAGGACCTCTAGCCGCTGGTTCAAGAACCTCTAAGCCGTGAAGCGGCCCGTCCGCTTGATCTCCGGGTAGTCGGTGGTCGCCCCGTCCAGCTGCAGCGCGCGCACCAGGCGCAGATCGTCCTGGGTGTTCACGACCCAGCCGATGATCCGCAGGTCGGCCTTCTTGGCGTGCTCGACGATCTCCAGTGTCAGGCGCCGGATGTTGAGGACCAGCGTGGTGGCGCCGACGGCGGTGGCGCGCTGCACGACGTCGGTGCCGTAGCGGCTGGCGACGAGCGCGGTGCGCACACCGGGCACCAGACGGGCGATCTCGGCGATCGCCTCGTCGTGGAAGGAGATCACCTCCACCCGGGAGACCAGGTCGCGGCTGTGCATGACCTCGGCGAGGGCCCGCGCGGCCGCGACGTCCTTGATCTCGGCCTGCAGCGGCGCCTTCACCGCGTCCAGGACCTCTTCGAAGACGGGGATGCGCTCGCCGCGGCCCGCGTCGAGTTCCCGCAGTTCGGAGAGGGTCTTCTCGGCGATCGGTCCCTTGCCGTCGGTCGTACGGGCCACGTCGGCGTCGTGCATGACGACGAGGGCGCCGTCCTTGCTCAGATGCAGATCGAGCTCGATGAGATCGAGGCCCGCGGCTTGCGCGGCGATGAAGGAACGGAGGGTGTTCTCGGGTTCGACACCCATGACCCCGCGATGACCGATGGTGAGGAAGTTCAAGGTTCACTCGCTTCCGTCGACGGCGGCTCGGCGGCCGCACGGCGAGGACGGAAGAACCGGCGGCTGTCGCAGCCTAACGGCCCGCCTCGGTGAAGGAACCTGCCGGACGCGGGTGGGCGGAGTCGTCCGCCCGGCTTCCCGCGATGCCGAGGATGAGTCCGGTGATCAGGGCGGCGACAAGAACGGCGCGGGTGCTCACGGCGGCGTTGCTCCGTACGGCGGGGACGGCTGACCCCGTCCGTCCTACCGCCGGAGGCACCGCCGGGGCGAGCTGCTTCACCCTGGGGTGGGCGAGTCCTCCGCGGGTTGACCGGTACCCGCCGCATCGAGATCGCCCAGCATCGCCTCCGCCAGCTCCACTTCGGTCTCCAGGCGCCGCACGCTCCAGCGCAGCGCGATCTGCGGATGGGACCACGCCTCCGTGCCGTCCGCGCGGTCGAGGGCGTCGCGGGCCTCCTTGAGGTCGCCCCTCGTCTGCGCGATGTGTTCGCCGATCAGTGCGCGCAGGTGTTCCGGGTCCGTGAGGTGGCCGAGCCAGACCCGCAGCAGCAGCGGGTGCTTGAGGACGGGCGGGCCCGCGTCACCGGCCCCGCGGGCCCAGTCGGCGAGCGCCGTGCGGCCCGCGTCCGTGATGGCGTACGAGCGCTTCGCGCGGGGTTCCTCGGGGCCCGAGCGGCGCGATGTGGCGTAGCCGCGTGCTTCGAGGCGGCGCAGCTCGGCGTAGATCTGGCTGATGGCGGGGGACCAGTAGAAGAAGCGGAGCGAGGCGTCGGCCCACTTCTTGAGTTCGTAGCCGGTCCGCTCCCCGGGGAAGGAGAGCAGACCGAGTACGGCCCAGGCGGTCGGCGGCAGCCCGTCGCCGGAAGGGACTTCATGCCGCTGCGATGTCGTTCGACGGGCTGTCATACGCCGCATTGAAGTGAACGGCGCGCTCCGGGCGCAAGGGGTGCCGGGGCCCCGGGCTACCGGCCGTAGCGAGCGGCGGCCTCCCGCACCGTCTCCGGCTTGACCTCGCCGCGGCGTGCGAGGGCGGCGAGGGCGGCGACCACGACCGAGGGCGCGTCGACGCCGAAGTGACGCCGTGCGTTCTCGCGGCTGTCGGAGAGGCCGTAGCCGTCCGTGCCGATGGAGGTCCAGTCCTGCTCGACCCAGGGACTGATCTGGTCGGGCACGGCCCGCATCCAGTCGCTGACCGCGACGACGGGTCCTGGCGCGCCCGCGAGGGCCCGGGTGACGTACGGGACCCGGTCGCTCGACTCGGTGTCGTGGGACGCGGCGGAGAGGTTCGCCGCGTCGCACGCCAGCGCGTCGCGGCGCAGCTCGGTCCAGGACGGCGCGGACCACACGTCGGCGGCAACTCCCCAGTCGGAGTGGAGGAGTTGCTGCGCCTCCAGGGCCCAGTGGATGGCCGTGCCGGACGCGAGGAGCTGCAGACGCGGGGCGTCGGCGGCCGCGGCTTCCTTGTAGCGGTACAGGCCGCGCAGGATGCCCTCCGTCACGTCCTCGCCGGGCGGCATCGGGGGCTGGATCTTCGTCTCGTTGTAGACGGTGAGGTAGTAGAAGACGTCCTCGGCGTCGGGCCCGAACATCCGGCGCAGGCCGTCCTCGACGATCACCGCGACCTCGTAGGCGAACGCGGGGTCGTAGCTGATCGCGGCCGGGTTGGTGGAGGCGATCAGATGCGAGTGCCCGTCGGCGTGCTGGAGGCCCTCGCCCGTCATCGTGGTGCGCCCCGCCGTCGCGCCGATGACGAATCCGCGGCCCAACTGGTCGCCGAGCGCCCAGAACTGATCGGCCGTCCGCTGCCAGCCGAACATCGAGTAGAAGATGTAGAACGGGATCATCGGCTCGGCGTGTGTCGCGTACGACGTCGCCGCGGCCGTCAGCGAGGCGAGCGAACCGGCCTCCGTGATGCCCTCGTTGAGGATCTGGCCGTCGCGCGCCTCCTTGTAGTAGAGGAGCTGGTCGCGGTCGACCGGGTCGTACGTCTGGCCGAGCGGCGAGTAGATCCCGGCGGACGGGAACAGCGACTCCATGCCGAACGTGCGCGCCTCGTCGGGCACGATGGGCACCCAGCGCCTGCCGGTCTCCTTGTCCCGCATCAGGTCCTTGACCAGGCGCACGAACGCCATGGTGGTGGCGATCTCCTGGCTGCCGGAGCCCTTCTTGAGTGCGGCGAACGCCTTGTCGGCGACGGCGGAACCGGTGACCGCGAGCGGCTTGGCGACGACCTTGCGGGCGGGGGCGGGACCGCCGAGCGCCGCGCGCCGCTCGCGCAGATAGGCCAGCTCGGGGGAGTCCTCGCCCGGGTGCGCGTACGGCACCAGGTCGTCGTTCAACGCGCTGTCGGGAATGGGGAGTTCGAGCAGGTCGCGCATGGCGCGGAACTCCTTGCCCGAGAGCTTCTTCATCTGATGGTTGGCGTTGCGCGACTCGAAACCGGGGCCGAGCGTCCAGCCCTTGACCGTCTGGACGAGGACGACGGTCGGCGCGCCCTTGTGCTCGACGGCGGCGCGGTAGGCGGCGTACACCTTGCGCGGCTCGTGGCCGCCGCGTGAGGTGCCCACGATCTCTTCCAGCCGGGCGTCGGTGAGCCGTTCGGCCAGCGGGCGGAGGGCGGGTTCCGCGCCGAGGAAGCGCTCCCGGATGTACGCGCCGTCGCGCGCGGCGAACGTCTGGAACTGTCCGTCGGGGATGCGGCCCAGATGCCGCACGAGCGCCCCGTCGGTGTCCTGGGCGAGCAGCTGGTCCCAGGCCGAACCCCACAGCGACTTCACGACGTTCCACCCGGCGGCGCGGAACTGCCGTTCAAGCTCCTGCACGATCTTGAAGTTGCCGCGCACGGGCCCGTCGAGGCGCTGGAGGTTGCAGTTGACGACGAAGGTGAGGTTGTCGAGCCTCTCGCGCGAGGCGAGCGCCAGGGCGGCGGTGGCCTCGGGCTCGTCCATCTCGCCGTCGCCGAGGAACGCCCAGACGTGCGAGCCGGAGGTGTCCTTGATGCCGCGGTGCTCCAGATAGCGGTTGAACCGTGCCTGGTAGATGGCGGAGAGCGGGCCGAGGCCCATCGACACGGTCGGGAACTCCCACAGCCAGGGCAGCCGCCGCGGGTGCGGATAGGAGGGCAGTCCCGCGCCGCCCGCCTCCTGCCGGAAGCGGTCCAACTGGCCCTCGGTCAGGCGTCCTTCGAGAAATGCGCGAGCGTAGATGCCGGGTGAGGCATGGCCCTGCACATAGAGCTGGTCGCCGGAGTGGTCGGCCTCCTTGCCGCGGAAGAAGTGCTGGAAGCCCACTTCGTAGAGCCAGGCCGCCGAGGCGAAGGTGGCCATGTGCCCGCCCAGACCGCCGCGTTGGTTGCCGCGTGTGACCATCGCGGCCGCGTTCCAGCGGTTCCAGGCGGTGATGCGGGCCTCCATCGCCTCGTCGCCGGGGAAGTCCGGTTCGGCGGCGGTGGGGATCGTGTTGATGTACGGCGTCTCGAGCAGGGGCGGGAGTTCGATCCCGGTCTGCCGGGCGTGCTCGGTGATGCGGCGCAGCAGGTGTGCCGCGCGGTCGGCACCCCCGAACCGGACGGCCGCGTCCAGCGATTCGCGCCATTCGGCGACCTCGGTCGGGTCCTGGTCGGGCAGTTGGTCGAGCTGGGACACGGGTGATCCCCTTTCGCGTACGACACGAGTTCCGTGATGTGGAACATCGATTCCGTATGACGAATCTAGGAGCCGAGATGCATGTGGTCAACACTTACTTGGCAGTAGATGAGTGATGATCGATCATTTCTGCTCACGGGCGGCCGCCGGTGCCGCGTAGTTCAGGACGTGCAGCTGCACCATTCGCCCCACGTACGGATCCTGCCGCCGGAACGCCTCGACGATGGCCTCGTGGTCGCAGGCGTTCTCGTGCGGCTCGGTGCGCAGCCACTTCAGCGAGAGCCGGGTCCACAACTCGATGGCCAGGGACTCCCAGTTGCGCAGCAGCACCTGGTTCCCCGAGGCCCGGACGATCTCGCGGTGGAACTCCACGCCGTGCTGGATCTGCCCGTCGATGTCGTCGGCCTCGGCCAACTCCCGCAGCCTGCCCAGGTGATGTTCGAGGACCGTCACGTCGCCGCCCATCCGGTGCACCGCGAGATCGGCCGCGAGCCTCTCCAGGGCGGCCCGCACCGGATAGACCTCGGTGAGCTGGCCCGGCGTCAGCTCCTTGACCCGCATGCCCTTGTTGGGGATCGATTCGACCAGCTGCATGGCCTGCAGATCGCGCAGCGCCTCCCTGATCGGCGTCTGGCTGACGCCGAGCTCCAGGCCGATCCGCCGCTCCACGATCCGGTCGCCGGGCTGCCAGCGGCCGTCGAGCAGCCCTTCGAGGACGAAGTTCCTGACCTGGTCGCTGAGCGGGACGCGTGCCACGGGGGCGGGCACGGAGGGGATGCGGGGCGGTACGTCGGCGGTCATCTGCGCTCTCCCGGGCCGTAATGAGTGATGATCGATCATCTCGTACCACCACGGTACCCGGTCGGGGAATCAGGCCGGGTCGCGGCGCGGCCTGCGGTTCGCCGCCAGCGTCGCGGTGCGGGCCCGCTGGGCGATCTCGTCGAGGGGCACGGCGGGGCTGTACACCGTCAGCGCGGCGTGCCGCTTGTCGAGGAGCAGGGCGTCGGGCGCCGGTGCGGTCTCGCCGTCGTACGCGAGGGTGGTCACGTCCTCCAGGCCGCTGAGCCCGAGCCGTTCCACGCGCTCGGCACGGAAGACCCGGGAGCGCCGCAGCGCGCCGCCCAGCGCGGAGAGTGCGACGCGGGTGCGGGCCAGCGGGGCCCGTGCGTCGACCGTGCGGATGTCGAGCAGGCCGTCGTCCATGCGGGGCCGGTGCGTGGGCGCGAGTCCGTCGGGCGCGTACTGGCCGTTGCCCGCGAACAGCAGCCACAGGACGCGTTCGTGGCCGTCGATCCTGATCCGCAGCGGCGCCGCCGTCCGCAGCACCGCCACGAACGACACGGCCGCGGCGGGCCACTTGCCGATGCGCCCCTCCAACGCCTCGCGCCTGCGCACCAGTTCCGGATACATCCCGATGCTGAAGGTGTTCACGAAGCCCGTGACCTCCTCGCCCCCGCCGTCGCGCACCCGCGCCAGATCGACCCGGACGGCCTCGCCGCGCCGCACCGCGTACGCGGTGTCCTCGAAGGTGGGTGCGCCCGCGTCCAGGGCGAAGTGGTTGAGGGTGCCGCCGGGGAACACGGCGAGGGGGAGCCCGGCGGCCGCGGCCCGCAGCGCGGCGGCGTTCACCGTTCCGTCGCCGCCGCAGACCCCGAGCACACCGGCCGCACCGGACGCCCGCGCCACGGCCTTGTCCAGGACGTCGCCGAGCTCGTCCCCCGGGCCGTGCTCCAGGATCTCGGTCCGGGGCAGCAGCAGCTCCAGGTGCTCACGCGCGGGCAGCCGGCCCGGAACGCCCTTGCCCGAACCGGAGTTGACGACCACGACCAGACCTTCGCCGTCGTCCAGCGCGGGCGCCGCCACCCGGGTCCGCAGGTGCTGCGCGGGCGAGGGACGCGGCGGCCACCAGTAGCAGGTGACCGCCGCGGCCGCCGCGCCGAGCGCACAGCCCGCGAGCACGTCGCCGGGGTAGTGGACCCCCACGTACACCCGGGAGAAGGCCACGGCCGCGGCGACCGGCGCGACCAGCGCGCCGTACCGGGGCGTTTCGAGAGCCACCCCTGCGGCGAACGCCGCCGCCGATGCCGCATGGCCGGAGGGGAACGACGACGTCCACGGCGCCCGCGCCAGGCGCCGCACCACCGGAACCGCGTCCAGGACGGGACGGCGGCGACGCACGGCGTACTTGGCCACGGCGTTCGTGGTGAGCGAGGCGAGCGCGAGGGCGCCCACCCCGCGCCGCGCCGCACGCCGGGCCGCGGGGCCGCCCGCGGCCGCGAGCACCGCGGCGGTGCCCAGCCACAGCCGTCCGTGGTCGGCCGCCGAGCTGAGCGGCGGCAGCAGCTGCTCCGCGCCCGGCAGCCGCGCCGCCGCCACCCGTTCGAACCACCGCCGGTCGACCCTGCCGATCCGTCCCGTCATGGCCTCACTGGAACAGGGCGGCGCCGCGGCGGCCCGGGATGCTCGCCCGAACGGGTCACCCGCCGCCGAGCCGCGCGGCGGCGGCCCCGCGGCTGGCGGGCGGGCGGTGCCACCCGCAGCCTTGAGAGGCACCCCGACACCCCCGACGGACGGAGAACGCCGCCATGACGCCGAGCCGCCCCCTGGACGTACAGGTCAAGCGCGTCTACGACGAGGCGTCGCCCGGCGACGGCACCCGCGTCCTGATCGACAGGCTCTGGCCGCGCGGGGTGTCCAAGGAGCGGTCCTGCCTCGACGCGTGGGACAAGGAACTGGCGCCTTCGAACGAACTGCGCCGCTGGTACGACCACGATCCCGAGCGCTACGAGGAATTCGCCGAGCGGTACCGGCACGAACTGGCGGACCCGGCGCGGACCACGGAACTCGACCGGCTGCGCACCGTCGCCCGCGCGGGCCGCCTGACCCTCCTCACGGCCACGAAGGACCTGCCGCACGGGCATGTGCGCGTACTGGTCGAGGTGCTGGAGCGGGGCAAGGGATAGGGGGTGAGGATGGGGGGAACTCACGTTCCAGGATGCCAAGAACCCCAGGAGGTACGCACCGTGCTCGTCGATCTCTCCGGCAAGACCGCGCTCGTGACCGGATCGACCCAGGGAATCGGCGCGGCGATCGCCCTCGGCCTGGCCCGGGCGGGTGCCCGGGTCGCCGTCAACGGGCGCTCCCGGGACTCCGTGGACGCCGCCGTCGACCGGCTCAAGGGCGAGTGCGGCGGCGCCGAGTTCCTCGCGGCGCCCGGCGACATCTCCACCGACGAGGGCGCGGCGCAGGTCTTCGACGTGCTGCCGCGGGCGGACATCCTCGTCAACAACCTCGGCGTGTTCGGCACCGAGCCCGCCCTGGACATCAGCGACGCCGAGTGGCGCCGCTACTTCGAGGTCAACGTCCTGACCGCGGTGCGGATGATCCGCCACTACCTGCCGGGCATGAAGGACCGCTGCTGGGGCCGGATCCAGAACATCGCCAGCGACTCGGCGCTCGCCACGCCCGCCGAGATGATCCACTACGGCATGTCGAAGACCGCGCTGCTCGCGGTGAGCCGGGGCTTCGCGAAGGAGGCGGCGGGCACGGGCGTCACCGTCAACTCCGTGATCGCGGGCCCCACGCACACCGGCGGCGTGGAGGACTTCGTCTACGAACTGGTCGACCGCGCGCTGCCCTGGGAGGAGGCGCAGCGGGAGTTCATGGTCAAGCACCGGCCCCAGTCGCTGATCCAGCGGCTCATCGAGCCCGAGGAGATCGCGCACATGGTGGTCTACCTCAGCTCGCCGCTGGCGTCCGCGACGACGGGCGGGGCGGTGCGGGTCGACGGCGGGTACGTGGACTCGATCGTGCCGTAGTCGTACGCGGTCGTTCCGTCTTCGTACGCGTACGTCGCCTCTTGATCGGGGCCCCCGTTGCAGTGATTTGCCGAAGTGGCAACGGCCTTCGCGTCGTTCACCGGTGTCGTCGCATGCTCGGGACATCGACTGCGCCGAGCACTCCAGGAGGGCCCATGTCCCCGTCCCTGTCCTCAGCCGAGGCGGACCGCACGCACCGTCTGGTCCCCTCGCCCGCGGGCCGCATCCATCTGGTGGAGCAGGGGACGGGGCCGCTCGTCCTCCTGGTGCACGGCTTCCCGGAGTCCTGGTACTCGTGGCGCCACCAACTGCCGGTCGTCGCCGCGGCCGGGTACCGCGCGGTCGCCGTCGACGTACGCGGCTACGGCCGGTCGTCGAGGCCCGCGGACACCGCCGCGTACCGGATGCTCGACCTCGTCGACGACGCCGTCGCCGTGGTGCACGCGCTCGGCGAGGAGACCGCGGTGATCGTGGGGCACGACTGGGGTGCGAACATCGCCGCGCACTCCGCGCTCGTCAGGCCGGACGTCTTCCGCGCGGTCGGACTGCTGAGCGTGCCCTACACGCCGCCGGGCGGGCCCCGCCCCAGTGAGGTGTTCGCGGGCATGGGCGGCGACGAGGAGTTCTACGTCTCGTACTTCCAGGAGCCGGGCCGCGCGGAGGCCGAGATCGAACCCGACGTGCGGGGCTGGCTCGCGGGCTTCTACGCCGCGTTCTCCGGCGACACCATGCCCGGACCCGGCGCGCCCGACCCGCACTTCGCGAGCCGCGGCGGTCTGTTGCGGGACCGGTTCCCGAAGGGGCGGTTGCCCGGCTGGCTGGGCGAGCGTGAACTCGACGTCTACGCCGGGGAGTTCGAGCGGACCGGCCTGACCGGGGCGCTCGACCGCTACCGGAACATGGACAGGGACTGGGCGGACTTCGCCGGTTTCGCGGGGGCCCCGCTGACCCAGCCGTCGCTGTTCGTCGGCGGCGCCCGCGACGCCTCCACCATGTGGCTCGCCGACGCGATCAAGGCCTTCCCCGAGACGCTGCCCGGCCTGCGCGCCTCGCACGTCCTCGACGGCTGCGGCCACTGGATCCAGCAGGAACGCCCCGCCGAGGTCAGCCGGATCCTGTCGGGCTGGCTCGCGGAGCTTCCCGTCTGACGTCCTGCCGGGGCCCGCGGCGGGCCGCCGGGATTGCGCCGGGTGTGCCGTCGCGCCGGGTCCGGTGTCAGCGGCGGGCGAACGGGGTGGCCGAATGCGGGTTGGTGATGATGTCGCGCGACAGGTCGACGAGCTTCATCTGGTGACTGCGGGCGTGGCCGCGCAGCCGGTCGAAGGCGGCGTCCGTGGTGCAGTCGAGGCGTTCGGCGAGGATGCCCTTGGCCTGTTCGATCAGGATGCGGCTGGTCAGCGCGGTCTCCAGCTGATCGTGCCGGACCCGTGCGGTGCGCAGTTCGGTGCGGTGCGCCAGGCCGATGGCCGCGGCGTCGGCGAGCATCTGCCCCCACTGGGCGCCGGCGGGGTGCAGCGAGCGGTGCTGGTGGTAGAGGTCGAGGGAACCGGTGAGGTGCCCGCGGTGGCTGATGGGCAGGGCGGTGACCGCGGTGATCCCGGCGTCCAGGGCGCGCCGGGTGAACGTCGGCCAGCGGACACGGCTCTGCGGATGGGTCATGGGCACGTCGTTGAGGGCTCTGCGGGTGCGCGCGGCGTCACGGCACGGCCCCTCCTTCAACTCCAGCTGCACGCGCTCCAGTTGCTCCGCGACATCGTCCGACGCCGCGGAGTGCGGAGCGTGGCCCGGCCGCGTGGTGATGGCGCAACTGGCCGCGTCGACACCCGGGACGGCGGCAGCGCTGCGGGCCAGCCGCGCCAGGATGTCCTCGTCCTCGTCGCCTTCCGTGGCGTCGACCAGGAGGAGCAGGGTCGCCGCGGCCGGGGGGTTCTGCAGGGGCACAGACATGTCCTCTTTCCTCACGTGAGCGGTCGGGCGGTGGCCATGGCGCGACGGAACGGCCACACCTGCCCGGTCGGTGCTGGGTACACCTCCCGGGGGACGCCTGCCCACTCCTTTTCTGACGCACACCGGCAATGCCGCGGTCGGCGGAGCGTATACGTGGAGGGGGTGTGAAGTCGTCACGTCCGCAACGAAATTCGAGCCACATCGGGACGCGGCAGGACACCCGTGCGAAGATCCCTTGGCAGTGCACACCGGGCCCGACGCTGGAAGGTGACGATGTACGCGGTATCCCTGGGGGACGACGGCGCGGAGCTCCACCCGCTCGAACCGTGGCAGGCCGAGGAGTTCCTGGCCCACATCGACCGGGGCAGGGAGTTCATCGGGCGGCACAACGGCCTGCCCGACGTCGTCACCGACCTGGAGTCCAGCCGCGCCTACCTCCAGGCGTACGCCGAGAAGACCGCGGCCGACACCGGGCGGCTCTTCGGCATCAGGACGGACGGCACGCTGGTCGGCGCGGTCCTCCTGCGGACGTTCGACGTCGCGCAGGGCACCGCGGAGGCGGGGTGCTGGCTGGAGCCCGCCGCGGTCGGCAGGGGCCTGGTCACCCGCGCCGTGCGCGCGGTCATCGACTGGGCCGTCGAGGAACGGGGCATCCACCGCGTGGACTGGTGGGTGTCCTCGGGCAACGCGCCGAGCATCGCGGTGGCCCGCAGGCTGGGGATGACGAAGGAAGGGGTGCTGCGGGAGTCCTATCTGTACCGGGGCGAGCGGCATGACGAGGAGATCTGGTCCGTGCTCGCGCCGGAGTGGCGCAGGGCCCGCGCGGCGCGCTGAGCGCTCACTCCGTCCCCGACGTCGCCTCCGTCCCCGATGTCGCCTCCGTTCCCGATGTCGCCTCCGTTCCCGACGTCGCCTCCGTTCCCGACGTCGCCTCCGCGCCCGCGAGTCGCAGCATCCCGCCCGTCGCGGGCTGCCGCCCGTGCCGCATGGCCGCCGCCACCACGAGGCCCGCGCCGAGGACCGTGACGCCCGTCGCCTGGCCGAGGTTGTTGGCGACGCCCATCAGGCCCGCGCCGACCGCGGTGCGGTCGGCGGGGACGGCCTCCACGACGAGGTTGGAGACCCCGACGAAGAAGCAGCCGAAGCCCACGCCCATGAACAGCGCGGCCAGCAGGAGTTGCCACAGCGCGGTGTGCAGCAGCGCCAGGGTGAGCGTCGCGGCGGAGAGTCCGGTCAGGGCGGCAAGGAGCGTGTGCCGGGAGCCGCGGCGCCGCGCGAGCAGGCCGCCGAGGGGGCCGCAGGCCGCGCCGATGAGGCCCTGCGGCACGAGGAACACGGCGGCGCCGAGCACGCTCATGCCGAATCCGTAGCCGAGCGCGGTGGGTGTCTGCACCAGCATCGGCATCGCGAAGGCCGTCCCGCCGATCGCGAACGCCCCCGAGAAGGCCGCGAGCAGCGTCCAGCGCAGCGCGGGCCCGGTCAGCAGGCGCAGGTCGATCAGCGGCCGGGGCGTGCGCAGTTCACGGCGTACGAAACCGAGGAGCAGCAGCAGCGAACCGCCGAGGGCGGCGAGCGTGGCCGCCGATGCCCAGCCCCAGGCGGCGCCCTGCCCGATGAACAGCAGCAGACCGCCCGCGCCCGCCCCGAGCAGCAGGCCGCCCGCCACGTCGATGCCGCGCCGTTCCTCGCGCGGCCGCACCACCGGTGACTCGGGCAGGGTGCGGGCGAACCACGGCGTGAGCGCGGCGACATAGCAGAGCCCGAACCAGAACACCGCCCGGTACCCGAGGACTTGGCCCAGTGCGCCGCCGATCAGCGGGCCGATGATCGCGCTCAGGCCGATGCCGGTGGTCACCGCGCCGAGCGCCACCGGGACGACACGGGCCGGGAAGACGTCCCGGATCAGTCCGTACGCGGCCGGGGCCATCACCAGGCAGGTGCCCTGGACGGCCCGCCCCGCGAGGAACAGGGGGTAGGAGGGTGCGAGCGCGCAGATCAGCGAGCCCGCGGCGAAGGCCCCCGCGGCGTACAGGATCATCCGCTTCTTCCCGATGACGTCGGCGGCCCGGCCGAGCAGCGGCTGCGCCACCACGCCCGTCAGGCTCACCACGGTCAGCGTCCAGCCGATCGACGCCGTGTCGAAGGCGTCGGACAGGAGGGGCAACACGGGGTAGATCAGCGTGAGTTCGAGCGCCGCGACCTCGGTGAGGAGGATGAGCGGGGCGAGGAGCAGGGCGTACGAGGCGGGGGAGAGGCCGTCGGGCAGCGGGGCGGGGTGCGCGGGATCGGAGGGCATGGCTGGTGTCGCACCACCGCTCGGTCGGTCGCCCGGAACCCCGTGCCGTGATCGGGGCATGGCGGTGGGCGAGGTCAACTGACGTGCGCCTGGGCCGAGTTCACTGTTTAACGCAGTTGCGTTGAAGGGGCAAGGGCCGCACACTGACCGACGTGGACGAACCCCGCCCGAACCCCGCAGGCACCCGGATCCGGCTGATCGAGACCGCCGAGCGGCTCTTCGCCGAGCGGGGCATCCACGCGGTGTCGCTGCGCGAGATCGCCGCGGCCGCCGGACAGCGCAACACCTCGGCCGTCGCCTACCACTTCGGCGACAAGCGGGGCCTGGTCACCGCCGTGTACGCGTACCGGCTCGAACCGACCAACGAAGGGCAGCTGCGCCGCATCGCGGCCCTCGACGAACAGGGCCGCGGCAAGGAACTGCGGGCGCTGGCCGAGGTGTTCGTGCACCCCATGGCCGAGCGGATCACCCGCGCGACGGCCGGCGCGGACGCGCCGCCCAGCCACTTCCTGCGCTTCGTCGCGCAGGCGCTGTACGTCGAGGGCATCGCCCCCTACGACCTGGCCGCCGCGCCCTGGACGCGCGCCCTGCACCAGCTCCGGCTGCGCATCGACGCCTGCCTCGCCGAACTCCCCGCCCCGGTCCGCGCCGACCGGTGGCGCGTCTTCATCGGCCTCACGCTGCACACCCTCGCCGACCACGAACGGGCCCTGCAGTCCGGCGCGGCCACCCCCGGGCGCCGTACGGACCTGCTCGTGGCGAACCTCGTCGACGCCGCGGTCGCCGTCCTCACCGCACCCGTCTCGCCCGCGACGCACGCACTCCTGCCACCGCAGACGCCCACCGGCCTCGCGCACCACTCCCGTCCCCCGGACCCAGGAGGCACCGCGGATGACTGACCCCCGCCACCCGGAAGGGCCGCGCCCCGCGCCCGGCGCCCCGGACGTCGTCGTCATCGTCCTCGACGACCTCGGCTTCGCCCAACTCGGCTGCTACGGCTCCGACATGGCGACACCCCACCTGGACCGGCTCGCCGCCGACGGGCTGCGCTTCAACCGCTTCCACGTCACCGCGATGTGCTCCCCGACCCGCGCCAGTCTGCTCACGGGCCGCAACCACCACGCGGTCGGCATGGGCTTCCTCGTCGACCTGCCGATCGCCCACCCCGGCTACACCGCCCGCCTGCCCACGTCCGCGGCGCCGCTGCCCCGGCTCCTGCGCGACGCGGGCCACTCCACGCTCGCCGTCGGCAAATGGCATCTCACGCCCCGCTGGGAACGCACCGCGTCGGGCCCCTTCGACCGCTGGCCGCTCGGCTACGGCTTCGAGCGCTTCTACGGCTTCCTGCAGGGCGACACCAACCACTACGCCCCGCACCTCGTGCGCGACAACCACTACACCGAGCCGCCGGGCCGCCCCGAGGACGGCTACCACCTCAGCGAGGACCTCGCCGACTCCGCGATCCGCATGATCCTCGACCAGAAACAGGCCACCCCGGACAAGCCGTACTTCCTCTACTTCCCGCTCGGCGCGACGCACGCTCCGCACCACGTGCCCCGTGCCTGGAGCGACGCCTACCGGGGCCGCTTCGACCAGGGCTGGGAGCGGGTGCGCGAGGAGGCCTTCGCCCGGCAGACCGCCATCGGCGTCGTCCCCGGCGGCACCACGCTCTCCGCACGCCCGCCCTGGATCCAGGACTGGCGGGAACTCGACGGCGACGAACGGCGCGTCTTCGCGCGCATGCAGGAGGTGTTCGCGGGATTCCTCACCCACACCGACGCCCAGATCGGGCGCCTGCTCGACTTCCTGCGCCGCACCGGACGCCTCGACGACACCCTCGTCCTCGTCCTCTCCGACAACGGCGCGAGCGCCGAGGGCGGCAGGCTCGGCACGCTCAACGAACATCGCTTCACGGCCCGTTCGCAGGACAGCGCGGCCCGCAACCTCGCCGCGCTCGACGACTGGGGCGGCCCCGCGACCTATCCGCACTACGCCTGGGGCTGGGCCTGGGCGGGCAACACCCCGCTGCGGCTGTGGAAGCGCTACACCTGGCTCGGCGGCACCCGCGCCCCGCTCATCGCCCACTGGCCGCGCCGCATCCGCGACGCGGGCGCCGTCCGCACCGGCTTCACGCACGTCGTCGACCTCATGCCGACCATCCTCGACGCCTGCGGAGTCCGGGCGCCGGACGAGGTCGACGGGGTGCCCCAACAGCCCGTCGACGGCCGCAGCCTGCTGCCCGTCATCGACGACGCCGACGCCGAACGCCCCTTCCCCACCCAGTACTTCGAGATGCTGGGCTCCCGCTCGATCGTGCACGGCGACTGGAAGGCCACCACGGACCACGTGTCGCGGGGCGTCGCCGACGAGGAACAACTGCTCCCGGGCAGCCGCGACTTCACCGCCGACCGCTGGTCCCTGTTCCGCCTCTCGGACGACTTCGCGGAGGCCCATGACGTGGCCGAGCGGCATCCGGACGTCGTACGGAAACTGGCGGAGCTGTGGGACGCGGAGGCGGTACGCAATGACGTACTGCCCCTGGACGACCGCATGCAGGAGCGCCTCGGTGCGATGATCCCGCCCGCCTGGCCGCCGCCCGCCCGCGCCCGCTATCTGCCGGGCGGCTCACCCGTGCACGACGAGGCGCTGCCGCTGCTCTTCGGCGGATTCACCCTGACCGCCGACGCCGAGGTGCCGGGAGACGGCGCGGCGGCCGGGGTGCTGTGCGCGCTCGGCGACCTCAACGGCGGATTCGTCCTGTACGCCCACGAGGGCCGGCCCGCCTTCGCCTGCTCGCGGGCCGGGGACCTGGACCGGGTCGCGGCGGACGCACCGCTGACGCCTGGCAGGCACCGGATCGGGGTGCGGTTCGACCCGGCGCAGGGTCAACAGCCGCCGGGGCACGGGCGGTTCACCCTCGTCGTGGACGGTGCGGACGTCGCCGCCGTGCCGCTCGGCGGTGCGTTCCCGTACACCTTCCAGCACGGCGGCACGGGCCTGTGCGTGGGGTACGACCGGGGCCTCGCGGTGGACCCCGGTGCCTACCGGCCGCCGTACCCCTGGCGCGGCACCCTCCACGACGTGGTCATCGACACGACGGCCGCCCGGGAGTCGGGCGCCGCGCGGCGGACCGCCGAGGACGAGGCGCGCGACGCCCTGCACAGCGACTGACCCGCCCCGCCGGCCCTCACCCGGGACCGTCGGATGTGCCACGGCTGCCAGGACCGTCGGGCCCGCCGCGGCCGCGCAGCAGTGCCGAGAGCAGCACCGCCGTCAGCGTGCCCGCCACCACCCCGCTGCCGAGCACCGTGCGCACCCAGGCGGGGAAACCGTCGTACAGACCGGGGGAGAGCAGCGGAAGCAGCCCCGCCGCGAGGGCGAGCGCCGCGACCATCGAGCCCGTGCCCTCCGCGGGGCCGCCGCCCAGATCGGCGCGGCGCAGCATCTCCACGCCGAGCACCGCGATGACCGCGTACACGACGAGCGAGGAGCCGCCGACGACCGCGGCGGGGATGCCCGCGACCGCCCGTGAGACGGGCGCGAGCAGCCCGGTCGCCACGAGCAGGACGCCCGCGCCCGCCGTCACGAACCGGCTGCGCACCCCGGTCAGCCTGCCGATGCCGATGTTCTCCGCGCTGGTCACCATCAGCGACGTGCCGAAGAGGCCGCCGACCAGCGAGACGAGCGCGTCGGCCCTGGCCACCCGCGGCACATCGCGGCCCGGATCGGGCACGCGGCCCGCCGACTCGCTGTTGAGGACGGTCTGCCCGGTGATCTCCGCGAGCGTGGTGAGGCTGAAGAGCAGCAGCGGAAGGGCGGCGAGCAGGTCGAAGTGCGGGGCGCCGTAAGGGAGAAGGGCGGGAAGGGAGAACCCGGAGCCTTCGGCGGGACGGAACTCTCCGAGACCCGTGACCACCGCGAGCAGCGTCCCCGCCGCCATCCCGATGAGCACCGCGGTCTGCCGCCACACGCCCCGCAGCAGCAGATACGCCCCCACGGTCGCGGCCACGGTGAGCCCGGCGAGCACCACCGCCCGCGGCTGGGCGGGCTGTGCGCCGTTCCCCGCGATCAGCTGCGCCGCCACCCGCACCATCGCGATGCCGATGAGCAGCACCGTCACCCCCATCACCAGGGGCGGGAAGAGCCGTACGACGCGTGCGTACAGCGGCAGTACGGCGAGCAGGAGCGCCGCGGCGAGCAGCACGGACCCGGTGGCCGTGGCCGCCCCGTGGTCCTCGGCGATCTGCAGGAACAGCGCGGTGGCCGCGCCGCCCGGCAGCATCACGAACGGCAGCTTCGCCCCGATCCGCCACACCCCGAGGGACTGGAGCAGCGCGCCCGCGCCGCACAGCACGAGCACCGCGCTCAGCAGCGACGCGGTGTCCCCGGGCGACAGGCGCAGGGCGCCCGCCGTGAGGAAGACGGTCGACACGGGCGCCGCGACCATCGCGAGCACATGCTGCGCCGACAGCGGCAACAGGCGCCGCAGCGGCACGCGTTCGTCCACCGGCGCCACCGCGCCGGTCCCCGTCGGCGCGCTCATGAGGCACCACCGGCACGGTCCAGCCAGGGCAGTTCGGACGCCGCGTAGCGGTAGGAGCGGAAGACGGCGTTGGGCTCGGCGGGGAACAGGCCGCGCACCTCCGACTCCTGGTACCCGGCGAAGTACGGCACGACGTACTCCCAACACAGCTGCCCCTCGGCCGTCACCTCGAAGATCCGGCCCGAAGGGGAGTCGGTGACCAGCGTGTTGCCGTTCGCGAGGCGCTGCGCGCTGCCCATGAACGGCGCGAAGAAGAACTCCCGCGCCGGGTCGTGGTACTCCCACACCACCGCGCCGCTCGCCCGCTCGATCTCCACGACCCGCGAGTACGGGACGTCGTGGTGGGGCCGGAACACGCCGTTGTCGAAGACGAGGAAGTTGCCGTCGGCCAGCTCGGTCGGCGCGTGCTGCTGCGAGACCGTGCCGGGCTCGGTGCGCCACAGGATCTCGCCGGTCGCCCTGCTGATGACGACCACGGCGGAGACGCTGCGCAGGCTCGCGAGGATGTTCCCGTCGGCGAGCGGCGTGACGCTGTTGATCAGCGGCCAGTGCTCGCGGGCGTACGCGGGGTGCAGCGCGTAGGCGTCCCGGTCGAGGTGCTCCGACGCGCGCCACGACCACACCGTCCGCCCCTCGGCGTCGACTTCGCGGATCGTGTCGGCCCAGACGGTGCCGTCCGCTGCCTCGGACCCGGGCACACCGCCGACGACCCCGGCCGCGTCCGCGCCCGTCAGGGGTTCGAGCCCGGTGTAGAGGATGCGGCCGTCGGCCAGGTGGTGCGCGTCGTGGTGCTGGAGCGGATCGCGGTGCTCGCGCAGGACGGTCCCGTCGGGGGCGGCCCGGAGCATCACGCCGCCCCGGTACTTGTGCCACATGGGGAACAGCGCGTCCTCGCCGGGCAGGACGCCGTTGTACGCGAGGTCGCCGCCCGGCAGCACGCGCGCGTGCCGCCCCGGCCGGTAGGGGAACGTCCACTGGTGCGCGGTGCGCCCCTCCATGTCGACGAGGTACACCTCGCCGGAACCGGTGAGCGGCGCGAAGATCGTGTAGCCCGCGAAGGCGGTGTCCGGGTCGTGCGCGATGAGTCCGGTGGCGTGGCGGCGGCGGGAGTTCTGGTCGACGGCGGGCATGGCGGGGTCCCCTACGGCATCGAAGCGACGTCATCAAACTTTCTTTGACGACAGCGAACGACTTTGAAGCTAGAGGGGGAGTGTGTCGTGCGTGTGACAGCCGTACGAAAGTGCGTCCGGAGCGGGTGCCGCGGCGAATTAGGGTGCAGGGCATGGGCACGGACATGGGGGCGGAAACGGGCATGGGGACGGGTGCGGGCACGGCCGGGGGAGACGGCGGCCGGGGCGACGGCGACGGCACGCCGCGCGTGGGCGGGGCCGTCCGGCGGCGGCGCAGAAGCCTCGACCTCACGCTCGCGGCGGTGGCCGCGCGCAGCGGACTCTCCGTCCCGTTCCTCAGCCAGATCGAGAACGACCGCGCCCGCCCCAGCATGCGCTCGCTCCAGCGCATCGCCGACGCCCTGGACACCACGGCCGTCCAGCTCCTCGCCGCGTCCGACGAACGCCGGGTCGTCGACGTCGTGCGCGCGGGCGACGCGGGCGGACTCACGCCGGGCACGGGGGTACGGCCGCTGACGCGGGGTCAGCACCAGGTCCACGCCCTGGAGTTCACCGGGGAATCGGACGCGGGCCGCGAATTCCTGCACCGCAACGACGAGTTGATGTATGTCGCCGACGGCGCCGTCGAGGTGGTGGCCGAGGGACGCGTCCACCGCCTCGGGCGCGGCGACAGCATCCTCCTGTCCGGCGGCGTACGACACAGCTGGCGGGCCACGGAGGAGGACTCACGCGTCCTGGTCGTGGCGGTGTCCGATCAGGTCGAGGTGACGGAGGGGTGAGCGTTCTGGCGGGGCGCCCTTGAGGCGTTCCGGTGGGGCGTACCCGAGGTGTTCCGGCGGGCCGTTCCTGAAGTGTCCTGGTGGGGCGTCCTCGAGGTGTCCCGGTGGGGCGTCCCTGAGGTGTTCCGGTGGGCCGTCCCTGAGGTGTTCCGGTGGGGCGTACCCGAGGTGTCTCGGCGGGCTGTCCCCGGGGTGTTCCGGTGGGGCGTCCTCGAAGTGTCTCGGCGGGCCGTTCCCGGGGTGTTCCGGTGGGGCGTCCTCGAAGTGTCCCGACGGGCCGTCCCCGAGGTGTTCCGGTGGGTAGCCCCCGAAGTGTCCCCGCGGGTAGCCCTCGAAGTACCCGGCAGGCCGTCCCCGAAGTGCCCCGGCGAGCCGCCCCCGGCGGTGCCCGACACGCCGTCCTCAAAGTGTCCCGACGGGCCATGTGTCCCATTGGGACACTTCGAGGAGTACAGTCGAAGCATGAGCACCACGGAGAGCCGCAGGACCCGCAAGGTTCAGGAGAGCCGGGACGCGATGGCGGGCGCCGCCGTGGACCTCGTCCTCGCCCACGGCCTCGACCAGGTCACCGTCGAGACGATCAGCGAACGCGCCGACGTCTCCCGCCGCACCTTCTCCCGGTACTTCACCGGCAAGGAGGACGCCGTGGTCGACGCGCTGCGCGCCGACTACGCCCGGATCAACGCGGCACTGGAGGCGCGCCCCGCGGACGAGGGCCCGCTCACGGCCTACTACCGGGCCCTGCGGAGCTGGCTCGACGACGACCCCGCCGCCTGGCACCGCGCTCCCCGCACCGGCGACCTGCTGCGCCTGCTCCATCGCGAGCCCTCGCTGCTGCCCGCCTATCTGCGGGTGCGGGACGAGGCCGAGAACGAGTCCGTGGCGATCGTCGCGCGGCGCCTCGGCCTGGACGCGGGGCGCGAGCTGCGCCCCGCGCTCGCCGTCTCCCTCGCGGTCGGCGCGTTCGGCACCGCCGTGCGGTTCTGGATCGCGCCCGGCGCGGCCACACCTCTCCCGCAGCTCATCGACGCGGCGTTCGCGGCCCTCGCGGACGAGCCCGCACCCCGCACCACCGGCAAGTGAAACCAGGTACCACCATGTCCATGCCCGCAGGGACCAGCACCAGCACGAACACCACCACCACCCCGAGCGCCGAGGGCGAGTTCACCGGAAAGACCGCCCTGGTCACCGGTGCCGCCTCCGGCATCGGCCTTGAAGTGGCCCGCCGCCTCGCCGCGGCGGGCGCGTCCGTCGTCGTCGCGGACCACAACGAAGCGGGCGCGAAGGACGTCGCCGACGCCCTCACCGAAGCGGGCGGCCGCGCCGTGGCCGTGCGCGTCGACGTCACCGACCCGGAGTCCGTGCGGCGCGCCGTCGAGTCCGGCGCCGAGACGTTCGGCGGACTGCACCTCGCGGTCAACAACGCGGGGATCGCCGGCGCCTCCGCGCCGACCGGGGAGTACGCGGTGGCGGACTGGCAGCGGGTGATCGACACCAACCTCAACGGCGTCTTCTACTCCCTGCGGTACGAGCTGCCGCGGATCCTCGCCTCCGGCGGCGGCGCGGTCGTCAACATGTCCTCCATCCTCGGCACCAACGGCTTCGCGGGCTCGCCCGCCTACTCCGCCGCCAAGCACGCGGTCGTGGGCCTGACCAAGACCGCCGCCGTCGAGTACGCGGCCCAGGGCGTCCGCGTGAACGCCGTCGCCCCCGGCTTCATCGACACGCCCCTGCTCCAGGGCGCCGAGGCCCAGCGCGAGCACCTGATCTCGCTGCACCCGCAGGGCCGCCTCGGCACCGCGGAGGAGGTCGCCGAACTCACCCTGTTCCTGCTCTCCGACCGCGCCTCGTTCGTCAACGGCAGCTACCACCTGGTCGACGGCGGCTACGCGGCACGCTGAGCCGGGACGATGAGCACAACAAGGGACGAGCACAAGAAGAGAGGCGCAAGAGATGTCAGGGCAAGAACTTCCCGGCCTGCCCGCCGAGATGAAGGCCGTCCAGTACCGCAGCGTCGGCGCCCACCCCGAGGTGGTCACCGTCCCGCGCCCCGAACCGGGCCCCGGCCAGGTCCTGCTGAAGGTCACCGCCGCCGGTGTCTGCCACTCGGACATCGCCGTGATGAGCATGCCCGCGGAGGCGCTGTCCTTCCCGCTGCCGCTCACCCTCGGCCATGAGGGCGCGGGCACCGTCGCGGCGCTCGGCGACGGCGTCACCGGGTTCGCGCTCGGCGACTCCGTGGCCGTGTACGGGCCGTGGGGCTGCGGAACCTGCGCGATGTGCGCGCAGGGCAAGGAGAACTACTGCACCCGCGCCGCGGACCTCGGCATCCGCCCGCCCGGGCTCGGGGCGCCCGGCGCCATCGCCGAGTACCTGCTCGTGGACGACCCGCGCCACCTGGTCCCGCTCGGCGACCTCGACCCGGTCACCGCCGTGCCGCTCACCGATGCGGGCCTGACCCCGTACCACGCGATCAAGACCTCGCTGCCCAAGCTGACGCCGGGCAGCACCGCCGTGGTCATCGGCACGGGCGGCCTGGGGCACGTCGCCATCCAGCTCCTGCGCGCGCTGACCCCGGCCCGGGTGATCGCCCTGGACGTCACCGAGGAGAAGCTGGCCCTGGCCCGCGAGGTCGGCGCCCACGACGCGGTCATCTCGGACGAGCGCGCGGCGTCGAAGGTCCGCGAACTGACCGGCGGTCTCGGCGCCCAGGCGGTGTTCGACTTCGTCGGTGCCCCGCCCACCGCCGCCACGGCGACGGCCTGCGCGGCCGTCGAGGCGGACGTCCAGATCGTCGGGATCGGCGGCGGCGCCGCGTCCGTCGGCTTCGGCACCACGGCCTACGACGTCGCGGTCCGCTCCCCGTACTGGGGCAGCCGCACCGAGCTGATCGAGGTCCTCGACCTCGCCAGGTCCGGCGCGGTCGACGTCCATGTGGAGACGTACGCCCTGGATGACGCACCCAGGGCGTACGAGCACCTGCACGCGGGCCGCGTCAACGGCAGGGCCGTGATCCTGCCGAACGGCTGACGGGCGCGGCGCGGCGTCAGCAGCTGAGATTGCCGCCCGGGTCCACGCCGAGTATCTGCGCGTAATGCTTGTAGCTGTCGATCCGGCTCTGCACCTGGGAGGGATTTCCTCCGTTGCATTCGAGGGAGCCGTTGATGCTGCGAATGGTCTCGCCGAATCCCGCGCTGTTCACCATGGCGTCGTGCGGGGTCATGGTGCCGGGACCGGTCTGGGTGTTCCAGTACCAGAGTCCGGTCTTCCAGGCGACGGCCGCGTCATTCTGCACGAGGTCGGGGTTGTTGAGCAGATCGATGCCCAACGCGTCGCCCGCGGCCTTGTAGTTGAAGTTCCAGCTGAGCTGGATCGGGCCGCGGCCGTAGTACTTGTCGTTCCCGGCGGGACATCCGTACGGCTGGCTGGTGTCGCAGTAGTGCGGGTAGTTGGCCTCGTTCTGCTCGACGACGTAGACGAGGCCGCCCGTCTCATGGCTCACATTGGCGAGGAAGGCCGCGGCTTCCTGCTTGCGCACGGTGTCGCTGCCGGTCTGGGTGAATCCGGGATAGGCACTGAGCGCGTCGGTGAGGCCGTTGTACGTGTAGAAGGCATTCCGATTCGGGAACATCTGGTCGAACTGGGCCTCGCTGACGATGAATTCGGCCGCCGCGCCCTTCGGCGCCTTCTCGGCGGAGGCGGGGGAGGCGAGCGTCAGCAGGGCGAGGGAGGCGGCCGCCGCGGTGGCGGTCAGCAGCCCGAGGATGCGGGAGCGCATGGTGGACTCCTTGGCCGGCCGCCGGGCATCGGCGGCCGATGGGGGGCGGGGGAGTTCGGCCGGTGGGGGAACAGCCATGGTGCGGACGGGGAACAGCCATGGTGCGGATGGGGAACAGCCATGGTGCGGATGGGGAACAGCCATGGTGCGGACGGGGAACTGCCATGGTGCGGAGGGGCGATGCGCCTGCGGGGAAGTGTCACGGGGCGGGCGGCGGTCGCACCGCCCCGTGACAGCGTTGTCACCCTGCCTCAGCCACCGACGTTCACATCGATGCAGGCGTAGAAGGCATTCGCGGTGTCCGCGATGTTCCACACGGCGAGAACCTTCTGCTTTCCGCTGAGACTGCCGAAGTCGACGTCGTGCGTGACGGTGGAGCCGGGCTGTGCGCCGCCGTCGTCGAATTCCGCGATCTTCTGGCCGCCCGCGAAGTACTGCCACGTGCTGGTGGAATGGCGGGCCGTCAGCGTCCACTGGAACTGCTGGGTGCGATTGACCGGGGTGACCGCCCAGCCCTTCGAGTCGTCGTCGAGCTCGGCGAACCTGCTGTTTCCGCCGCTACAGCTGCTGAGCCCCTTGGGCCCTTCCACGCTCTGCGGCTCGTACTTGATCTCGCCGCAACTGACGGTTCCGGCCGCGCATTGCGCCTGCCTGCTGGGCGGGTTGGAGATGTATCCGTGGGCGCTCGCCGAACTCGCGGGCAGGCTCACGGCGATGACCGGCGCGAGAGCGGCGCCGACTATCGCGGCGACTTTCCGATGGGAACGCATATGTGCTCCTTCACATCAGGTCTTCCTGCGCGTACGGGGCAGTGGGGCACCCCACACGTGACAGGGCGTCCTCTCGAGGGTGGGGCCAAGAGGCGCGAAGGGAGGCGGAGTTCCCACTCCGGTACCGCAGGAGAAGTCCAGGCAACCGGAAGGGGAATTCCTAGTTGGCCTAGACCATACAGGTCGTCGTGTTCGCGTCAAGTGCGCACAGGGAAGGGCCTGTTGATGATCTGAAGCGTTGCGCCGATCGAGGCCATGCGCGGAGAGGCCGAGTCGCGGGTCCGCGCGGACGTGAGAGAAGTGGAAGGCATTCCAAGATCGTTTAGCCGGAATACCCATCCGCATGCCCCGCATGCCCCGCATGCCCCGCACTTCTCGCACTGGAGGTACCCGCCATGCGCCTGGTCGACAGGCCGGTCGTGGTCGCGTCAACGACCCTCAGTTTGATGGCTCTTCCGCTGTTCCCCTCGGCAAGCGCCGCCCCGTCGGTGCCGAGCGGCTCCCCGTCGGCCGTGACGGCGCTGCCCGCGTCCTGCACCGGCGACTCCACCCCGGGCGCCGACACGATCGTCTGCTCCGGAAACCTCAAGCCGGGCGACACCATCGACGCCGGGGACGGCGCCGACACCATCACCGTGAAGGGTGACATCCCGTACGGCGCCAAGGTGCTCGGTGGCCGGGGCGCCGACACCGTCTCCGCGTACGACGTCGGCGAACTCGCCTGCGGCGACGCGGCGTTCGACGCGAAGGGCGGCCTGCTCGACGCAGGGGAGGGGGACGACAAGGTCACCATCGGCGAGGGCGCGCCGCCGCCCAAGGGCTGTGCCGACGACTTCCCGCGCGGCAACGTGGGCGCGAAGGCCGTGGTCCGGGGCGGTGCGGGCAAGGACACGATCACCGCCGGCACCGTGGGCCACGTCAGGAGCAACGCCGACGACCCCGCGCAGGGCACCGAGGGCCTCGGCGGCCGGATCGACGGAGGTGCGGGCGAGGACACCATCAAGGCCGAGGGTGTCGCCATCCCCCAGAACCTCGAAGGACCCGACAAGGGCGGCGTCTACGGCGGCGATGCCAACGACCGCATCGTCATCGGCGACGCCAGCGGCCTGGTCACCATCGACGGTGAGGGCGGCGACGACACCCTCACTGTCCGTACCGCCCGCTACGCGGAGATCCGCGGCGGCGCGGGAAACGACACCCTCACCGCCACTCAGCAGCCGCTGGACCACCTCTCCGGTCTGTACGGTGACGACGGCGACGACACCCTCACCGTCACCAGCCTGCACCACACCGCCAAGGCGGTCGGCGGCAAGGGCAACGACCGGATCAAGGTCACGCGGATGAACGGCCCCGACGACACCGACGTCAACATCAACGCCGCCTACGTCGCAGGTGGCGGGGGCGACGACAGCATCGAGGTCGGCATGGCCGGCCGCATGAGCTACGTCCTGGGCGGCCCCGGCAAGGACACGCTCAAGCTCGGCAGCGTCAACGGTCCCGCCGACAAGATCCTGCCCGAGGAGAAGGGCTACGACCCGGAGATCCTGCACTCAGCGACCGTCATGGGCGGTCCCGGCCCCGACTCCCTCGACATCGGCGTACTCGGCAAGTGGGGCAAGGTGCGCGGTGGCGCGGGCACGGACACGATCCGGCTCGGCCGGATCAACGCGTCCGGATACGTCGATGCAGGTGAGCACCGGGACACCGTCACCGTGAACGGCCCGGTCGCCGCCGACGGAGAGGTGCTCGGCGCGGAGGGCCCCGACGTGCTGAAGGTGACGGGGCGCAACGACGGCCTCGCCAACGGCGGTCCGGGCCGCGACCTGTGCCGTGTGGGCTCCGGCAACCCGCCGCTGAACTGCGAGCTGCGGTAGGCGGACGGGCACGAGGGGGGCCGGTGTCGCGAGCGACGCGGCTCCCGGCTCCCGGCCCCCGGCCCCCCGGCCCCCGGCCCTGAAGCCCTGCCGCGCCCGCACCGGAGCGAGGATGTGCGCATGGATGTTCGTCAGCTGGAGTACTTCCTCGCGATCGTGGACCACGGGGGTTTCAACCGGGCGGCGTCGGCGCTCTATCTCTCGCAGCCCTCGCTGTCCCAGGCCGTGCGGGCGCTGGAACGGGACCTGGGGAGCAGCCTGTTCCACCGGATCGGCCGCAGGGCCGTGCTCACCGAGGCCGGGACCGCGCTGATCGAACCGGCGAGGGCGGCCGTGCGCAGTCTGGCGACGGCCCGCGCCAGCGTCGCCGCGGTGCACGAACTGCGCGAGGGGAGCCTGGACATCGCCGCCATGCCGTCCCAGGCGGTGGAGCCGCTGACCACGATGATCCGTGCGTTCAGCGGCCGCTACCCGGGCGTGACCGTGAACATCCGGGCGGCCTTCACCGCGCGCGACGTCATCGACATGGTGCGCACCGGCGCCACCGAACTGGGCCTCCTCGCGACGTCGGAGCCGCTGACCGACAAGGAGGTGATCGCGCACGCCGCGGGCGAGCAGCGGTTCGTCCTGGTCACCCCGCCCGACGGGCCGTTCGCGGCGGGCCGCCCCGTGGCGTGCGAGGAGCTGGCGGGGCAGCGGCTGATCGTCGGCCAGCGGGGCACCGGGATGCGCGCGTACGTGGACGGGCTGCGCGAGCGGGGGATCGGCTTCACGATCGCCGCGGAGACCGAACACCGGGTGGCGATCCTGCCGTTGGTGCTCGCGGGGGTCGGGCTCGCGGTGGTCACCGAGTCCTGGCGCACGACGGCCGAGCGGGCCGGTGCGCTGGTCGTCGAGATCGAGCCGCGGACGACGTTGCGGATCGCCCTGGTGAGCCGCAGGACCGGTCGGTCCCCGGCCGCCCGCACCTTTGTGACCTGCGGACTCTCCGCCCTCGGAGACACATAGGAACGCCTTATAAGGCAGATCGGCAGAGTGTCTTGGACGGCCCCGTGGCCTGATTGCTGCAATCGGGACATGACCCACCACCACATCGCACTCATCCCCGGTGACGGCATCGGAACCGAGGTGCTGCCGCCCGCCCGGCGCGTTCTCGACGCCGTCGGCGCCCGCCACGGCTT
Source organism: Streptomyces sp. NPDC059002 (assembly GCF_042740435.1). NCBI lineage: Bacteria > Bacillati > Actinomycetota > Actinomycetes > Kitasatosporales > Streptomycetaceae > Streptomyces > Streptomyces sp. NPDC059002. Next base: position 17,970 of record NZ_JBHYJI010000013.1, on the reverse strand, counting down.
CGGCTTCTCGTACACGTCGTACGACTGGTCGTGCGAGCGCCATGCCCGCGAGGGCGCGATGATGCCCGACGACGGCATCGACCAGCTGCGGGACAAGGACGCCATCCTGCTCGGCGCGGTCGGCTACCCGGGAGTGCCCGACCACGTCTCGCTGTGGGGGCTGCTCATCCCGATCCGGCGGAGCTTTCGCCAGTACGTCAACCTGCGCCCGATCCGCGTCTTCGAGGGCGTCGAGAGCCCGCTGCGCGCCGCCGCGCCCGGAGAGGTCGACTTCGTCGTCGTCCGGGAGAACGTCGAGGGCGAGTACAGCGAGATCGGCGGCCGCCTCAACCGGGGCTTCGCGGAGGAAATGGCCGTGCAGGAGGCCGTGTTCACCCGCGCCGGGGTGACCCGCGTCCTCGACCACGCCTTCGCGCTCGCCGAGCGGCGCGGCGGCAGGCTCACCTCGGCCACCAAGTCGAACGGCATCGTGCACACCCTGCCGTTCTGGGACGAGCTGGTCGCCGAGCGGGGCGCCGCCCATCCGCGGGTGACCTGGGACCAGGAGCACATCGACGCGCTGGCCGCCAAGTTCGTCCTCGACCCGGCCCGCTTCGACGTGGTCGTCGCATCGAACCTCTTCGGCGACATCCTCAGCGACCTGGCCGCCGCCGTGGCGGGCTCCATCGGGATCGCCCCCGCCGCCAACCTCAACCCGGAGCGCGAGTTCCCCTCGATGTTCGAGCCGGTGCACGGCTCCGCCCCCGACATCGCGGGCCGCGGCATCGCCAATCCGCTCGGCGCGATCTGGTCGGCGGCCATGATGCTCGACCACCTCGGCCACGCCGCGGCCGCCGCCGAGGTCACCGACGCCATCGCCGCGGTGCTCGCCAAGACCGACGTACGCACCCCCGACCTCGGCGGCAGCGCCACGACCACGCAGTTCACGGAGAAGCTCCTCGAACTGCTCTGACACCGCGCGAGGCCGGGGGCGAGCGCACCGCGTCCCGGCTGCGTCCACGTTCCTCGACGAGGAGAAACGCCATGGCAGCAACCGCGTCCCCCGCCCCCGGCACGCCCTCTGCCGCGCCACCGCCGGGGCCCCGGCCCAGGTCCTGGTACCAGCAGTTGTACTTCTGGGTGCTCGCCGCGATCGTCGCGGGCATCCTCACCGGCTGGCTCAGCCCCTCCGTGGGGGTCGCCCTGGAGCCGGTCGGCACCACCTTCGTCTCCGCCATCAAGATGCTGATCACCCCGATCGTCTTCCTGACGATCGTGGCCGGCATCGGCGGGGTCGACAGCCTGCGCCGGGTCGGCAGGGTCGGCCTCAAGTCCCTCGTCTACTTCCAGGCCGGCACCCTGGCCGCGCTCGCCGTCGGACTGCTCGCGGTCAACCTCTTCCGGCCCGGCGAGGGGGTCCACGCCCACCCCGGCGACCTCCAGCTCTCCGGCGACGCCGCCCAGTACGTCAAGGACGGCGAGAACCAGAGCTGGTGGCACTTCCTCACCGACCTGGTGCCCTCCAGCGCGGTCGGCGCGTTCGCCGAGGGCAACATCCTCCAAGTCATCTTCTTCGCCGTCCTGTTCGGCGTCGCGCTGAAGTCCGTGGGGCCCGTGGGCGCGCCGCTCGTCGACGGCGTCAACCGGCTCAGCGCGGTCGTCTTCAAGATCCTGCACTACGTCATGCTCGCCGCCCCCGTCGGTGCGTTCGGCGCCATGGCGTACACCATCGGCAAGTACGGCGTCTCCACCCTCACCAGCCTCGGACGGCTGATCGGCCTGTTCTACGGCACGTCGCTGTTCTTCGTCGTGGTCGTCCTCGGCGGTGTGCTCGCCCTGCTGAGGATCAATATCTTCCGGCTGCTGCGCCATCTGCGCGAGGAGTTCCTCGTCGTGCTCGGCACCTCGTCGTCCGAGAGCGTGCTGCCACGCCTGATGACCAAGCTCGAAGGGCTCGGAGTGCGCCGCGACATCGTCGGCCTGACCGTGCCGACCGGCTACTCGTTCAATCTCGACGGCAGCTCCATCTATCTCTCCCTGGCCGCCGTCTACATCGCCCAGGCCACCGACACCCCCCTCACCATCGGCCAGCAACTCGGCCTGCTCGCCGTCATGATCCTCACCTCCAAGGGTTCCGGAGGCATCACGGGGGCCGGTTTCATCGCGCTCGCCGCCACCCTCTCCACCGTCGGCACCGTGCCCGCCGCCGGCATCATGCTGATCTTCGGCATCGACAAGTTCATGTCCGAGTGCCGTGCCCTGACCAACCTCGCGGGCAACAGCGTCGCCACCCTCGTGGTCGCCCGCTGGGAACGCGTGCTCGACACGGAACGCGTCAACAGGGTGCTGCGCACCGGCAATCCGGAACCCGAACCCGAACCCGAGCGCGCGGCACAGGCACGCCTTGCGCCTCAGCCGCTCGACGCGAAACGCCTGGTGACGTCGCGGTCTGACGACTAGTCAGAGAGTGGGAGGAGGCACCCCGCGGTCAGCCGGTGCCGCGCCCCGACCGGCCGGCCGCCGCACGGATGGCCTCCGCATAGGGCGTGTCGAAGGCCTGCGTCTTCGGGTCGAGGTCGTGGAAGGGGACGAGCGCCTCATGACTGTTGTCCACCGACTGCATCCAGGCGGACCAGGCGTTGTGCACGTCCTCGTCGGTGACCTGCTCACCCTTGGCCAGCAAGAGCACGGCGTAGATGCGGAACAGATCGTCGGAGTCCGCGGGGGGCTCGGCCGTGGGGGGCAGGCAGGAGCGGATCAGGTCGGCGAGGGGATCGAGGTAGGTCACTGGGCCAGTGTGCCCACAAAGAGGATCAAGTGCGCCACGGCGAACACCAGGGGGACGACGCGTTCCGACGTGCCCAACTCCGCGTAGCGCTTGCGCCAGCCGGGAACCGGATCGCTGCGCAGGGACGCCCATTCGTCGGAGAAGATCCTGACGGGGAGGCGTCGCTCCAGGTTGTTGATGACCTTGAACTTCGCGGTGTTGAGGTCCCGGTAGCTGCGCAGTTGCAGCCACCAGGCGGCGGACAGCGTGACACCGGCCAGGGCCACGGGCAGCGCGACCCACCAGGGGGAGGCGGAGAGCTTCGGGAAGCCGAAGCCGACCAGGGTGACGACCGCTGTCTGCACGGACAGGAAGAAGGCGTTCGCGGAGCCCCGGCGCGACGAGACCCGATCGGCCATCTCCACGGCCAGTTGGTAGAGCTCGAGTATCTCCGCCCGGTTGTCCGGCTCAGGAGCGTCCGTCAACGGGCCCCTCCGGCCGACTGGTTCGTCAGGGTCATGTCGCGCATCGTAGGAGGCACGACCGTGAGCCGCCCCCGGAAGGAAGAAATCCGCCGCTCCCGGCACCGCGGCGTCCGCGGCACCTCAGCCATGCGCGGAGAACCCCAGATCGCTGCTCACCCGCGTCACCTCGTGATCGATGAGATTGAGCGTCGCGGCGTCCTTGGCGAAGGCCTTCCGCATCTGCTGCAGCCACTCCGAGTATTCGAGGGTGCATTCACCGGTCCGCGAGCAGATCGACACCGATTCGCGGACGAGTCGCCGCACCTCATGTCCCGTCCTGCCCTGGCGGATCAGCACCTCCGCAAGGCTTCGCGAGGCCCATGCGCAACCGCGGCGGTCTCCCACCGAGCGGAACTTGGCCATCGCGAGCCGGAACCTTCTCTCGGCGTCCTGGGGGTTGTTGGCGGCGTCCAGCCGTCCCAGATGCATGACTATGACGGCCAGGCTGCGCTCGTCCCACGTGCTGCGGGCCAGCTCCCCGGCAAGATTTCTCGCCTCGGCAAGGGAGCCGTCGTCCGTCAGGAGCCGTACCAGCATCGCCTTGGCCTGCTGGCAGCTCGCCACAGCACCCTTGTGCGATCCAGGGCTGTGCTTCAGCGCATCCCGCAACCCCGAGATCGCGGCACTCGGATCGCCGAGCTGGGACTGGGCGTCGGCGAGGATCCGCGCCGACGCGAAGCCCAGTGCCGCGTCCCGGTCGGACCATGGGCGCCCCGACAGCACCGCCACCGTATGGCGGGGCTTTCCCAGGATCAGCTCACAGTGCGCGAAGTGGTACTTCACCCAGGGATCGCAGCCGTCCTGTGCCATCTGCCACTGACACAGCTCCCGCAATGAGCGGTAGTAGCCAAGGCGTTTGGCCGCGCTCGCGATGCTTGTGATGATCTTGTGCGACTCGCGGGCGTCCTTGGCCCGCTGGGCGTATCGCGCCGCCCGGATTCCGGCGACGAGCGACTGATGCGTCATCTGATTCGGGCGTAGGTTCCGGATGCCGTCGCGGCTGAATTTGCAGAGATCGCGCAGCATGCTGCTCTTGGCCACGTCGTCCGTGTCGTTGAGCGTGTGTTCGGCGACGAACGGATGTACGGCCCATCGGGAGGACCCGCGCGATTCGACGAGCAGCAGGGTCTGCAGGCGCATGAATGCCCGCACCCGCTGTGCCCGGGGCAGTCGTGCCTGGGCGCGTTTCAGGACCGGCTCCGTGACGTACGGCTCCGCGAGCGAAACGTAGCGCAGCAGGGCTTGTTCCTCCGGGGAGAGTTCCGCCGTGATGTCGCCGTACCAGCTCTCGGTGAGGGGGGTCTGGCTGAGCTCACCCTCCAGAAGAGTTTTCGGGTCGCGGCCGAATTCCTTCACGAGGACCCAGAAGAACCTCACCGCCAGGGGCAATCCGCCCGTCTTCGCCGTGAGTTTGAGCAGCAGCTCGTCGCTGAGCGCGGGCATGCCGAGCTGTTCCAGAAGCCCTCTCACCTCGGCCACGGTCCATGCCCGTACGGCGATCTCCGTCGTGTCGGGAACATAGAGAGCCACACGGCTGAGCAGCAATATGACGGCGGGGCTCGACTGTATTCCGGCAACTCTGAGCAGCGGCGAGAAACTTGTTCTGTCCGCCTCGTGGAAGTCGTCCAAGACCAGCAGCTGACGGCGGAGCCGGAGGGTGGTCAGCAGGTTCTTCGACCGGGTCAAGGGGCTCAGATCGGCCGGACCCACCAGCTCTTGGGGCAGCATGGCGAGTACTTCCTCCAGCGTGCCGCCGGGGGAGACCTCGTACCACAGCAGGTCCCGCGCATGCTCGGCCAGGCGCAGCGGTGACACCCCGTACTGGGCTGCGAGCCTGGTCTTTCCACTGCCTGAAATCCCGTGCAGACATACGATCGGTGCCTCGCGGAGAGACGCGGCCACCCGCTCGATCTCCCGCGGCCGCTGGACCATCCTTGCCGCATCGGGGGGTGCGAGAACGCCGTTCAGTATGGCCGGTTCCTCTGTCTGCCCCGGATCCTTGTCGTCCAGCCAGACGCCGAGATGCTTCGTGAAATCGCGCTGGAGTTCTTCGATCGATTCGAACTCGGAGAAGCTCTGCTCTTTCGGCAGCGACTTCCTGAAGTGCCTGAGCCTCGGGAACTGGTGCTCGTCGTCACATGCGGACTGGGGTATCGCACGCGTACAGAAATAGATCCACACCGTCGGCTTCCCGGTGGACTTCCAGGACCGCCAGGCGAGGTTGAGTTCATGGGCGGTGCCGGAGAGTTCGTCCTTCACCGGAGTCCCGAGGCGTGACCAGAAGACGGCGACCACCAGGTCGGATTCGGAAATCCGCATCTGTTCGTCCGTGAGTCCCTGCGGGCCGTCGAGATGCATTCCGGGTGTCGCATCCGTACGCCAATTCCATACGGTCAGCCGTTCCCTGAGCCGGAGTTGGTTCGCCTGTTCGACCACAGTGCGTATGGCCTCCAGCTCATTCTCAACATCATCCGGCGCGATGAGAATGACCTTCTTCTCCGACAGGGATGCCATGACTCCCCCTGGGTTGGCGGCGGCTGACGGGTGCTTTGTGTCGGTTCGCCCAGGTATCGCGGGTGACTGTGCTTCGGAGGTGACTGCCGCGCTGGATCTGGACGGGTACCATCAGAGCCGCAACGCTCACCGTGGCAAGAGCGTAACGCACTGTATGCCCGGATGTAAGAAGCTGGCAGGGGAGAAGGAAAAGGCGCATGCCGATCCCGAAATGCCAAGGTTCAAGGTGGTCTTGAATGAGTGCCTCGCAGACCACCCGAAGTGGGTCTCTGACGATTCCGGGCAGATCGCTCGTGCTTCTCGTGGGGCCCTCGGGTTCGGGTAAGTCCACTTTCGCCCGGAAAAACTTTTCGCCGCTGCAGATCATCGAGAGCGACCACTGCAGGGCTCTCGTCTGCGACGACGAGAAAGATCAGAGCGCCACGCGGGCCGCATTCGACCTCCTGCACTTCCTCGCCGACAAGCGCCTCGGGTTCGGCAGGCTCACGGTCATCGACGCCACCAACGTCGAGGCGCAGGCGCGGAGAAGCCTGCTCGCATTGGCGCGGGACCACCATTTCCCCTCCATTGCCATTGTGTTCGACGTGGGCGAGGAAGCCGCCCTCGAACAGAATTCCCGGCGCCGCAACCGCCAAGTGGATGCCGGAGTCATCCGCCGGCAATGCCAGGACCTGCAGTCGTCCAGGAAGGCGCTGTCGCGCGAGGGCTTCAGCCGTATCCACGTCCTGAAGAGCCCGGAGCAGGCTGCCGCCGCGACGGTGGTCTTCGGCTGAGACGGAAGGCCCTCGGGGCGGCCCTGAAGTCCTCGGAGCAGCGCTGCCGGTGACGGCCGAGTCGACGCTGCGGCGACCCCGCCGTTGTGCCTCGCCTCGTGATGCCCCCTGCGAAATCCCTGCGCGGACTCCCTTGCGGCTTTGCGATCTGACGACTAGTCATATGGCTAATAGATACATGAGCCATGCCGCAGAGGCACAACCCCCTGGAGGGCACGTGAAGTTCTCCGTCATCTTCGAGGCGCAGCTCGCCGACCCCACCGTCGAACGCGAGCACCAGCTCATCCACGACAGCGTCGAACAGGCCGTGCTCGCCGAGGAGATGGGCTTCGACCGCATCTGGGCGGTCGAGCACCACTCCCTCAAGTGGTACGCGCACATGAGCGCCCCGGAAATCTTCCTGACCTGGGTCGCCGCGCGCACAAGCACCATCAGGATCGGGCACGGCGTCGTCTGCATGCCGTTCCGCTTCAACCACCCGGCGCGGGTCGCCGAACGGGCCGCGATGCTGGACCTGCTCTCAGGCGGACGCCTCGACCTGGGCGCGGGCCGGGGCGGCACGGCGCAGGAGACCTCGCTGTGCGGAGTCGACAAGGAACGGACCACCCAGGAGGTAGAAGAGGCCCTCCAGATCATCGGAAAGGCCTGGGAGAAGGAGGAGTTGGAGCACCACGGCGCACTCCTCGACATCGACCCGCACCCGATCCTGCCGCGCCCGAAGCAGACCCCGCACCCGCCCCTCTTCCTCGCCTGCAGCAGGACGGAGACGCTGACCCAGGCGGCCGAACTCGGCATCGGCGCCCTGGTGATGGGCTTCGCGGGACCCGATTCGATCGCCGAGATGCGCCGCGCGTACGACGCCGCGATCGCGGCCCGCACCGACGCGCGCTTCGTGTCCGGGGTCGTCAACGACCACTTCTCCGTGCTCTGTCCGACGATCGTCCTCGACGACCGGGAGGCGGCGCGGCGCGTCGGCATCCGGGGGCAGCGGTTCTTCGCCCAGTCCATCGGGCACTGGTACGGCGGCGCGGGCATCCCCGACGAGGCGGTCGTCGAGGGCAGCGACGAGGCGGCCGAGATGCGCAAGGCCGCCGAGCAGGTCGTCGCGCGGCTGCACGAACACCACATTCCGGTGCGCCCGACGTCGACCGCCACGTTCAACGCCGACCACGCGTACGGCACCGCCGACGACGCCATCGCGTACGTGGAACGCCTCAGGGACGCGGGCGCCGACGAGATCATGTGCCTCATCCAGATGGGCACGGTCCCTCAGGAGGCCTGCCTGGAGACCCTGCGCCAGTGGGGCGAGAAGGTCATCCCGCACTTCCGCTCGCAGGACTCCGGGGAGGCGCGGCACTCCCGGGACGCCCGGCGCTCCCAGAAGGCGACCTCCGCCTGATGCCCGCGGACCAGCCCACGGAACGGCCCGCGCGCCAGCCCACGCACCAGCCCACGAAATCCGCCCCTGACCGCCTCACCCCCGCGGCCCGCCCCCTCGTGGACGCCCTCGCCGCCGCCTTCCCCGATCTCGGCGGCGCCGTCACCGATGCCGCCGAGGCCCGGCGGATGCTGGACGCCGGGACCCGCGGGCAGCAGCCGCCCAAGCGGTCCCGCACCGTCGGTTCCGTCGTGGACCGCACCATTCCTGGTCCGGACGGCGCGCCCGACCTGCCCGTACGCATCTATCTGCCGGACCCTGCAAGTTTTCCGGGGCCGCGCCCCACGGTCGTCTTCTTCCACGGCGGCGGTTACACCCTGTGCGGGCTCGACTCCCACGACGCGACGGCGCGCGGCCTGTGCGCGCGAGCCGGTGCGGCCGTGGTGTCCGTCGCGTACCGGCTCGCCCCCGAGCACCGCTTCCCGGCGGCCCCCGACGACGCGTACGCGGCGCTGTGCTGGGCCGCGGGGGAGATCGGCTCCCTCGGCGGCGACCCGGGCGCGCTCGTCACCGCGGGGGACAGCAGCGGCGGCGGGCTCGCCACGGTCGCGGCGCTCCGGGCGCGTGACCTGGACGGGCCCGCCGTGGCGCTCCAGGTGCTGATCTATCCGGTCCTCGACGCGGGCCAGGACACCGCGTCGTACCGGGAGAACGCCGAGGGGTACTTCCTGACCGCCGCGCACATGCGGTGGTTCTGGCGGCAGTACCTCGGCCCGGACGGCGACGGCACCCACCCGGACGCCTCGCCGCTCGGCGCGCGGCTCACGGGGCTGCCTCCCGCGCACCTGGTCACCGCGGGCTGCGACCCGCTGCGCGACGAGGGCCTGGCCTACGCGTACCGGCTGCGCGCCGCCGGTGTCCCGGTCACGCTCGGTCACTACCCGGGGATGTTCCACGGCTTCCTGGGGTTCCCCGGGCTGCTGGACGACGCCGAGACCGCGGTGGCCGCCGTGGCGGAAGCAATCGCATCGACGGCGGAGGGCAGGAAAAACGGCGGTGAAGGAGGGGGTTGCACAGGATAATTTCCGGAGAACCCTCTTGTCGCGGAGAACCTTGCATGCATACGGTGTTCATACGCGAGGTTCTCCCGTGGAGGATGGGTCATGACGGAAATGCTTGTGCGTTCGGGTACGGAGGGTGCGGCTCCGTCCGCTGTCGGGCGGGTGGTGGACCATCCTGCGTGGCCGGTGCTCAAGGACGCCGTCGAGGAGATCAGGCCCTGGCAGTCCGCGGACGGGTCGATCGACTTCGCGGCGGAGGGCGCCCCGGCGAGGTCTCTCGCCGAGCTCACCGTGGACCGCGTGATATCCGCGGTCGACCAGCTCGCCCCGCTGCTCCCGCACGACGCCGCGTACCACCAGGCGCTCGTCGGGGACCTGCGCCGCTGGGCCGACGACGGCTTCCAGGTGCCGGACTTCCTGGACTCGCTGCTCGCCTTCCAGCCCGCTGCCCACCGCGAGGACGGCCTGCAGCACCTGGTCGTCTTCCCCATGTACACGCAGAACGGCAACCCCGACCGCAACCTCGAAGCGGTCGTGCTGCGCATGGTCTGGCCCGACTGGCTGGCCGAGCTGGAGCGCACGCGCTACGACAACCCGCTGTTCTGCGGCATCACCTTCGAGGACTTCACCGCCGGGTACGACACGAACTCGGCCGTCCTGTTCCCCGAGACCATCGCCGTGCGCGAGGCGCCCGAGCGCTTCTCCTGGGGCGGCATCTTCTGCGACCGCGAGGCGGCCCGCTTCCGCCGCGTCACCGAGGCCGCCGTGGACCTCCTCGGGCTCGAACTGCCCGATGACATCCGCGAGATGGTCGGCGACCAGGACCGCTGCCAGCAGGCGTTCGTCCTGTGGGACATGGTCCACGACCGCACCCACAGCCACGGCGACCTGCCCTTCGACCCCTTCATGATCAAGCAGCGCCAGCCGTTCTGGATGTACGGCCTCGAAGAGCTGCGCTGCGACCTCACCGCCTTCAAGGAGGCCGTGAAGCTGGAGGCCGACGGCTTCCCGCAGGGCCGCGACGTGCAGTACGCCGTGCTCTTCGACCGGATGTTCCGCTTCCCGGTCACCGGCGAGCGCGTCCGCAACTACGACGGCCTCGGCGGCCAGCTCCTCTTCGCCTACCTCCACAAGCACGACGTGGTCCGCTGGACCGACAACAAGCTCCGCATCGACTGGGAGCGCGCCCCGCAGGTCACCAACCAGCTGTGCGCCGAGATCGAGGACCTCTACCGGGCCGGCATCGACCGCCCGAAGCTGGTCCACTGGTTCGCCGCGTACGACCTGGTGTCCCGGTACCTCGCCCCGCACCCGGGATCGCGCTGGGCCAAGGGCCCGGACGCCCTGGACACCTCGCTGCCGCCGCGCAAACTGGTGGACGAGGTGCTTCCGGACGAGTTTCCGCTCAGCATGTTCTATGAGGCGCTCTCCAAGAAGCTGAAGCACGTGATCGCCTCCACCAAGGGGATCACCGCTTCCGCGGGCGCCGAGCAGGTCGCCGCGTGAGCGGCCGCCAGGAGGAGGCGAGGACCATGTCCGCACTGGATGGAGCCGTGGTCGCGGTGGCCGGGGCAGCAGGACCCGCGGGGCGGGCCACGCTGCTGAGGCTGGCCGAGGCGGGCGCGACGGTCGTCGCGTCGGACGCCGACGCCGCGCGCCTCGCGGAGGCCGTGGACGCCGCGCGGTACGCGCACGGCGGAGCGACCGTCGTCGGTGACACCGTCGACCTGCTCGACCTGGACGCGGCCCGCGAGTGGGCGACGCGCACGGAGAAGGAGTTCGGGCGGATCGACGGCCTGGTGCACCTCGTCGGCGGCTGGCGCGGCAGCAAGAGCTTCGCCGAGACCGACCTCGCCGACTGGGACTTCCTGGAGAAGCTCCTGATCCGCACCGTGCAGCACACCTCCCTCGCCTTCGAGGACGGCCTGCGCCGCAGCGACCGCGGCCGCTATCTCCTCATCAGCGCCGCGGGCGCCACCAAGCCGACCGCGGGCAACGCGGCGTACGCGGCCTCCAAGGCGGCGGCCGAGGCCTGGACGCTCGCCCTCGCGGACGCCTTCCGCAAGGCGGGGGGCGATCAGGGCCCGCGCGCGGCGGCTGCCATCCTGGTGGTCAAGGCGTTGGTGCACGACGCGATGCGCGCGGAGCGGCCCAACGCGAAGTTCGCGGGCTTCACGGACGTCAACGAGCTGGCCGAGGCCATCGCCGGCGTCTGGGAGCGGCCCGCTGCGGAAGTGAACGGAAACCGCCTGTGGCTGACCGAGAAGCCGTGACCGCTCGCGACGGAGACCTGGTGAACCCTCCGAAGACCGACGCCCGGCGTCATCACGACCCGGACGTCCGCGGTTTCGCGAGCGACAACTACGCAGGGGCGCACCCCGAGGTCATGGCCGCCCTGGCCCTGGCCAACGGCGGTCACCAGATCGCGTACGGCGAGGACGACTACACGGCCGGTCTCCAGCGGGTGATCCGAGGTCACTTCGGCGCCACCGCCGAGGCGTTCCCGGTGTTCAACGGCACGGGCGCCAACGTCGTCGCGCTCCAGGCGATCACCGACCGCTGGGGCGCGGTGATCTGCGCCGAGACCGCGCACATCAACGTCGACGAGGGCGGCGCCCCCGAGCGCATGGCGGGCATCAAGCTGCTCACGGTGCCCACGCCGGACGGCAAGCTCACCCCCGAGCTGATCGACAAGCAGGCGTTCGGCTGGGACGACGAGCACCGCGCGATGCCGCAGGCCGTCTCGATCGCGCAGAACACCGAACTGGGCACGCTCTACACGCCCGACGAGATCCGTGCGATCTGCGACCACGCGCACCAGCTCGGCATGAAGGTGCACCTCGACGGGTCCCGGATAGCCAACGCCGCCGCGGCGCTCGACGTCCCCATGCGGACGTTCACGAACGCGGTCGGCGTCGACATCCTCTCGCTCGGCGGCACCAAGAACGGCGCGATGTTCGGCGAGGCCGTCGTGGTCATCAACCAGGACGCCGTGCGGCAGATGAAGCACCTGCGCAAGATGTCCATGCAGCTCGCCTCGAAGATGCGCTTCGTCTCGGTGCAGTTGGAGGCCCTGCTCGCCAAGGACCTGTGGCTGCGCAACGCCCGGCACGCCAACGACATGGCGCAGCGCCTGGCGGAGGGCGTCCGTTCCGTGCACGGCGTGGAGATCATCCACCCCGTGCAGGCCAACGCCGTCTTCGCCCGCCTGCCGCACGATGCGAGCGAGCGCCTGCAGAAGCGTTACCGCTTCTACTTCTGGGACGAGGCGGCGGGCGACGTCCGCTGGATGTGCGCGTTCGACACCCGGGAAGAGGACGTCGACGGGTTCCTCGCGGCGCTCAAGGAGGAGATGGCGCGCTGAGCCGCGCTCCCTCCCGGCTGCTTGCATAGGTATACGGCTGATCGCAAAGTCATTGACGCGCGGTCGGTCGTATTCCTATGCTCCCGTGCCATGCAGCTGATCCAGGAAACCCCTGACCTGTCCGCGTACTTGGCCGCCGACGAGGTCATCGACCATCACCACCCCGTCGTACGGGAAACGGCCGCGCGCCTCGCCGGGAAGTCCGCCGATTCATACGTATACGCACAGGCGGCCTATGAGTTCGTGCGCGACACCATTCCCCACTCCGCCGACAGCGGCGACCTGCGCGTCACGTGGCGGGCCTCGGACGTCCTGGCGCAGGGCACCGGCATCTGTCACGCCAAGGCCCACGCCCTTGCCGCGCTGCTGCGGGCCGAGGACATCCCGACCGCGTTCTGCTATCAGCGCCTGACGCATGACGCGGGGACCGGCCACTGCGTGCACGGGCTCGTCGCCGTGCGGTTCCAGGGGGAGTGGCACCGGCAGGACTGCCGTGGCAACAAGCCGGGGGTCGACGCGCGATTCTCACTGACCGGTGAGCGGCTGGCCTTCGTGCCCGAGGGGAAGTCCAGTGAGGTGGACTATCCAGTACTCTATGCTGCACCGCATCCGGTGGTTCTGCGCGTCCTGAAGGGCGCACCGGACCGGCCGTATCTGTGGGAGACCCTTCCCGACGCGCTCTGAACAGCCCCGACGCAGCAAGGCGACCTGATGGCAATCGAGCCCCGCACGCCCCTCACCCTCACCGTCTCCGACGAGGTGCGCACCCTCGCGCCCGGCTTCAGCCATGTCGTCATCGAGGCATACGACCTGGTCAATGGCCCGAGCAGCGACGCCACTTCGGCCCTGCTCGACGATGCCGCGCGACGGCTCGCCGTACGCCTGGACGGGCGCGCCCCGCACGAGGACCCGCACATGGCCGCCTGGCGCGCCGCCTACACGGCCTTCGGCGCCAAGCCCTCACGCACGCGCAACTCGGCCGAGGCGCTCGCCAAGAGGGCGCTCGCGGACGGCGGCCTGCCGCGGATCAACACCCTCGTCGACCTCTACAACGTGATCAGCGTGGCCCATCTGATCCCGGTCGGCGGCGAGGACCTGGACCACATCCAGGGCGGCATGCGCCTCGTGCGGGCCACCGGCGACGAGGAGTTCGTCACCGCGGCGGCGGGGGAGCGGGTCGTCGAGCACCCCGACGCGGGCGAGGTCGTGTGGTGCGACGACGAGGGCGTCACCTGCCGCCGCTGGAACTGGCGCCAGGGGCCGCGCACCCGCCTCACCGAGGAGTCGGTGAACGCGGTCTTCCTGCTCGAAGGCATGGGTCCGGACGCGGGGCTCGAGGCCGCGGGCGCCGAACTGGCCGAGCTGCTGGAGAAGTTCAGCCCCGGCGCGCGGATCACCGTCCGCGCGCCGGTATGAGCGAAGGGCCCGGTCAGGTGGCCTCGGCGGCCTTCACCTCGGCGGGGGTGGGCGCCGTGCCGCCGAGGTGCGCGGGCATCCACCACGTGTCGTCCGGACCCTTGGGGCGCACGGGGTAGGCCCGCTGTGCGGCCTCGAGGAGCTCCTGGCAGCGCTCGCGAAGGCGGCGTGTGATCGCGCCCGCGTACTGGTCCCTGGGCGCCTCGACCGGCTCGCCGACACGGATCGTGATCGGCAGGTGGCTGCGCTTGAAATTGCGCGGGTGCCCCTTCGTCCACAGCCGCTGCGTGCCCCACAGGGCCATCGGGATGAGCGGCACCCCGGCCTCCTGGGCCAGGCGTGCCGCGCCCGACTTGAAGGTCTTGAGCGTGAAGGACTGCGAGATCGTCGCCTCGGGGAAGACGCCGATGATCTCCCCGGAGCGCAGCGAGTCGAGCGCGTGCGCGTAGGCGGCCTCACCCTGTGTGCGGTCGACGGGGATGTGCTTCATCCCGCGCATCAGCGGCCCGGAGATCTTGTGCCGGAACACCGACTCCTTGGCCATGAAGCGCACCAGACGCTTCTGCGGCAGGGCGGCGAGCCCGTCGAAGATGAAGTCGAGATAGCTGATGTGGTTGCTGACGAGGACCGCGCCGCCGGAGCGTGGGATGTTCTCCGACCCCTTGCAGTCGATCTTCAGGTCCCATGCCTTGAACAGCGTTTTCGCTGCACCGATGACCGGACGGTAGACAAGCTCTGCCATGGGTGGGGAGGGCCCTTCGTTTCTGCCTGGGGAGGGGGCTCCCGGCGGGAAGTTACGCAGCCGTAGGTTTTCGGCGTTGCGCAGATCGTGCCCCAAGAACGGACGAGTGGCCAGCCTTGGTGCCGCCATTGCGGGAGATTCTCGTCACGTCGGAATCTTTGCGGGTGCGTGTGCGCTGAACTGGGGAGCGATCCCCACCGATCGCGGAACGGAACACGGGGCGGGAGGCTGGAGTGCAGGGACGCGACACCGGGCGGCGGCTCGGCGCGGCGGACATCGGGGAGCGGCTGGGGGAGCGGGCGACGCTCGTGCAATTCTCCAGCGCCTTCTGTCAGCCCTGCCGTGCGACCCGCAGAGTCCTGGCCGAGGTGGCCGGCATGGTCCCCGGCGTGGCCCATGTGGAGATCGACGCGGAGGCCAGTCTCGAGCTCGTACGCGCACTGGAGATCGCCGGGACGCCGACGGTGCTCGTCCTGGACGCGGCCGGACGCGAGGTGCGCCGCGCGGGCGGGCAGCCCCGCAAGGCCGATGTGATCGCCGCGCTCGGGGAGGCCGTGTGACCTGGCGTTCAGCCGTTCACGAGGCGCCGCGCGCGGCCGCTTCAGTGACGCATCTTTCATATCCCGGAAAGGACTTGACTGCACAGGGCACCTGTCGCCAGCCTGCTTCCATGCCCCGGGACCTCCTGCTGTACGAGCGCGTCCATGTGGACCTCGCGCGCCATGCC
The DNA here is from genome assembly GCF_042740435.1 of Streptomyces sp. NPDC059002. NCBI lineage: Bacteria > Bacillati > Actinomycetota > Actinomycetes > Kitasatosporales > Streptomycetaceae > Streptomyces > Streptomyces sp. NPDC059002. The sequence continues at coordinate 2,725 of NZ_JBHYJI010000013.1, read as the reverse complement.
AGTGCGCGCTGTCCGCACTGCTGAGCACCCACGGATCCGCTCGTACCTCCGGCAGAAGGACAACTCCATGACGGCATCACCTCTTCTCGGCACTCCCCGGCTCACCAACCCCGATCTGCTGCGCTCCGTCTTCCGGCGGCATGCGGCGGGCGTCGCCGTGATCACCGCGACGGACGGCTCGCGCCCCGTCGGCTTCACCGCCACCTCGCTCAGCTCGGTCTCCGCCGAACCCCCGATGGTCTCGTTCGGCATCGGCACCGGCGCCTCCAGCTGGCCCGCGATATCCGAGGCCACGCATGTCGGCGTCCACATACTGGGCGAGCACCAGCAGGACCTCGCCGCCACGTTCGCGCGCAGCGGCGCCGACCGTTTCGGCGCGCCGACGAGCTGGCGCGAGGGGCCCGAGGGCGTTCCGGTGCTCGACGGCGCGCTCGCCTGGCTGGTCTGCCGGATCGTGGCGCGCGTGCCCGCGGGCGACCACCGCGTCGTGCTCGCGGAGGTCGTCGCGGGGGACCCCGCGGGAGAGGGCCGCCCGCTCCTGTACCACCAGGGGCGCTTCAACGCTCTGCGCGACTGAGAGTTCCCGGGGCAGGGGTCCACGGTCCGATTACGGAGCGTTGGGAAGGTCACAGTTCAAAGCGCTTGCTTAGTGGGAATGAACTGGGTGTACTCATGAGTAATATTTCGATCGGAGCGCGGGCCGCCCCGACCGGGATCCGCCGCTTCAGGCGCCTATGCTGCCTGCAAGAAGGCAGTAGCCATAGCCAAGGCAGCAGCCCAGTAAAGACGATGCAGTAGGAGAGCCGGCGTGAGCTTGAGGATCGTTGTCTGTGTGAAGTACGTGCCCGACGCCACCGGCGACCGGCACTTCGCCGATGACCTGACCGTCGACCGCGACGACGTCGACGGCCTCCTTTCGGAGCTCGACGAGTACGCCGTCGAGCAGGCACTGCAGATCGCCGACGAGGCGGACGACGCGGAGATCACCGTGCTGACCGTCGGCCCCGAGGACGCCAAGGACGCGCTGCGCAAGGCGCTCTCCATGGGCGCCGACAAGGCCGTCCACGTCGAGGACGACGACCTGCACGGCACCGACGTGATGGGCACCTCGCTGGTGCTCGCCAAGGCCATCGAGAAGACCGGTTACGACCTGGTCATCGCCGGTATGGCCTCCACCGACGGCACCATGGGCGTGCTGCCGGCGATCCTCGCGGAGCGCCTCGGCGTCCCGCAGGTCACGCTGCTTTCCGAGGTCTCCGTCGAAGACGGCGTCGTGAAGGGCCGCCGTGACGGCGACACCGCCAGCGAGCAGCTGGAGGCGTCCCTGCCGGCCGTCGTGTCCGTGACGGACCAGTCGGGCGAGGCCCGCTACCCGTCCTTCAAGGGCATCATGGCCGCCAAGAAGAAGCCGGTGGAGTCCCTCGACCTGGACGACCTGGACATCGACGCCGAAGAGGTCGGCCTCGAAGGCGCCTGGACCAAGGTCGACTCCGCGGACGAGCGTCCGGCCCGCACGGCCGGCACGATCGTCAAGGACGAGGGCGAGGGCGGCAAGCAGCTCGCCGAGTTCCTCGCGGGCCAGAAGTTCATCTGAGCTTCAGTCACCCCTCAACCGCCCCACTTCTTCGTACTTGCAGGAGATTGAAGTCCCATGGCTGAAGTTCTCGTCTACGTCGACCACGTGGACGGCGCCGTCCGCAAGCCCACCCTGGAGCTGCTGACCCTGGCCCGCCGCGTCGGCGAGCCCGTCGCCGTCGCCCTCGGTGCCGGTGCCGAGGCCACCGCCGCCACGCTCGCCGAGCACGGCGCGGTGAAGGTCCTGACCGCCGACGCCCCCGAGTTCGCCGACTACCTCGTCGTACCGAAGGTGGACGCGCTCCAGGCCGCGTACGACGCCGTGTCCCCGGCCGCCGTGCTCGTCCCGTCCTCCGCCGAGGGCAAGGAGATCGCGGCCCGCCTCGCGGTCCGCATCAAGTCCGGCATCATCACGGACGCCGTCGACCTGGAGGCCGGCGACGAGGGCCCGGTGGCCACGCAGTCCGCGTTCGCCGCCTCGTACACCACCAAGTCCCGTGTCTCCAGCGGCACCCCGGTCATCACGGTCAAGCCGAACTCGGCCGCCGTGGAGGCCGCCCCGGCCGCGGGCGCCGTCGAGGCGCTCGCCGTCACCTTCTCCGAGAAGGCCACCGGCACCAAGGTCGTCGCGCGCACCCCGCGCGAGTCGACCGGCCGCCCCGAGCTGACCGAGGCTGCGATCGTGGTCTCCGGCGGCCGCGGCGTGAACGGCGCCGAGAACTTCTCGATCATCGAGAACCTCGCCGACTCGCTCGGTGCCGCCGTGGGCGCCTCGCGTGCCGCGGTCGACGCCGGCTGGTACCCGCACTCCAACCAGGTGGGCCAGACCGGCAAGTCCGTCTCCCCGCAGCTGTACATCGCGTCCGGCATCTCCGGCGCGATCCAGCACCGCGCCGGCATGCAGACCTCGAAGACGATCGTCGCCATCAACAAGGACGCCGAGGCCCCGATCTTCGACCTGGTCGACTACGGCGTGGTCGGCGACCTGTTCGACGTCGTCCCGCAGCTGACCGAAGAGGTCAAGTCCCGCAAGGGCTGAGCTCGTTGACCGCCCGAGGCCCTCGCCCCGCACCGCGGGGGGGGGGCCAAGGCGCGTGTGGGGGGGGGGGTGGCCAGCACCGGGCGGGGGTCGCGGGGGCACAGGGCGGTC
>NZ_JBHYJI010000012.1:61171-197214 GCF_042740435.1 Streptomyces sp. NPDC059002 | reverse complement strand
GAGCAACCACGAAATAGCCGCTGTCGCGTCTGCTCAGTCAGCCGGCAGCGGCGACTGCGGCTTTTCCAGGGCTGAGCGCGCAGTTCCCCGCGCCCCTGGCGGGCGCGCCCCGTGCCCGTTGTGCGCGCCCCCGCGAGCGTGAGGCAGAATCGCGGCAATGAGCACCTACCGCGACCTCGCGCACCGCGGCTCCGCACGAGCCACCGTCCTGCGGACCGTGGGCACGCGCGAACGCCGATCCCATCTGACGGCGCCCCGCGTCCCCACCGTCGGCATCGACATCGGCGGCACGAAGGTGATGGCGGGTGTCGTCGACGCCGACGGCAACATCCTGGAGACCCTCCGTACGGAGACCCCGGACAAGTCGAAGAGCCCGCGGGTCGTCGAGGACACCATCGTGGAGCTGGTCCTCGACCTCTCCGACCGGCACGACGTGCACGCGGTCGGTATCGGCGCCGCGGGCTGGGTCGACGCGGAACGCAACCGCGTCCTGTTCGCCCCGCACCTGTCCTGGCGCAACGAACCGCTCCGCGACCGCATCTCGGGGCGCCTCGCGGTCCCGGTGATGGTCGACAACGACGCGAACACGGCGGCGTGGGCGGAGTGGCGCTTCGGCGCGGGCCGCGGCGAGGACCACCTCGTCATGATCACGCTGGGCACCGGCATCGGCGGCGCGATCCTGGAGGACGGTCAGGTCAAGCGCGGCAAGTTCGGTGTGGCGGGCGAGTTCGGCCATATGCAGGTCGTCCCCGGCGGGCACCGCTGCCCGTGCGGCAACCGCGGCTGCTGGGAGCAGTACAGCTCCGGCAACGCGCTGGTCCGTGAGGCGCGCGAGCTGGCCGCCGCCGACTCCCCGGTGGCGTACGGCATCATCGAGCGCGTCAAGGGCAACGTCCCCGACATCACCGGGCCCCTCATCACCGAGCTGGCCCGCGAGGGCGACGCCATGTGCGTCGAGCTGCTCCAGGACATCGGCCAGTGGCTCGGCGTCGGCATCGCGAACCTCGCGGCCGCCCTCGACCCGTCCTGCTTCGTGATCGGCGGCGGCGTGTCGGCCGCCGACGACCTCCTGATCGGCCCGGCCCGCGACGCCTTCCGCCGTCACCTCACGGGCCGCGGCTACCGTCCCGAGGCCCGCATCGCCCGCGCCCAGCTCGGCCCCGAGGCCGGCATGGTGGGCGCCGCCGACCTGGCCCGCCTGGTCGCCCGCCGCTTCCGCCGCGCCAACCGCCGCCGCGTGGAGCGCTACGAACGCTATGAGCGCTACGCCGAGGCGCGCCGCACCAACGACCGCACTTCTCAGGGAACCCAGTAAACAGATGACCGTGCCCCGCCAGCCCTCGTCCCCGGACTACCCCGGCGCCCCCGAGCCGCCGGACGGCGAGGGAGGCAAGACCGAGGACCGCCGCCACATGATCCGCCGCCGCTGGCTGACGGCGACGATCATCGTGCTCCTGATCGGCATCCCCGCCGGCTATCTGGTGATCTCCGCGAACCAGAGCCGCAACAGCGGCCGCGACAAGGAGGACAAGTACTCCGCGACCGGCCTCACCGAGGGCTGGCCCTCCAAGGTCCAGCGCCGTCTGTACGAGGTGCCGATCCCGCCGTACTCCAAGGAAGTCGCCTACTACGAGACGAACAACTGGCGCACGAGCCGTCTGTACGTCCAGTTCCTGACCAGCAACAAGGGCCTGGACAAGTTCCTCAAGCAGATCGGCACCTCCACGAACGCCCTGGAGCCGAACGACATCACCATCAGCAAGCGCGACCAGAAGGTCGTCGGCTGGGAGTTCACCGGCCAGGGGCCGTGGTCGGGCCTCACGAACGAGCAGGACGACCCGGCACCCACGCAGGACGTCGTCGTGGACCGCTCCAACTCCCAGCACCCGATGGTGTACGTGGTGTCGACGACGACTCCGTGACGACGACTCCGTGACGGCGCCCGGCATTGTTGCCAGCCCATGAAACGGTGACCGATCGCGCGGCGGGCGGCGCCGCGGGCTCCTAGCGTGACGCCCATGTCTGACTCGCGCCGCAAGGCGAACCCGGTACCGGGCGGCGCCCCGCCCTCATCGCCGTCGTCCGAAGCGTCGTACGACCGCCGCAGGCTGCACCAGTGGCTGGCGGGGGAGGCCCGTGCCGACGGTGTCGCGCGCAGGGACGTCCTGCGGCTCGTCGCCGCGGCGGGCCTGGCGGCAGCGGTCCCTGCGGGCCCCGCGGGCCTCGCGGCACCGGCGGCGTGGGCGGGCACGTCCGCGACGGCGGCCCCGGCCCCCGGTATCGTCAAACCCTTGCCCCCGGAGCGCTTCACGGTCCGCGGCACCAACGCCGAGACGCGCTTCGAGTCCCTGGCGGCCACCGGCCACACCACCCCCGTCTCGCACTTCTTCGTACGCAACCACACGACGACGCCGCGGCTCGACGCGGACACCTGGGCCCTGCGGATCTGGGGCGACGGACTCACGGGCGGGCCGAGGGAGTTCACGCTCGACGACCTCAAGCGGCTGCCCTCCGCGTCCCGCACCGCGTTCGTCGAATGCGCGGGCAACGGCAGAGGCTTCTTCGCCACGCAGCAGGGCCAGGAGGTCTCGGGCACCGCCTGGACCCTGGGCGCGATCGGCGTGGCGCGCTGGGGCGGCGTACGCCTTGCCGACGTCCTGCGCGCGGCGGGCCTCTCCCGCCGGGCGGTCGACGTGATGCCCCGCGGCCTCGACGCGGACTACATCACCGCGGACGGCACCGACCTCGGCCGCGTCCGCCGCCCGCTGCCGCTGGCCAAGGCCCTGGACGACGTGATCCTGGCGTACGAGATGAACGGCGAGCCGCTGCCCCCGGACCACGGGTACCCGCTCCGTCTCCTCGCCCCCTCCTGGGTGGGCATCGCCTCCATCAAGTGGCTGGGCGACATCGAGGTCTCCGCCGGCCCGCTCTACTCGCCCTGGAACACGGACTTCTACCGCCTGTACGGCGACGCGTACCCGCCGCAGGGCAGCGCGCCCCTCACCCGCCAGACCCTCAAATCGGCCTTCGAACTCCCCTGGAACGCCCCCTTCTCCACGGGCACCCGCCACCGCCTCACCGGCCGCGCCTGGTCGGGCGCGGGCGCGATCGCGCGGGTCGACGTCAGCACGGACGCGGGCACGACCTGGCACCGCGCCCGCCTCCACGACACCCCGCGCCGCGCCACCTGGACCCGCTGGTCCCTGCCCTGGCGCCCGACGACCCCCGGCCCCACGACGCTGCTCGCCCGCGCCACGGACACCACGGGCCGCGTGCAGCCGGAGACGACGCCGCACAACACGCAGGGGTATCTGTTCGACGCGGTGGTGCGGCATGCGGTGACGGTGGGGGACTGACCGCCGCTGACGTCAGCTCACCCGGCGGCCGCCGCCCACCTCTCGTACACGGCCGCCGCCACCCCCAGGTCCTCCCAGGCCATCCCCGCCGACTTGAACAGCCGCGGCCTCCCGTCCCCGACGGGCACCGTGCCCCGCACCAAGGCGTCCAACGTGTGCAACCGCTCCATGTCGAAGGCGCCTTCGCCGACCGCGAGCACCAGGTCGCCGCACTCACGCCCGGCCACTTCGCGGGACTCCGCCACCACTGTGGCGCGGCCCACGAGGCGGGCGTCGACCTCGCGGGCGTCCGGTTCGTGGGAGCCGACCGCGGCGACCGTCGCGTGGGCGGGGAGCAGGGCGCTGTCGAAGAGGGGCTCGCGGGACGTGGTGCAGCAGCACACGACGTCCGCGTGGGCCACGTCCCCCGGTGTCGCGGCGGACGCGGAGAGACCGGACGCGCGGCACCGCTCCACGAAGTCCCCGACCCGCCGCGCGTTCCTGGCGACCACGTCGACGTGCCGCAGCGACGGCCGCACCGCCCGCACCGCCGCCACATGCCCCCACGCCTGCGGCCCCGTCCCGAACACGAGCAGCCGTTCCGCCCGCGGCACGGCCAGCCGCCCGATCGCCACCCCGGACACCGCGGGCGTACGCAGCGACGTCAGCGCGATGCCGTCGAGCAGGGCCAGGGGCGTGTGGGTCACCCCGTCCAGGAGGAGGTACAGGCCCTGGATCCGGGGGAGCCCGCGGTCCGCGTTGCCCGGAGTGACCGTGGCGATCTTCACTCCGGTGTACGACGCGGTGGCCGACGGCATCATGAGCAACTGCCCACCGGGCACCTCCACGACACCGCGCGGCGGCTCCGCCTCCGGATCGAGCCCCGACATGAGCACGGACTCCAGGGCGTCGATCGCGGCGGGCATGGGGACGAGGCGGGTCATGGTCGCGGCGTCGATGGAGGGTACGGCGGCGGGCCGCGGCAGTCGGTGGTGCGGGGCGGGCGTATCCATGGGCTCGGCAGTCCTTTCGTCCGGGCGTCAGCTCACGCTGGTGATCACACCCCTATGGAACACGTCGACCGCCGAGTCGACGCTCCGGATGAAACCGGAAGCGGCGTTGCCACGGGTGCTGCCGAGCGTACGGGAGAGCGAGAGCCGGAACCCCGTGATGTCGCCGCCCGCGCGGGAACCGCCGCCCCCGTCGCCCGGCAGCAGATCCGCGGGCTCCGGGCGGAGCTTGTCCAACGTGCCGCGCGGGCCCGGCACTTCGCCGCGCATCAGCGTCTGGACATGCAGATCCGCCGGGGCGTCGGCCAGCTGTCTCATCAGCCGCTTCACCCACGTCAACGGGTAGCCCTGCCCGGGCGCGGGCACCTCGATCGACGTACGCAACCGGCTCAGCCGCAGATCGGCGGTGAGATGCAGGGTGCCGGGCGCCCCGTCGATCCTGATCTCCGCGTGCAGCCGGCCGTCCTCGCACAGGACCTTGGCGAGCGCCGCACGACGCGACTGCGGATCCGCACCCCGCCCGGCCCGCTGCACGGGCACGACCTTCGCCCCGAGCTCCCCACCCAGCCGCAGACAGACCTGCCGGATCAGCCGCTCCCAGCTCTCCACCACCCGCACGGCGCGGGGGTCGCCCGGCACGAGCGTCTCGTCGTCGATGCCGTTGCGCACACAGACCCAGTCCGCGCCCATGTTCTGGAAGCCGTGGCAGCCCGAGTTCTCGTGCTGGAGATAGTGGAGCAGCTCCTGCAGCAGCCAGGCGTGCGGCTCCTGGCGGACCCCCTCGTGGTGGATCAGCATCTGCGCCTGGTGCGTCACATCGGCCCAGGACAGATGCCAGAGGGCGACCTTGTTCTTGCGCCGCGCGTCGGTCCTGGCCGGCACGAGCGGACTGCCGTCGAGCGCCACGTCGTTGGAGAGCGTGATGACCGCCTCGTAGCCGCGGCGCACCGCGATGTCGAGATAGTCCTGCACCTGTTCGGCCTTGAGGGGATTCCCGTTCGTCTTCGTCTCCACGAGGGCCGTCCACAACTTGCCCGCGCGTTCGACGCGGATGATGCCGTCGGGGCGCCGGGGATGGTCCCCGTTGGGCAGCACGACCTCCGTGAACGTCTCCATGCGGCCCGCCGGGGCACCGAACGCGGCCGTGAGCCTGCGGCCGAACTCCGGCACCTGCGCCATGACCGACAGCAGGATGGAGGTCGCCCGCACCTCACGGTCCCTGTCGCTCTTCAGGGACGACAACGGAAAGAGCCGCGCCGCCCGCCAGTCCTCGTTCTCCGCGAGGGACGGTTTGGCGGGGGCCTTCGGCAGCCGTGCCTTCTTCTTGGCCGTACGCAGCCGACGAGGCGGGGCGGCGGGGGACGCGGGTGCTGTCGTGGCGGGCGCGGCGGGGGGCGTGTCCGTGGCCGCCGCCGGAGGAACCACTACTGCCGAAGGAGCCTCTGCCGGAGAAGGCCCCGCCACAGGGGCCGACACCGGCTGCGGCGGTACGTCCTGGTCGTCGTCCTCGTCGATCTCGATGCCGTAGTCCGTGGCCAGACCCGCCAGGCCCGTCTCGTACCCCTGTCCCACCGCACGGAACTTCCACTCGCCCGCGCGCCGGTAGATCTCGGCGAAGACGAACGCGCTCTCCACGGTCGCCCCCGTGATCGTGAACCCGATCAGGTCGTCGCCGGTGGCGCCGGTGAGGGTGAGACGGAGGTCCTGCAGCTCACCGAATCCGGCCCGCCGGTAGCGGCTCGCCGCGATGACCACACGGCTCACCGCGGCGGGCAGCGCCGACAGGTCGAGCCGGATCCGGTCCTCGCTGCCGTTGTCCGTCGGCGTCTGGCCGAGCAGTTGTACGGAACCGTCCGCCGCGACCGGATGGTTGTAGAAGTAGAAGTCGTCGTTTCCCCCGACTTTTCCGTTCTCCCGGAGCAGCAGGACGGACACGTCGCAGTCCCCTTCACCGCTCGCACTGCTCCAGCCGAGCCGCACGATCAGCGAATCGCCCGCGTCGGCGGGCGCCGGAAGGGCGGTGTTGGCCCCCTTGGTCATTTCGCGCACATCAGCCCCCCGCGAAAGGGAAGGGCGGTGCGGTCGAAGGCCGAACGGCCCTCCTGGTGACGGTAGTTGAATACCCCTTTGTCATAGGAGCTTGAGGCGGAAACGGCCACTCTGACAAGGCTTCGGAGCCCGAAGACGTCCCGGTCCTGACCCTTGCTTCCTCCTTCGGCGCCACAGGGCACAGGTCGGCGGTCGACCAGGGGCCGCGCACGGTCCGACACGGATACGTCACGACCGATCTGCTGGCCGCGATCCGCGCGTACTACTTCGACGAGGCCCCGGACTCGGCGGGCAGCTGGCTGCTCGGCCCGTTGGACGCCTGACGGCCGCCATCGACGGCGCGGGCTCGGCGCCGCGGAGTTGGCTGGGATGCGTTCACTCGATCGGGCTCAGTTCACGGCCGGGAGGTTGAGGCCGGGCGCGGGGAGCAGGGGACATCCCGCATCCATCACCTCTACTTCGTAAGGGAGTTGCCCGATGAAGCGTCGTCCGTACGGCGTGCCGGTGGTCCTCGCGGTCCTGCTCGGCGTGCTCGGTCCGGTCTCCTTCGCGAGCGCACGGCCGGCGTCGGCCGCGCCGCTCGTCGACATCACCTGTCCGGTGGGCAGTCAGGTCGGCACGTACAGCCCGGGGCTCACCTACGAGCCTCGCGACGTCGCCTTCCAGGCGAGCGGCAACGTGTCAGGCTGTGTGGATCTCAGCGGGCACGGCATCGCCGGCGCCGCCTTCTCCTCCGCGGGCCACGGCACCGCGAGCTGTCTGTCGGGCAGCGTCTCCAACACGACGACCTACCGCTGGAGCAACGGGCAATCCAGCACGGTCCAGGGCACCGGGGCGATCAACCTCAAGCCCAACGGCATCACCGTCCTGGTCCTCACCGGCACCGTGGAGTCCGGGCAGTTCGCCGGAGCGACGGTCGTCCAGACCAAGACCCTCCTCAACTCCGACCTGACCGCCTGCCTCACACCGGAGGGCCTGACCTCCGTCGGCGGACCGATCAGCCTGACCGTGGCCCTGTAGCGCACCGTGAAAGTGAGGGGCACGGCGGTGCGGGTCTTCCTGCCTGGTGCGTGAGCAGTCACACGAGCGCGCCCGCGCCCGGCGTGTATGGCCGCCCGTGGACACGAGACCGGCCGGCGCGCCGTGTCGACGGCAGCTGGCCGGGTACCCGGTGGACGCGGCGGGACGTCGCGGAGACCCGGAGAGGACGGAGCGCCATGTCCCAGGAGGAACCCCGCACGAGTGCATCAGGGGTCGACGTGACCGGCGCCGGTCGTGGCTCCGTGGTCGTCGGCGTCGACGACACGTCGTACTCCTGGTCGGCGGCGGACTGGGCCGCTTCGGAGGCGGAGCGGCGCGGCTGTGGGGTGAAAGTCGTCCATGCCGTCGGCCGGGGTGTGGACTCCGCGTACGGCGAAGCGTTGGAGCTGGGGCTGACGGAACGAGCCATGGAGGCGGCCGTCGGCGTGCTCGACGACGCCCGGGCGCGGCTCACGGCCGGCCATCCCGGCGTGCCGATCGAGACCGGGCCCGCGCGGGACGATCCGGCCGAAGCCCTGATGAGCGCGGCCAGGGACGCCGATCTGATCGTGGTGGGCACGCGTGGACGCGGTGGTTTCGCCGAGCTGCTGCTCGGTTCGGTGAGCCGGAAGGTGGCCGCGCACGCCGACCGGCCGGTCGTGGTGGTGCGCGGGGACATGGCGAAGGCCGTCAGCAACGGCATCGTCGCGGGCGTACGCGACGAGCGGGACGAGGCAGCCGTACGGTTCGCGCTCGCCGAGGCGGAGCTGCACCGGGCCGACGTGCGGCTGGTGCACTCCTGGACGCCGCTCGCCCCCCTCGGCATCGGCCGCGTGACATCGCAGGTCAGCCACATCGAGGAGGAGCGGGACGCCCACGCCCAGCTGCTGAACCACGCCGCGCGTCCCATCGCCGAACACCCGACGGTGCACGTGGACACGGAGCTGACCGCGGACTCGGCCGCCGGGGCTCTGGTGAAGGTGTCGGAGGGAACCGGCCTGGTGGTGCTTCCGCGCCACCCGGTCGAGGGCAGGTTCGGGCTGCCGCTGGGCACGGTGGTGCACGCCGTGCTGCATCACGCGCACTGTCCTGTCGCTGTCGTGCCGGTGGGCTGAGCGCTCCGCCGACGCTGCCGCGACGGCTTGTTGAGCTGAGCCGCGCGGCGTACGCCGCCCACGGGTTGGCCCGCCCGGGCCATTGGTCGGGCTATTGCTGCCGACAGGAACGACAGGAAGGTGCGGCCCGTATCCGGGTATGCGCGGAAGGCCAGGTCACGTGCCGCAGTTGGGGGCCAGCCTGACACGATCGGATTCGGCGACCACCGTGCCGTTGACGCTCAGTTCCGAATACCAGCCCGCTCCTTGTCCGCCCGTACCGGAGCAATCCCCGCTCGCGTCGACGAATCCTGTGGCGAAGTAGCGGGAGACGTCCGCGACTTGCGGGTCGCCCTGCCAGCGGATGTCCAGAAAGATGCGCAGCTCGACATTGGCGTTGCCGCACTCGGCGCCGTCCCGCTGCCCGCTCGCGGTGACGATGCCGGGCGCCGGTGAGGCAGGCGGATGCGCGGTGTTGACGCAGGCGGCTGATGCGGATGGGTCCTGAGTCGTAGGCTCCGCCGCCGCGGCCGATGCGGGAACGAGGGTCGCCAGCAGGGCTGCGGAGCCGGCGGCGGTGAGTAGACGAGTGCGGACTTTCACGACGATGCTCCCTGTTGTCGCCTGAGGCCCGTCACAGCTCTTGTGCCGCTGGGCGCCTTCACCAGAGCGAAGTGCGTGGATCCCAAGGGGCCTTGGTGCTGTGGTGCTGTGGTGCTGTGGTGCTGTGGTGCTGTGGTGCTGTGGTGCAGTGGTGCTGTGCGAACCTGTTGTGGCGCGCCGCGTACCCGGGCATGCAGGGACTATGCGCTTTCCGGGAAACACGGAGCGGCACACAGGAGGCACGACTTCAGGTTCCAGCCACGCCATTCCTGCGCCACACGGTGTTTGCGTACCTCCGGCCAGGCCACTCGTGCTGTTCGATCCGCTCCTGGTCCCCAGCCCTGTTCGGGGAGGCGCACAACGATGGCGCGCATCTTGGTCGACGGTGATGACCTGGTCGTACGGCTGGCCTGGTGGGAAGAGGCGGCCGTGCGCCATCGTGATGTGCGCGTGCCGTTGGCGGCGGTGCGCCGGGTGAATCTCGAAGGGGACTGGTGGCGGGCCCTGCGCGGGCGCCCCGAGCGCGGCGTCTGCGTTCCGGGCGCCGTGTGCCTCGGCAGGCGCGGCCATCAGGGCGGGAAGGACTTCGTCGCGGTCCGGCCGGGCAGGCCCGTGGTCTGCGTCGAGCTGGGACCGTCCGCCCCCTTCCGCCTTCTCGCCGTCACCGCGCGCGCGGAGGAGGAAGGCAGGGCGACGGCAGCGAAGCTTCACCGGAGTGCACCGGGCCTCGACACGTCCACACGCTGGCGGCAGCCGCTGCCTGTGCCCGAGGAGCCTGTGCCCGAGGAGTCGGAGGGAAGTCCTGCCGGGCCGACGTCCTCTTCGCCATGCCCCGCGACGGAACCTTCTACGAACCCCAACCCGCCGCGGCCAGGCGGGGAGTTGAGACCACTCGATCAGTCCTCCGGCCGGAGCCGCTGACGAGCGGCCTCAAGCCGCTGGTCGTAGTCAGCCGCGAACAGCTCAGGAAGCGCCTTGTCGAGCGTTCCGGCGATCCGATGGATCGGCGCCCAGACCGCCGGATCGTCGACAACCCGGCTGAGGTCCGTCATCTGGAGCCTCTCCAGCCAGTGCGACAGCACCAATGCCTCATCACTCGTGAGCTTGATCGTGACCTGGTCATCGCTCACACACACCCCTACGGCTCGGCCCGCCCTCGACCGCACGAATCTAGCGGCCTTGGACCTTGGCCAAACACACAGGGGCTCCCGACCGAGGGCCGAGTTCTCGGACACTGCGTGGCAGGACGATGCCGAGGGGGTGTTCGGGGCACAGGAGGCCGCTGCTGGATGTGTCCTATGTCCATGGTCCGCCGACGGCCGCGGAGGGCACGGTGCGTAGTGACTGCATCCGGCCGGTCGGCCCGGCAGGTCACTGAGGCGTGGCAGCGTATCGAGGCGTGGCTGCGTGAGCATGCTCCCGCGTCGCACCGAACACTGCTCCCGGGTGCCACTCCGGAGGAAGTCGGCCGTGCGGAAGCGGAGTTCAGGGTGGGGCTGCGCGGTGGGCTGAGGGCACTGTGGGGATTGTGCGGCGGAGTGCGTGACATGCGTGGCGCGGAGTTCCTGCTGGACAACCGGGCGTTGATGACCATCAAGGACGCGATTGAGTTCCGTGCCGTGCAGCTCGTTTCGGAACGGATGCGTGGCGGGCGGACTGGATTCCGGTGATCTCGTTCCATGCTCACGACCGGGCTCACGGCTTGTACCTGGACAACGCCAGTGGGCAGCTGTGTTCCTGGGACCGGTTCGGCGGACGTCAGCCCGCGTTCGCATCCCTGACGGCCTACTTGGAGGGGATCGCGGACGCACTTGCCGCGCCGGGCCTTGCCGGCCCTGAGAAGCCCGGGCTGAACGAGAGAAGGAGGGGGCCGATCGCGGATGGCCCCCTCCTTGCCCGTTACGGACTGCTGGCCGATCTTCTTCCAGGCGCAGGTGGGGACTTCCGCGTTGGGGTCGACCTTGGTGCAGTGCTCGAAGCCCGGGTCGTCGACGAAGAACCCGTCATTGTCGAGCAGACGCCACGGCGCCGGGTTGAACTTGTGGAACGCACCGGAGTTCTGTGTGCCGGGGATCGCGGCCCGGCCGCACTTCTCCTTGCCGGTGCCGTTCCAGGTGCTTCATCTGCTGCTGGAACTTGAAGCTGGCCGGCCTCCACCTGCGGTTAAGTCCTCCGGCCCGGCGGCCGGGCGCTCAGACGGGGCAGCCCCAACAGCGGAGCGGGTCTCAAACTCAACTCTTTCAAGCTCGGCGGAAGCGGAATCGCGATGATTTGGGCAGGAGAGGAACACTCGGCGTGAAGTCGTCCGGTTCGGCACGTGCTGCGTCGGACGCGAGGCCTTCCACCCGGGGCGGCAGCTACAGTCAGGACCCCCCCTCATAGGGGCTGCCGTGACAGATGAGAGGGTCGGGCGGGTGAGTGAGACACCGAAGAACACCCTGCAATACCGCGTTGACGGGCCAGAAGACGCGCCGGTCCTGGTCCTGGGTTCCTCACTGGGCACCACCTGGCACATGTGGGACCGGCAGATACCGGAGCTGAGCCGGCACTGGCGGGTGTTCCGCTTCGACATGCCCGGACACGGTGGGGCGCCCGCTCATCCCTGTGGGTCCGTGGGGGAGCTGGTGGAGCGGCTGCTTGCGACGCTCGACGAGCTCGGGGTGCAGCGGTTCGGGTATACGGGGTGCGCCTTCGGCGGGGCGATCGGCGTGGAGCTCGCGTTGCGGCATCCGCAGCGGGTCGCCTCGCTGGCGCTGATCGCGGCTTCGCCGCGGTTCGGGACCGCCGACGAGTTCCGCCAGCGCGGCGTGATCGTGCGCAGCAACGGCCTCGACCCGATCGCGCGGGCCGCGCCCGACCGCTGGTTCACGCCCGGGTTCGCCGCCGCGCAGCCCGCGATCACGGACTGGGCGGTGCAGATGGTGCGCACCACCGACCCGGGGTGCTACATCGCCGCGTGCGAGGCGCTCGCCGCCTTCGACGTGCGGGCGGAGCTGGGCAGGGTGGGGGTGCCCACGCTGGTGCTCGTGGGATCGGACGACCAGGTCACGGGGCAGGGGGAGGCGCGCAATCTCGTCGCGGGCATCCCGGACGCCCGGCTCGCCGTGGTGCCGGGTGCCTCGCATCTGGCGCCGGTGGAGCAGCCCGCCGCGGTCACCGATCTCCTTGTGCGGCACTTCTCGTCGGCCTGGCAGGACACCCAGGCCGCGATCGCGGCGCCGCCCGTGAAGCCCGTGCTCGCCCCGCCGCCCCCCGCGCCGGTGGCCGAGATCGCGCCCATGGAGCAGCCCGAGGCCGTGGCGGGCAGTGTCAGGACCGATCCGTACGAGGCGGGGATCAAGGTCCGCCGTGAGGTTCTCGGCGACGCGCACGTCGATCAGGCGCTGGCCGCCGCCGACGACTTCTCGGGGGACTTCCAGGAGCTCGTCACGCGCTATGCCTGGGGCGAGATCTGGAACCGTCCCGGTCTGGACCGGCGCTCGCGCAGCTGTGTCACGCTGACCGCGCTCGTCGCCGGCGGGCACCTGGACGAGCTGGCCTTCCACACCCGGGCCGCGCTGCGCAACGGACTGACCCCGGCCGAGATCAAGGAGGTCCTCCTCCAGGCCGCCGTGTACTGCGGCGTCCCGGCGGCGAACGCCGCGTTCAAGGTCGCGCAGGGCGTGATTCGTGAGGAAACCACGCCCCAGGAGTAGCAGGATGGGGCGCATGGCCATCTCTACGAACTCTACGAAGCGCATCAAATTCACGAAGAAGTCCCACGCGTGCGTGCGTCTCGAAAAGGACGGGCGCACGCTCGTCATCGACCCGGGCGGCTTCAGCGAGAACGACGCCGCCCTCGGTGCCGACGCGATCCTCGTCACGCACGAGCACCCCGACCACTTCAACGAGGAGCGGTTGCGGGCGGGCCTGGAGGCCAACCCCGGTGCCGAGATCTGGACGCTCAAGTCCGTCGCGGACCAGATCTCGGCGGCCTTTCCCGGGCGCGTGCACACCGTCGGGCACGGCGACACCTTCACGGCCGCCGGGTTCGACGTCCAGGTGCACGGCGAGCTGCACGCGGTGATCCACCCGGACATCCCGCGGATCACCAACGTCGGCTATCTGGTGGACGGTTCGGTCTTCCACCCCGGTGACGCGCTGACGGTCCCCGACCAGCCCGTCGAGACGCTGATGCTCCCGGTGATGGCCCCCTGGAGCAAGATCTCGGAGGTCATCGACTACGTACGGGAGGTCGGGCCGCAGCGCGCGTACGACATCCACGACGCGCTGCTCACCGATCTGGCGCGGCCGATCTACGACAACCAGATCGGCGCCCTCGGCGGCGCCGAGCACCTGCGTCTGACACCCGGGGACTCGGCCGACCTGTGACTGTCAGTGCCGCCCGGTAGGTTGTGAGGCATGCGCATTGCGACCTGGAACGTGAACTCGATCACCGCTCGTCTGCCGAGGCTCCTGGCCTGGCTGGAGAACACCGGCACGGACGTGCTGTGCATTCAGGAGACCAAGACGACGGCCGAGGGCTTCCCCGCGGACGAGCTGCGCGAGCTGGGCTACGAGTCCGCGGTGAACGCGACCGGGCGGTGGAACGGCGTCGCGCTGGTCTCCAAGGTCGGCCTCGAAGACGTGGTCAAGGGCCTGCCGGGCGGTCCCGACTACGACGGCGCCGAGGAGCCCCGCGCGATCTCCGCGACCTGCGGCCCGGTCCGCGTCTGGTCGGTGTACGTGCCGAACGGCCGCGAGGTCGACCACGCGCACTACGCGTACAAGCTCCAGTGGTTCGAGGCCCTGAAGGCGGCGGTCGCCGGGGACGCGGCGGGCTCGCGGCCCTTCGCGGTCCTCGGCGACTTCAACGTCGCGCCGACCGATGACGACGTCTGGGACCCGGCCCTCTTCGAGGGCGCCACGCACGTCACCCCGGCCGAGCGCGCCGCCCTCGCGGCCCTGCGCGAGACGGGCCTCACCGACGTCTTCCCGCGCCCCCTCAAGTACGCCCACCCGTTCACGTTCTGGGACTACCGGGAGCTCGGCTTCCCCAAGAACAAGGGCATGCGCATCGACCTCGTCTACGGGAACGAGCCTTTTACGAAGGCCGTCACCGACTCGTACGTGGACCGTGAGGAGCGCAAGGGCAAGGGCGCGTCGGACCACGCGCCCGTAGTGGTCGACTTGGACGTGCAGTAGCCGACTCGGACGGGCAATGAAAGGCCCGTCCGGCGTTTGAGGACGAACCCGGCGGAGCCGGTGATTCACGGCGCCAAGAGGCGCAGGTCCACCGAATCCGCCAGCGCCGCCAACCCCGCGTCCCCGGGGTGCAGATGGTCCCCGCTGTCATAGGCGGGGAGGATCCGCGCCGGGTGCGCGGGGTCACGGAGCACCGCGTCGAAGTCGAGCACCGCGTCGTAGTCGTCGTTGTCGCGGATGTACGCGTTGACGGCCTGGCGCTGCGCCTCCGCCGCCGCCGTGCAGAGCGACTCGCCCTCGCAGGGGGCGATGGTCGCGGCGACGACCCGGAGGCCGCGCGCGCGGGAGCGGTCCGCGATCTCCCGCAGGCCCGCGATCACTTGGCCCGCCGACGCGCCCCAGCGCACGTCGTTGACGCCCTCGAAGACCACGACGGTGCGCGCCGAGGTCTGTGCGAGGACGTCGCGGTCCAGACGGTGCAGGGCGCTCACGCCGCCCGTGTCGGTGGAGACGCCGTCGCCGGGATAGCGGTCGGCGACGATGCGGTTCGCCGAGATGCCCTGGTTGAGGACGCCGTAGCGCGGCACGTCGGACTGGTTGAGGAGGCGGGTCGCCAGGACGTTGGGCCAGCGGTGGTTGGCGTCCTGCGTCGACTTCACACCATCGGTGATCGAGTCGCCGAGCAGCACCACGGATCCGGGACCGCCGCCCACGTCGACGCCGGTGAGCAGCGGCCAGGTCGTGATCGTCGAGGTGTACGCGGCGGGGGAGCTCTCGTCGGCGTGGTCGCCGGGCGTGCTCACGTACGAGCGCTGGATGGCCTGGCTGTGCACGGGCGCCGACGTCACGGGTCCGGGCAGATGGAAGCTGACCAGGAGGTTCGCGTCGGCGGGCACGTCGAAGTCGAGGGGGTCGCTGAACGCCTGGGCGCCCGCGGGGATCTCGGTGCCGGCCGAGCCGCGGAAGGACAGCCTGCGCGGCTCGCTCCTGGCCCCTGCCCCCGCGTCCTGCACGGCCACCGTCGCGCCGCCGATGCGCACCGGAGCGGCCGCGAAGGTGTTGTCGAGCCTGATCCGCACCCGGGGCCCACCGGTGCTGGTGTGCACGACGAGGCGTACGGTGCGGTCGGTCCAGGGGCCCACCGCCGTGTACCCGGCGGTCGACGCCGACCAGCTGCCGGTCCAGCCCCTGGCCTCGGGCCGCACCGACAGGGCGAACACATGCAGATCGGCCGCGCCGGGGTCCCGCGGCAGGTCCACCGAAGCGACCTCGCGCCCGCGGACCAGCGGCACCGACACGACGTACAGCCGTGCCCGCTCGGCGAGTTGGCCGCCGGGTGTGTTGATGTGCGGCAGGGCGACGGACTTCGTGGCGGGCGGTCCTGAGCGCCAGTCGGGCGCGGTGAGCCGGTAGGTGCCGCGCGAGCCGTCCCGGTAGCGCACCGTCCCCGTGCCCGCCGCCTCGCCGCCGGTGCCCGCGACCAGGAAGGAGAGGGCGTCGCCGCGGCCGCGCATCCGCACCGCCTGGCCGTCGGCGCGTACGTTGTCGAGCTGCCCCGGTTCGGTGCGCGGCCAGCTGAGGCGGGCGCCGTCAACGGCCAGTGTGCGTCCGGGAGCCCAGCCCGCGGAGGTCAGGTCGCGGGCGGAGAGCGAGCCGCCGGAACCGTCGAAGTCCGCGTCGGCGGGGCGGTCGTCGGCGCTGACCGCCTTGTTGTCGAAGAGCCGCTCCAGGGGGAGCGGCGGGGGTCTGTGCCCGGTGGCGGCCTCGGCGGACGCCACCGGGGCGATGCCGGTGAGCAGGGCGAACACGGCGGTGGCTCCCCAGAGTTGGCGGCGCACGACAGACCCCTCCCGCGTGGTGACAGATGCGCCATGAAGCTAAGGAGGCGTCAGAGGCGCGTCAATGTGTCTCGGGTGAACAGGACGCGAACTCGGGCGGGTGCTCCCGTGCGGGCCGCTCCGGGACCCTTGCGCGGGCCCGGCTATTTAGTAGAGTTACTCAAGCAGTTACTCAAGCAATGACCCAATCAATGAGCGCGGCAACCGATGGGAGTCGGTGTGGGCGAGGTGGAGACAGAGGGCCGGTTGGTTGAGGCGGAGGGCCGGTTGTGGGACCGGGGGACCCAGGACTGGGCCGAGTTCCAGGAGGCCCAGTTCCAGGAGTCCTTCGAGGACGCGCTGGGGGAGGCCGGGGTGGGGCCGGAGTGCAAGGTGCTCGACGTGGGCTGCGGATCGGGGCTGCTGCTGCGGCTCGCCGCGGCGCGCGGCGCCGCGACGGCGGGGCTCGACGCCTCGCAGGGGCTGCTCGACATCGCGCGCGACCGGCTGCCCGACGGGTCCGATCTGCGCGTCGGTGACCTTCAGGAACTTCCGTACGAGGACGGTGAGTTCGACGTCCTCATCTCGTTCAACGCGCTGCGCTACGCGCGCGATCCGGTCGCCGCCGTGCGCGGTTTCGGGCGGGTCGTGCGGTCCGGCGGGGCCGTGGTGCTCGGCGGCTGGGGCGAACCGGCCAAGTGCGAGACGACCGCGATGCTCTTCGACGTGCTCGCGCTGCTGCCCGAGCCGCCCGCCGGATCCGGGGGCGACGCGGCGAACACGCCCACCGAGGTGCGCGGCGCCGTGCGCGGTGCCGGGCTGCCGATCGTCTTCACCAAGGAGCTCTCCTGCCCCTTCGTCTATCCGGACCTGGACACGGCGTGGGCGGCGCTCGGCTCCACGGGGCTGCTGCAGCACGCGAGTTCGGTGGTGGGCGCGGACACGGTCCGCGCCGTGTTCGACCGGAACTTCCGGGGCTCCGTGCGCCCCGACGGGTCGGTCGTGCAGAACAACACCTGCGAGTACGCGATCGCCCGAGTCCCGTAGTCCGAGTTCCACGGCATCAGCCCCAAGTCCCGTGCCACGCAGTCGAGTTCAGCAACGCGAAAGGGAGTTCGTCCATGCACACCACGTTGATCGTCGCCCGTCATCTGCCGGGCAGCGAGGCCGAGATCGCCCGGCTCTTCGCCGAGTCGGACGCCAGTGGGCTGCCGGAGGAGATCGGTGTCCACACGCGGAAGCTCTTCACCTTCCATGACGTGTACATTCACCAGGTCGAGTCCGAAGTGGCGGCGGGGCCGAAGATCGAGAGCCACCGCAAGAACCCGCTCTTCCAGCAGATCAGCGAAGCGCTCGACGCCTACATCCAGCCGTATCAAGGTAGTTGGGGATCCATCCATGCCGCGTCGGCCAAGCAGTTCTACCAATGGGAGCGGGGTCGCGGCGTCGTCCCTGTCGAGTAGTCCGGTCATGGCCGGCGACAAGGGGGGAGCCGCGGCGGGGGAGCGCGGCGGTGGACGCAGGCTCATGCTGGTCTGTGTGCTCGCGGTGCTTCCGCTGGCCGCGGCGGCCCTGCTGCTGTGGCAGGGGGTGGGCTCCGCGCCCGCCTCCGGGCAGGGAACGGCGGCGGAGAAGGGGGCGGGAGGTCCCGGCGACGGGACAACGGGCTGGCGACTGCTGCTCGCCCTCGCGGTGATCATCGCCGCGGCGCGCGCCTCGGGCGCCCTCTTCGGCCGCTTCCTGAGGCAGCCGAGGGTGATCGGCGAGATGATCTCCGGGATCGTCCTCGGCCCCTCCGTTGTTGGCATGCTCACGCCCGATCTCTATGAGGCGCTGTTCCCCAAGGCGCTCCTTCCGCACGTCGAGGCGGTCTCCCAGATCGGCCTCGCGCTCTTCATGTTCCTGGTGGGCCTGGAGTTCGGTGCCGCGCGGCACGACGGGCAGGGCCGCACGGGCACCGCCGTCGGCTTCGCCGGGGTCGCGCTGCCGTGCGCGCTGGGGATCGGGCTCGGCTGCGCGATGTACCGGACCCTCGCGCCGGACGGCGTGGAGTTCCTGCCGTTCGCGCTCTTCATCGGCGTCTCCATGAGCGTGACCGCCTTCCCCGTCCTCGCCAGCCTCCTCATGGAACGCGGCATGCTGCAGTCGCGCGCCGGGTCCCTCGCGGTGCTCGGCGCCGCCGTCGCCGACCTGGTCTGCTGGCTGCTGCTCGCCCTCGTGGTGACCCTGCTGCGCAGCTCGTCGCCGGTGGGCGTGGTCCGCACGCTCGCGCTGACCGCGCTGTTCTTCGCCGGAATGCTGCTGCTCGTACGGCCGGTGCTGCGCAAAGTGCTCGTACGGCCCGAACGGTGGCTGCCCGACGGCGGGCTGCTCGCGATCGTCCTGATCGGTGTGCTGCTCTCGGCCGTGGCGACGGAGCGGATCGGCGTGCATCTGATCTTCGGCGCCTTCCTGTTCGGGGCGATCTGCCCCGCGGGCGTGCCCGCCCTGGACGCCGTGCAGGACCGGATGCGGGAGTTCACCACGTCGATCCTGCTCCCGCCGTTCTTCGCGTACGTCGGCCTCAAGACCGACCTCGGACTGCTCGCGGACGACGGTGAGTTGTGGATGTGGGCCGGTGCGACGCTGTGCGTCGCGGTGGGCGGCAAGGTCGTGGGCTGCGCGGGGGCGGCCGCGCTGATGGGCGTGGCGCGCGCGGACGCGCTGCGGGTGGGCACGCTGATGAACTGCCGCGGCCTGACCGAACTGGTCATCCTCAGCATCGGACGGGAACTCGGCGTGCTCTCGCCGTCCCTGTTCACCGTCCTCGTGCTGGTCGCGATCGCCGCGACGGTGATGACGGCACCGCTCCTGGACCTGCTGGACCGGCGGACGTCGGACGCGACACTTCTATCCATCCACCACTGACTTCTGTAATGATTGACCAAGACCGTCGTTTTCCCCACCGGCGGCCTCTAGGCACGTCACAACAGAGGTGAGCGAACATGACCACGACCACGGCGCCGCCCACGGCTAGCAAGGCGGCGGAAAGCGTGCTGCTCAGCAGTCTGTTGGACTTCGCGCAGGCGCACCAGGACCAACTGGCGAGAACAGCCGCCGACTTGGGCATCACGGTGCCCCAGGCGAGGGCGCTCTACCACGTGGTCACGGCGCCGACCGTGCGGAAGCTGGCGGTGAAGCTGCGTTGTGATGCCTCCTATGTCACGGGACTTGTGGACCGGCTCGAAGAGCGCAAGCTCATGAAGCGGCAGGTGGACCCGGACGACCGCAGGGTCAAGATGCTCACCCTGACCGCGGCGGGCCGCCGTATGCACACGAAGGTGGCGCGCACCATGGACACGGCGCCCGCCCTCGAAGCGCTCACGGACGAGGAGAAGACACGGCTCGGTGCGCTCCTGGAGAAGGTGTCGGCACAGGCACCCGCGCCCGCGGGCCGCTGACACCGCCACGGGCCGCTCACGGGCACCGCGGAACCGCTCCGTACCGACCGCCACGCCCGCGCGGGCCCGCTACCCATCGCCCGTCACCTGCGCGAGCAACTCGTCGGCGTACGTGGCCCGGTGGCGGCCCGACCTGAAGCAGGGATCCGCGAGGACCCGCAGCAGGAACGGGCGCGTCGTGCGCATCCCGCGTCCCTCGATCCGGAACTCCCCGAGCGCCCGCTCCATGCGGGCAAGGGCGGCCTCCCGGTCGGGGCCCCAGGTGATGACCTTGGCGAGCAGCGGGTCGTACGCACCGGAGACGCGCGCGCCCGCGAAGCCGTAGCTGTCGACGCGCACGAAGGGCCCGCCCGGCGGCTCGTACACGTCGAGCACGCCCGGCGTGGGCGCGAACGCCCGCTCGGGGTCCTCGGCGTTGACGCGGCACTCCACGGCCACACCGCGCGGCACCACGTCCTCCTGGCGCACCGAGAGCGGCAGCCCGGCGGCCACCCGCAGCTGCTCGGCGACCAGATCCACGCCCGTGACCATCTCGGTGACCGGATGCTCCACCTGGATACGGCAGTTGACCTCGATGAAGTGGAAACGGTCCTGGTCGTCCACGACGAACTCGAAGGTCCCCGCGCCCTCGTACCCGGCCTCAAGCGCGCCCCGCACGGCGGCCTCGGCCATCTCGTCGGCCACCTCGGCGGGCAGCGTCGGCGCGGGCGACTCCTCGATCAGCTTCTGGCGGCGGCGCTGCACCGTGCAGTCCCGCACGCCGAGATGGACGGCGCCGCCGTGCCGGTCGCACAGCACCTGCACCTCCACATGGCGGGCCGGGCGCACAAGGCGCTCCAGATAGACCCGGCCGTCGCCGAACAGCTGCTGGGCCTCCGCGCGGGCGTCACGGAACGCGTCCCGCAGCCCGGCGGCGTCCAGCGCCGTACGGATACCGCGTCCGCCGCCGCCCGCCGCGGCCTTGACGAGGAGCGGGAAGCCGACGTCCGCGCCGAGCGCGAGGGCCTCCGACGCGTCGTGCAGGGGCCGGTCGCTGCCGGGCGGCAGCGGCACCCCGGCCCTGGCCATCAGGGCGCGGCCCGCGGGCTTGTCGCCGAGCCGCTCGATGACGGCCGCGGGCGGGCCCACGAACGCGAGACCGTTCTTCGCGCAGACCTCCGCGAAGTCCCGGTCCTCGGAGAGGAGCCCATAGCCGGGGTGGACCGCTTCGGCGCCGGTGCGCAGCGCGGCCTCGACGATGTTGTTCATCCGCAGATAGCTGTGGCGCGCGGGGGCCGGGCCGATGCACACGGCCTCGTCGGCCAGGCGTACGACGGCGCTGTCGGTGTCCTCCGTGGAGTGCACGGCGACCACCGCGATGCCCAGCTCGCGGCAGGTCCGCGCGATGCGCAGCGCGATCTCGCCCCGGTTGGCGATCAGGACCTTGCGGAACACAGCGCCTCCCCGTACCGCACCGTGCCGTCCATGCTCCGGTAGCGCCGGGTGCGCCGGGCGACCAGTTCGTCGGCGGAGAGCGCGAGGCAGTCCCGCAGGGCCCACCACAGCGCGCCGCGCAGCCGCTCGGCGGCCAGGCCGGGGTCGGTGTGCGCGCCGCCGCCCGGCTCGCGCACCACGCCGTCCACGATGCCGTGCCGCAGCAACCGCTCGGGCACCAGGCCCAGTTCCTCCGCGGCCCGTGGCGCGGCCGCGGGATCCTGCCACAGGATCGCGGCGCAGCCTTCCGGACTGATCACCGAGTACGTGGCGTTCTCGCAGATCAGCACCCGGTCGGCGACGGCGAGGCCGAGCGCGCCGCCGCTGCCGCCCTCGCCGATGACGACGGCGACCACCGGCACGGGCAGCGTGCTCATCAGGCAGAGGCTCTCGGCGATCGCGAAGGCCTGCCCGTTCTCCTCCGCCTCGATCCCCGGATGGGCGCCCGGGGTGTCGATGAGGGTGACCACGGGCAGGCCGAGGCGGGCGGCCAGGCACATCAGGCGCCCGGCCTTGCGGTAGCCGGCCGGGGACGCCATCGCGTAGTTGCGGGCGGCGAGTTCGGCGTGGGTGTGCCCCTTCTGGTGGCCGATGAGGACCACGGGCATGCCGTCCAGGGTGCCGATGCCGCCGACCATCGCGGCGCAGTCGCCGGACGCGCGGTCGCCGTGCAGCTCCTCGAAGCCGTCCAGGACGCGGCCCGCGTAGTCGAGGACGGTGGGGCGTTCGAGATCGCGCGATCCGGTGACCACCGGCCACGGGGCGCGGTCGGGGAGCAGCGCGGGGTCGGTCACGACGTACTCCGGCGGCTCGTTCGGCACCGGCTCGGGCGCGGGTTCGAGGATGGACGGCGCGTCGGCCGCCGCGAGCAGCCTGGCCAGCGCGGGGCGCAGCGCGCCGCGCCGGTACACCGCGTCCACCAGGCCGTGTTCGAGCAGGAACTCGGCGGTCTGGAAGCCCTCGGGCAGCCGCTGGCGGATCGTCTGCTCGATCACCCGCGGCCCCGCGAAGCCGAGCCGGGTGCCGGACTCGGCGACGATCACGTCGGCGAGCGTGGCGAACGACGCGGCGACACCGCCGTACGTCGGGTCGGTGATCAGCGAGACGGTGAGCACCCCCGCCGCACGCAGCCGCGCGAACACGGAACCGGTCTTGGCCATCTGCATGAGGGAGTGCGCGCCCTCCTGCATCCGGGCCCCGCCCGACGCCGTGACGACGAGGAACGGGGTACGGGTGCGCAGCGCCTCCTCGGCGGCGCGCGTGACGAGTTCGCCGACCGCGCTGCCCAGGCTGCCCCCGAGGAAGCGGAAGTCCATGACGGCCACCACCACGGAGCGCCCGGCCAGGCTGCCCCGCGCGCAGACCACCGCCTCGTCGAGGCCGGTGGCGGCGCGGGCGCGGGCGAGCCGCTCGGCGTACGGCACGGTGTCCGTGAAGCCCAGCGGGTCGGGCGCGGCGACGGGGAAGTCCAACAGCCGTACGGAGCCCGGGTCGAGGAGCGTGCCGAGCCGCTCCTGCGCGGTGAGCCGGTGGTGGTGGCCGCAGTCCGGGCAGACGCGCAGCGCGCGCTGGAGCCTTCTGCGGTAGACGACGCCACGGCAGGCGGCGCACACGGCCCAGTCGGAATCGTTGCCCTCGGCCCCGGCCCGGCGGTCCGTCCCGGCCTGCTCGGCCGGGTCCGCGCGATGCGGGCGGGCGCTGCTCACGGTCATCGTGTACCCCCTGTGCACGAAGCCTGCGTGATTCATCGGCTGCGCCCGACCCTAATCGCGGCCGGTGGGGGCGCTCAACGCATCCGGCCCAAGGACAGATCCGGACGGTTGGGGGTGGCATGGCGGTGTATGACACATGGGGGAGGGGACATCCCTCCTTCGACAGACCCGGGCACTGACCCGATGGGGCCGGTGGGCCCGCCCACCGGTCGAGTTGGGTGTCCGAATCGGCATATTGCGACATTGACGCCGTGCGGGATGACCGGAGTACCGTCACTCGTAGCGTGGCAGGACCGTGAGGTGACACTTACCGGTCCGCCGCGCGCCGAGGGCGGAGGGACAGTGCTGCAGGAACATGATCGCGCACATGACCAGCACGACCAGTACGGGGGACCGTGACCGGCACTCAGCTGCGGCCTGTCCGCGTGCCCGTCCCCGCCGCGCCGGCCCGGCCGGCGGGCGGCAGGGGCGCGCGCCTTGCACGCCCGGCCCACCGACCGCGTGACCGCGTGACCGAAGCGGGGAGGCTGTGTGAACGAGGCTGCCACTGACCACTTACACCGCGGACCCGAGATCGCCGAGGTGCTCGGCGCCCGTCTCGAGTCCGTGCTCCACCACTATGAACAGCGCCTGCTCGCCTCGGGCGTGGGGGTCGACGACCCGCGCGTGCTGCGGTTCTGCAGCCTGCAGGCCCGGGCCGTGATAGAGGACTCGTTGCAGGCGCTCGGCAGCCGCCGGCCGCTGGACCGGATGCGGTCGGTCGACGCCGAACGCGGCAACCGCACCGTCACCTTCCCGTACCAGGCCAACTGGCGCCTGGAGGACCCGCGCACCGCCATCAAGCTGCTCTTCGACGTGGTCGTGGAGGCGGTGTCGGCGTCCATGCGGCACCACCCCGAGACCTGCCGGTGCACGGTGGAGGCCGCGGTCAGCCTGCACCACAGCATCATGTGGCGGTTCCAGGCCGCTTTGGAGACCAAGACCAGGGAGATGCTCCACGAGACGGCCCAGAGCTTCCTGGAGAACCGCCGCAGCATCTCGCGCGACCTGCACGACCGGGTCGGCTACGCGGTGAGCGTGGCCAAGCAGAACGTCGAACTGGTGCGTCTCTACCGGGCGTTGGACGCACCGTCGGCGGACGCCAAGCTGGTGGAGGCGGAGGACTCGCTGCGCACCGCCCTCGAAGAGGTCAGGCAGCTCGCGTCCGAACTGCGGGTGCACGCCCGCATCGAGGGCCTGGAGAACGCGCTGAGGCACTGCGCACAGGCGCTGCGGGCGCCGGACGCCGCCTTCGACATCGTCGTCACGGGGCACGAGAGCTGGCTCTCCGACGACACGATGGACGAGCTCTTCCAGGCGCTGCGCGAGGCGCTGCGCAACGCCTTCGCGCACTCCATGGCGAGCACCGTCACGGTGCGCGTCGACATCGCGCCGCACCAGACGCGGGCCGTGGTGGAGGACGACGGGGTCGGCTTCGAGGTGGCACAGCGGCCGGGCGGTGTCGGGCTCGCCTCGATGCGGGAGCGCATCGAACGGCTCGGCGGCTCGGTCGCCATTTCCAGCCACACGGGCCGGGGCGTGTTCGTCGAGTTCCTGCTCCCCACGAAGAGCAGATGACGTGGGGGCGCAGAACGTGGTGACCCGCATCGTGATCGTCGACGACCACACGCTCGTACGCGACGGACTCATCGAAATGCTCAACGCGGAACCGGAGTTCCTGGTCGTCGGCGAGGCGGGGGACGGGGCGCGCGCCGTCGACGTGATCGCGGCAAGGCCCCCGGACGTGGTGCTGCTCGACGTCGGGCTGCCGGACGGCGACGCCGCGGGGACGCTGCGGCGCATCCTCGACGTGGCCCCGGGGGTGCGGGTGATCATGGTGAGCGTGTACGACGAGCCGCGCACCGTCCAGGAGTTGCTCAGGGGAGGGGCGCGCGGCTATCTGCTCAAGACGGTTTCCCGCCAGGATCTGGTCTCCGCGGTGCGGGCCGTGGTCGCCGACGACGAACGGGTCGTGCTCTCGGTCTCCCGGGCGAGCATGGCGCAGGTGCACACCCCGGCGCCGTCCGAGCCGGGGCTGCTCTCCGCCCGGGAGCGCGAGGTCATGACCCTGGTCGCGCAGGGCATGACCAACGGCCAGACGGCCCGCCAGCTCGCGGTGGCCGAGGGCACCGTCAAGCACCATCTGCGCAACATCTTCGCCAAGTTGGGCGCCACGTCGCGGATCGACGCGGTCAACAAGGCCATCGCGGCCTCTCTGATCACCCCTCAGCGGGACGGCCGCTGAGGGGTGGACCAGAGGGGCCGGAAGGCGTGCCCGGGCCGGATCGGCGGGCGGGTCTAGCGGGTTCGCGGGCGGATCAGGCGGGTTCGAGGGCGAGCAGCGGCTGACCGAACTCGACCGCCGTCCCGTCCGGCACGAGAATCTCGGCGACCAGGCCCGCGGTGTCCGTCTCCACCGGCGTCATCAGCTTCATCGCCTCGACGACGCCGATCTGCTGGCCCTGGCTCACCGAGTCGCCGGGGCGGACGAAGGGCGGCGCGTCGGGCTGCGGGCGGTGGTAGAAGGTGCCGACGCACGGGGCGAGGACCCGGGCCCGGCTGTCCTCCTCCGGCCGTTCCGCCTCGGCATCGGCATCGGCCTCGCCCGCGGTGCGGCTCCCGGCGGCCGCCGGCGGCTGTTCCGCCGCCGGCGACCCGTTCCACTCCACGACCACCGCGGTGCCGCCCGAGGTGACCTGGAGGCGGCTGAGCCCGGGCCCGGCGAGCCGGACGAGACGCTCCGCGCTGCGGCACAGCGCGTCGAGGCCGGTGTCGCCCGCGGTGTCGCCGCGGGCGTCGGGGTCGGTCTCCGTGTCGCTCATACGGTCTCGCGCGGGGTCTCGGCCTCGATGCGGTCCCGGATGAGCGCCATCTGCACCTTGCTGTTGCGGTTGATGTTGTCCCGCATCCAGGCGTCGTCGACCGGGGCCTCCGGCTTCATGGCGAACTCCTGCCGCCAGCGCATCAGGGTGCCGCCCGCCACCTCCTCGTACGTCCAGTGGATGTTCATGAAGCGGAAGGGGCCCGTCTCCACGCGGTGCGCCCGTACGGTGCGCTCCGCGCGGTCCATGACGCGTTCGGAGACCCAGCTCCACTCCTTGCCGTCGTCGTCGGGGTGCAGCGTGAGGCGGAAGAGGACCCGGTCGCCGTCGCGTTCCAGGACCTCGGCCGCCTTGTACTCGCTGAACAGCTCGGTCCAGCGCTCCACTTCGTTGGTGCGCCGCCACACGACGTCGAACGGTGCGTTGATGACGATCTCGTTCTCGGTGAGTTCGGGCACGATCAGGCTCCCTTCGGTGTTCCTGCTTCCTCGGCGATGCGGCGGTTGACGATGTCGAGGAGTTCGCCGGGGGCCGTCGCCTCCTCGGCGTCCTTGCCGAGCTGTACGCCGTAGCGGTTCTCCAGCTCCGCGACGATGCCGAGGGTGCCCAGCGAGTCGACGCCGAGGTCCTTGAACACGGCGTCGGGCTCCTCGAGTTCGGCGGGGCGCAGCGTCACTCCTGCGCACTGCTGGACCAGCGCGGCGAGCGTCTCGTACGTGAGGTGGTTTCCATTGGTCATGAGGGGTCTCCTTCCGAGGGCGAACGGCCCAGTACCAGCGCGGAGTTGTTGCCCGCGAGGCCGCGCGCGAGCAGCAGCGCGGTACGGACAGGGACGGTGCGCGCCCGTCCGGTGACGAGATTCAGGTCGTGCAGGGCGGGGTCGGTGGCGCCGACCCGGGGTGTCGGCGGGATCACGCCGTGCCGCAGGCAGTGCACGGCGACGGCCACGTCCAGTGCCGCGGCGCCCGAATAGGCGCGCCCCGTACCGGACTTGGGCGCCGTCACCGGCACCGCGGGCAGCCGTGACCCGAACACCGACCGCAGCGCCGCCACTTCGGCGGCGTCGGCCTCGGGCACGCCGAGCGCGTCGGCGAAGACCACGTCCACCTCGCGCGGGCCGAGGCCCGCCTCGGCCAGCGCGATCCGGGCCGCCGCGGCGAGCCCGTCGGCGGACCGGTCGAAGCGGCGCGCGCCGGTGAACGTCGTGCCGTGCCCGAGCACTTCGGCCTGCGGTTCGGCGCCGCGGGCGGCCGCCGCACCGGCCTCCTCCACGACGAGCATCGCGCCGCCCTCGGCGGGCACGAACCCGGGGGCCTGCGCGGTGAAGGGCAGATAGCCGCGCCCGGGGCGGCGTTCCGCGCTGAGCAGCCCGTGGCCGAACTGGCAGGCCATGGAGAACGGGGAGAGCGGCGCCTCCGCGCCGCCCGCGAGCATCGCGGCCGCGCCGCGGCCGATCTCCCTGCGGGCGTACGCCACCGCGTCGAGCCCGCCCGCCTCGTCGGTGACCAGGACGCCGCTGGGCCCCTTGAGGCCGTGTCGCAGCGAGATCTGGCCGGTGCTCGCGGCGTAGAACCAGGCGATGGACTGGTAGGGCCCGACATGCCGCGGCCCCTTGCTCCACAGCCGCTGGATCTCCTGCTGGCCGAACTCGACGCCGCCCGCGCAGCTCGCCGTGACCACCCCGAAGGCGTACGGGGGGAGTTCGCCGGGCGACAGGCCCGCGTCGCGCAGCGCCATGTCGGAGGCGGCGAGCGCGAGATGTGTGAACCGGTCGGTCTGGGCGACGATCCGGCCCTCCAGATGGTGGAGCGGTTCAAATCCCTTGATCTCTCCCGCGAGTGCGAGCGGTGTGCCCCGCGGGTCGTAACGGGTGAGCGGGCCGATGACGCACAGTCCCTCCCGCGCCGCCTTCCACACCAGGTCGATGCCGATTCCGGTGGGCGCGATGGCGCCGACCCCCGTGATGACCGTGCGACGTGTCACCGCAGCTCCCTCCGGTCGAGGACGACGGCCGACTGGAAGCCGCCGAACCCGCTGCCGACGGACAGCACGGTGTCCAGGCGCTCCTGACGTGCCGTCACCGGCACGTAGTCCAGGTCGCACTCGGGGTCGGCGTGCTCCAGGTTGGCGGTCGGCGGGACGAGCGACTCGTCCATCGCAAGGACGCAGGCGGCCAGTTCGATGGCGCCGATCGCGCCGAGCGAGTGCCCGATCATCGACTTGATGGAGCTGATCGGTACCGCCCGTGCGCGTTCCCCGAGCGCGAGCTTGAAGGCGGCGGTCTCGTGCCGGTCGTTCTGTTTGGTGCCCGAGCCGTGCGCGTTGATGTAGTCGATCGCGTCGGGTCCGCGGCCCGCCTGCTCCATGGCGCGCTCGATGGACTCGGCCAGTTCGATGCCCTCCCTGGTCAGGCCCGTCATGTGGTACGCGTTGCTGCGGGTGGCGAACCCGCTGACGACGCAGTGCACTTGGGCGCCGCGCCGCCAGGCGTGCTCCAGTTCCTCAAGCACGAGGACGGCGGCGCCCTCGCCGAGCACGAAGCCGTCGCGGTCCCGGTCGAAGGGCCGCGAGGCACGCTCCGGCTCGTCGTTGCGCTCGGATGTGGCCCTGATCGCGTCGAAGCAGGAGACGGTGATCGGGGACACGGGCGACTCCGACGCGCCGGTGATCATGACGTCGGCGCGGCCCTCCGTGATGGCCTGGAAGGCGTAGCCGACCGCGTCGAGCCCGGACGTGCAGCCGGTGGAGACGGTGTGCACCACGCCCTGGGCGCCGCTGAGTTCGGCGATCTCACCGGCCAGCGGGGCGGGCGAGAAGACGCGGTGCAGCGCGGGCGAGGTGAGTTCGTGGTCGACCTCCCAGGTGCTGCCGCGCTCGGAGGCGCGGATGTAGTCGGACTCCAGGAGGGTGGTGCCGCCGACCGCGCTGCCCAGCGAGACGCCGGTGCGCCAGGGGTCCTCGCCGGTCATGTCGAGTCCCGCCTCGTCGAGCGCCTCGCGGGCGGCCACGGCGGCGAACTGGACGTAGCGGTCCATGCGTTCGGCCTCGCGCTCCAGGAGTCCGTGGGCCGCCGGGTCGAAGTCGCATTCGGCGGCCATGCGGGAGCGGAAGCCGGTCGGGTCGAAGAGGGTGATGGCGCGGGTGGCGGTCCGCCCGGAGCCGAGCAGGTCGACGAAGGCGTCCGTGCCGATGGCGCCGGGCGCGACGACACCCACTCCGGTGACGGCGACCTGCCGGGTCATGTCCCGTCCCGCTGTTCGGTGTCCACGTGCCCGAGGTCGGGCCGGGGCGCGAGCGGGCCGAGGTGGAAGACGATGCGCACGTCGACGTTGCCGGCGTTGCGCACCCGGTGGCGTACGCCGATGGGCACCATCAGGGCCTGGTCGGGGCCGAGCCGGTGCGGCACATCGTCGAGTTCGGCGATGACATCGCCCTGCACGACGTAGAGGAACTCCTCGGAGTACGGGTGGTAGTGCTCGGCGATCCAGTCGCCGGGCGCGATGCGGGCGACGCCCATGAAGCCGGACGTGGCCCCCACGGCCGTCGGGGTGAGCAGGGTGCGCAGTTCGCCGCCGCGCCGGGTGTTCGGCACGGCATCGTGGGCGTCGACGACGCGCACGGTGTGCGTGGTCATGGTTCTCCTTGTCCCCGTTGGGTCGGATCAGAGCGGTGCGGCCGTGTGCAGGCGCACCGCGAAGGGCTTGTGGACGTAGCCGGCCGACGCGGCCGTGATGGGTGCGGCGAGGTCCGGCTGTCCGGGGCTCTCGGCCCAGGCGCGGTAGTGCGCGGCCGAGACCCACTCGCTGGTGATGAGCCACTCGTCGGGGTCGGTGAGGGACTGGCAGAGCTCGTCGCCCAGATGCCCTTCGGCGCGGGCGACTTGATGGCGTATCCGCTCGTACGCGGAGACGAACCGGTCGGCGCCGCCGCTCTCCACGCGGACGAGGAAGAGCACCCGCAGGCGCGGCTCCTCCTCGCTCATACGGTGCCCTCCACCACGTGCAGGCTGGTGCCCGGCACGGGGCGGTAGCCGTGGTAGGTCAGCCCGGCCTGGGCGAAGAGGTCGGCGAGGCCCGCCGCGGTGTGCTTCTTGCCGCCGACGTTGAGCAGCAGGAAGAGGTCCATGGCGGTGGTCACCTTCAGCTCGGTGCTGTCCTCGACGAGGTTCTGCACGAGCGCGACACGGGAGCCGGGGCGGCCGGCCGCGGCCATGGCGCGCAGCGCGGCGAGCGAGCTTTCGTCGTCCCACTCCAGGACGTTCTTGCAGAGGTAGAGGTCCTTGCCCTTGGGCACGGACGCGCGGCAGTCGCCGCCGACGATCTCGCAGCGCTCGGCGAGCGGTCCTTCGCGCAGCTCGGGCAGCGCGCCCGCGACCACGCCCGGCAGGTCGAACAGCGTGCCGTGCAGGCCGGGGTGGCGTTCCAGGAGGGTGTGGACGAGGTGGCCCTGGCCGCCGCCGATGTCGACGACGGAGTCGATGCCGGTGAGGTCGAGGGCGTCGGCGACCGGCACCGAGGTGATGCGGCTCGACTGGGTCATGGCCCGGTCGAAGGTCTGGGCGGCCTCCGGGTCGTCCTCGGCGAGGTGCGCGAAGAACTCCTTGCCGAAGAGGGTGTCGAAGACGCGCTCGCCGGTGCGCACGGCGTCGGCGAGGAGCGGCCAGGCCTGCCAGGTCCAGGGCGCGGTGGCCCACAGCACGATGAACCGCATGCCGCCGGGGGCGTCTTCGCGCAGCAGCCGGGAGAGGTCGGTGTGCGCGAAGCGGCGCCCGTCCTGCTCCTCGAAGACGCCGTGCGTGCCAAGGGCACGCAGCAGGCGCTCCAACGTCCCGGCGTGCGCGCCGATGTGGGGTGCGAGCTCGGCCGCGGTGCGGGGTTCTTCGTCGAGTGCGTCCGGGACGCCGAGGGTGACCGCGGCCCGCAGGGCGCCCGCGAAGCCGAGGCTCATGCCCAGCTCACGGAGTTTCGTGGCGGCTTCGGGCGTGGGTCGCAAGGGAGTTGACGTCATGGTGAGGTACTCCTCCGGTGAAGCAATTTGGGGACCAATCCATTGACTTACTCAATCAACGACTCTACATAATGGCTCAAGTCGCGCAAGAGGCAACCAAGAGAGTGAGGGCCCCTCCACATGGCCGAGATCTCCGCCGACAACGAGTTCGCCACGTTCATCAATCTGTTTCCGACCAAGCCGCGGGACCAGCAGAAGCTGGTCGATCTGATCGTCAAGGCGCACGAGGAGCTGATACGGCACCGCCCGGGCTACATCTCCGGCAACGTGCACCGCAGCGTCGACGGCTACCAGGTCGTCGACTACACGCAGTGGCGCCGCCGCGAGGACTTCGAGGCGATGGTGCGGGACCCCGCGTCCGCCCCGCACTTCATGCCGATCGGCGAACTCACCCAGGGCAAGCAGGGCGCGTACGACGTCGTCTACACGCATGTCGTCGAAGGGACCGGCGACACCGGGAAGGGGAACGGCGATGAGTGACGAACAACGGCACTACGACGTCGTGGTGGTCGGCGGCGGCCCGGCGGGCGCGTCGACCGCCGCACTGCTCGCCACCGAGGGCCGCAGCGTCCTCGTCCTGGAGCGCGAGAAGTTCCCCCGCTACCACATCGGCGAATCCCTCATCCCCGGCGTGTGGCCCACCCTCGACCGGCTCGGGCTGCGCGAACGCATGGAGAACATGGGGCTCGTGAAGAAGTACGGCGGCACCCTGGTGTGGGGCCGCGACCTGCCGCAGTGGACCTTCTCCTTCGCCGACGGCGGCCCCTACCCGTACGCCTACCAGGTGCGCCGCGCCGACTTCGACGCGCTCCTGCTCACCCGCACCAGGGAACTGGGCGCCCACGTCGTGGAGGACGCCACCGTCAAGGAGCCGCTCTTCGACGGGGAGCGCGTGATCGGCGTGCGCTACCAGCCGCGCGGCGGCGACCCCGTGGACGCCTACGCCAAGCTGGTCGTCGACGCCTCCGGCCAACAGCGGTGGCTGGGCCGCCACTTCGACCTCATCCGCTGGCACGAGGACCTGCGCAACATCGCCGTATGGGCGTACTTCCAGAACTGTCGCAGGTACGAGGGGGACCAGGCGGGCAACATCCTCATCGAGTACCGCCCCGGCGGCTGGCTCTGGTTCATCCCGCTCGGCGACGGCACCACCAGCATCGGCTACGTCACCCCCACCGCAACCCTCGCCGAATCGGGCCTGACCGCAGAGAAACTCTGGGCCGAACAGACCGGCGACTCCCGCGAGGTGTCCCGGATGATGGAGCCCGCGACACGCGTCAGCGGCTTCCGCACCATCAAGGACTGGTCGTACAACCTGGAGCGCTTCCACGGCCCCGGCTGGCTCGCCGTCGGCGACGCCGCCTGCTTCGTCGACCCGCTGCTCTCCACCGGCGTCACCCTCGCCCTGCGCGGCGGCGCCACCGCGTCCACCGCCGCCGGGATGATCCTGGACACCCCCGCCACCGCACACGAGACCGGCCAGCGGTACGAGGACAGCTACCGCCGCTTCCTCACCGGCATCCTCGACTTCGTCCGCGCCTTCTACGACCAGCGCAAGAACCGCAGCGAGTACTACGAGGACGCGAAGAAGATCCTGGACCGCGGCGAAGGACTGCCCGCCAACGTCGACTTCGTGACCCTGGTGTCGGGCCTCTCCGACGGCGGCGACTTCTTCGAGGCCCCGCCCGAGGACCGGTGGGAGCTCCTGGAGAAGCTGCGCGGCCGGGTCTCCGCGCCGCCCATGACCGTGGAGCGGGGCCGGTGACGCCGGAGGAGCAGAGCGCACTCCTGATGCGGGTCTCCACCGGAAGCTGGCTCATCCACGCGCTCGACGCCGTGGCGCGGCTCGGCGTGCCCGACGTCCTGGGCGACGAGCCGCGCCCCGTCGAGGAGTTCGCCGACGAGGTGGGGGCCGACCCCGACCCCCTCGGCAGAACCCTGCGGGCCCTGTCGGCCCTCGACTTCTTCACCGAGGGCCCGCGGGGGCACTTCGCCCTGAACGAGGCGGCGCGGATGCTGCGCGCCGACTCGCCGGCACCGCTGCGGGCCTTCCTCTCGGTCGGGATCGAGCGGGTGCTTCCGCTCTTCTCCGAGCTGGAGCACACCCTCAGGACCGGCAGGCCCGCCGCCGAGAAGATCTACGGAATGCCGTACTTCGAGTATCTCGACAGCCACCCCGATGCCGACCGCGAGTTCACCAGGTCCCTCGGCCGCAGCGCCGCCGCCTTCTTCGACACCGCCCTGGACCGGATGGACCTGGACGGCGCGGAGCACTTCGTCGACCTCGGCGGCGGCGACGGCACCCTCGTCGAGATGGCGCTGCGCAGACATCCGCGCCTGACGGCCACCCTGCTCGACCGGCCCGCCATGCTCTCCGCCGCACGGGAGAGGATGCGCAAGGCGGACCTCACCGACCGGTGCACCCTCGTCGGCGGCAGCTTCTTCACCGACGTGCCCACGGGCGGCGACGTCTACTGCATCGCCCGCTGCCTGCACAACTGGGACGACGACACGGCCCGCACGCTGCTGCGCACGGTGCGCGACGCGACGCCCAAAGGCAGCCGACTGCTGATCGTCGAGGACGTCGTGCCGGACGGACCCGTCACCGCCACGGCCGGCTACTCGGACCTGGTGATGATGCTCATCGGCGGCCGCGAACGCACCCTCTCCGAATACGAGGCGCTGCTCGGTGACGCACGGTTCGCCCTCGCGGGCGCGCAGCCGATCGGCACCGTCGCCGCGCCGCGCCTCCATCTCGTCGAAGCCGTTCCCCAGGAGTGAGGAAGGACGATGACCGACCACGTATCCGTACTCGTCGTGGGCGGGGCGCTCGGAGGGCTGTCGTCGGCCCTCTTCCTCGCCCGCGCCGGCGTCCCCGTCCTGCTGGCGGAACGCCACGACACCATGTCGTACCAGCCGCGCTTCCGCGGGCCGACGATCCGCTCGATGGAACTGATGCGCGGCGTCGGCCTCGCGGAGCGCGTCCAGGCCGTGGGCACCAGTGACCGCGACATCGGCGGCATCGCCTGGGTCGGCGACAGCCTCCAGGACCCCGAGGTCCGCTGGAACGTGGAACCCTGGGAGGAGGACCTCAGCGGCGTGAGTCCCACCGTGGCCTGCGCCTGCGACCAGGACAAGTTCGAACCCCTGCTGCTCGACCGGGCGCGGGAGCTGGGCGCGGGCATCCGCTTCGGCACCGAACTCACCGGCTTCGAGCAGGACGCGGACGGCGTCACCGCCGTGCTCCGCGACCGCGCGTCCGGCACCGAACGCACCGTGCGCGCCGCCTACTTGATCGCCGCCGACGGCACGCACAGCGCCGTGCGCGAGAGCCTCGGCATCACCCGGCAGGGGCCCGGCCTGCTCGGCCACCGCATCAGCATCTACTTCGACACGGACCTGCGCCCCGAACTGGACGGCCGCAGGTTCTCCGCCTGCTTCATCGAGGGCATGGGCGCCAGCCTGCTGCCCCGCGACTCGGGGTTCTGGCAGCTCTCCGTGCCCTACCACCCCGAACAGGGCGAGACCCCGGACGACTTCACCCCCGAACGGTGCCGGAGCCTGGTGCGGGCCGCGATCGGCAGGGACGACGCGCGGGCCGACCTGTACAGCACCTCCCCGTGGGAGATCGCGATGCTCGTCGCCGAGCGCTTCCAGGAGGGCCGGGTCTTCCTCGTCGGCGACAGCGCCCATGTGATGCCGCCGACGGGCGGGTTCGGCGGCAACTCCGCGATCCAGGACGCGCACAACCTCGCCTGGAAGCTGGCCGCCGTCCTCACCGAAGCGGCGGGCCCCGGGCTGCTCGACACCTACGGGCCCGAGCGGCGCGCCGTCTCCGAACTCACCGTCGCCGCCACGGCGAGCAGGCTCCCCGCCTCCTGGGTCGGCGACAAGGCGGACGGCGGTCCGCACGGCCTGCCCGCGACCGGCGGACCCACCCCCGCCGGAGGCATGCCGCCCGCCACCGACCACAACACCGTCTCCCTCGGCTACCGCTACCGTTCGGCCGCCGTCCTCCTCGACGAGGACGACGGCGACCCCGTCGAGGACCCGCGCAAACCCACGGGCCGCCCCGGCACCCGCGCGGCCCACGTCGTCCTGGAGGACCGGAACGCCGCCCGGATCTCCACCCTCGACCTGTGGCAGGACAGCTGCGTCCTGCTCGTGGGGGAGCAGGGCGAGCAGTGGATCACCGCCGCGCGCGAGGCCGCCGCCGACCTCGGCATCGCGCTGCCCGCCCACCGGGTCGGCCCGCCCGGCGGCGACGCGGACCTGGCGGACCCGTCGGGCCGCTGGGCCCAGGCGTACGGCGTCTCCGGCCGGGGCGCGACCCTGATCCGCCCCGACGGCTTCGTCGCCTGGCGCAACCCGACACTGCCCGACCACCCGCGGACCGTCCTGACCGACGCCTTGCGCAGGCTGTACGACCGGCCGGGCACGGCGGAGCGCAACGGGAGGCGGCCGTGAGCCGGGTGGGCGTGCTGTTCCCCGGCTTCTACCCCGGCAGTTCGCTGCCCCCGGACCCGGCCGTCCTCACCACCGCGGCGCAGGTCGCCGAGCGGGAGGGGTTCGACGGGTTCTGGGTGCCCGAGCGGGTCACCGGCCTGGTCGCCGACCCGGTCGTCGCCCTCGCCCACGCGGCGGCCGTCACCGCTCGGATCGGGCTCGGCACGGCCGTGCTCACCCTGCCGGGACGGCCGCCCGCACTGCTCGCCACCCAGCTCGCGAGCCTGGACAGGATGAGCGGCGGCAGGCTCACGGTCGCCCTCGGACTCGGCCGCGCCGACCCGGGGGAGCAGCAGGCGTTCGGGGTCCAACGGGCCCAGCGGGCCGCCCTGTTCGATGAGGCGCTGCCGCTGCTGCGCAGGCTGTGGCGGGAGGGCCCCGTCACCCACGACGGCGCCGCCGCGCACTACGAAGGTCTCGACGTGCTGCCCAAGCCGCACGGCGCGGGCCCCGCCCTGTGGCTGGGCGGTGCGAGCGACGCCCAGCTGCGCCGCGCGGGCCGCATCGCCGACGGCTGGCTCGGCGCGTCGACGACCACGCCGCGCGCCGCCGAGCGGGCCCGCGCCGTGATCGCCGCGGCCGCCGCCCGCGCGGACCGCGCCATCGGCGACGACGGCTACGGCTCGGTGGTGCCCTACCGCTACCGGGACGCGCCGCTCGGCCCCGTGCAGCAGATGGTCCTCGACCGGCTGCGCGCCGAGCGCGTGGTCGGGGGCGTCGACGAGTTCGCGCCCACCCTGGACCGGCTGCCCGACCGGCTGCGCGAGCTCACGGCGGCCGGCCTGTCCACCTTCGTGCTCGTGCCGTTCGCCGAACCGGCCGACTGGGAGGAGGAGTTGTGCGCCCTCGCGGCCGCGGTGCTCACCGCTCGCACGCCGCGACGACGAGCTGCCACGTACGGATGAAGTCCTTGCGGGCCGCGGGCGAGAGCCGGGCCAGCGCGTCGAGCAGCGGGGCGAGCCTGAGCCGCGCGCACTGTTCGATCAGCGAGCGGTGCGGCTCCAGGACGCTGACGATCGTGCGCCGCCGGTCGGCGTCGTCCTCCACGCGTCCGACGAGCCCGCCCCGGTGCAGTTCGTTGACGAGCTGGCTCGTGGTCGTCGGGCTGAGCCCGAGCCGCGCGGCCAGCTCGCCCACCGACGCCGGGCCGTCCATCGCCAGGGAGATCAGCGGCTCCATATGGCGGTTGGCGAGCCCGGCGTCACCGAGCAGCGCACGCATCGCCTCCGGTGCCGCCCCGCCGGGGTCCCTGACGCGTCGGGCGAAGCGGGTGACGAGCCGGACGAGGTCCTTCACGTCGTCGTCCAGCACGTCCCCTTCCAGCCCGTCATTGCCCAACTCGGTGTCAGCTGCGGCCGGTTCACTGCCGGCGGGACGTACGGCCATGGCTTGAAGTCCAGCACGTCCGGTGCTGTACTGCAAGATGCATTGAACATCAAGCCAATGCGAATCAGAGGCAATTCGGGAGGCCGCCGTGGGCACCGCAGCCGCGAACGAGTTACCGAAACCGGCATCCGACGAACGCCTGGGAAAGGAGATCTGGGTCCTCGCGGGCGTGGTCGTCCTCGGCTCGATCATGGCCGTGCTCGACACCACCATCGTCAACGTCGCACTCAGCACCCTCAGCGAGGACCTCGACACCGGCCTCACCACGCTCCAATGGGTCGTGACCGGCTACTTCCTCGCGATGGGCATGGTGATCCCGCTCGTCGGCTGGGCCGTCGAACGCTTCGGCACCAAACCCCTGTGGCTGCTCTCGCTCACCCTCTTCGTCCTCGGCTCCGGACTCTCCGGCGCCGCCTGGTCGATCGAGAGCCTGATCGCCTTCCGCGTCCTCCAGGGCCTCGGCGGCGGCATGCTGATGCCCCTGGCCCAGACGATCCTCGCGACCGCGGCGGGACCCCAGCGGATGGGCCGCGTGATGAGCATCATCGGGGTGCCGATGCTCCTCGGCCCGGTCCTCGGCCCCGTGCTCGGCGGCTGGCTCGTCGGCATCGACTGGCGGCTCATCTTCTACGTCAACATCCCGCTCGGCGTCCTCGCGGTGACCGCCGCCGTGAAGTGGCTGCCGCGCACCCCGGGACAGCAGGACGGCGGCAGCCGCCTCGACACCCGCGGACTCGCGCTGCTCTCCTCGGGGCTCGTCGCCCTGCTGTACGGCCTGTCGCGCGCCGGCGCCGAGGGCTTCGGCGACGGCATCGCGCTCGTCGCCCTCGCGGCCGGCGCGCTCCTCGTCACGGTCTTCGCCGTCGCGGCGGGGCGGCGCGGCGCGGACGCGCTCATCGACGTACGGCTCTTCGCGAACCGCACCTTCGGCGCCGCCTCGCTCACCACCTTCCTGTTCAGCATCGGCCTGTTCGGCTCGATGCTGCTGCTGCCGCTCTTCTACCAGACGGCCAAGGGCGAGAGCGCGCTCACCGCGGGCCTGCTCCTCGCGCCGCAGGGCTTCGGGGCCGCGCTCGCCATGCCCGTCGCCGGGGTGCTCACCGACCGCCTCGGCGCGGGCCGCATCGTGCCGGCCGGGGTGACCCTGGCCCTCGCGGGGACCTTCCTCTACACCCAGGTCGACCCCGACACCTCGTACACCCTGCTCGCCGTGTCCCTGATGGTCCGCGGCTTCGGCCTCGGGGCGACCATGGCCCCGGCACTGTCCTCCGCGTACGCCACACTCACCAAGGACGCCGTGCCGCGCGCGAGCAGCACCCTCACCATCGTCCAGCAGATCGGCGGCTCGATCGGCAGCGCGGTCCTGAGCGTCGTGCTCAGCAGCCGCATCAACGCCAACCTGCCTGCGGGCGCTGGTGGTTCGGGAGGCGGCGGCGGGGCGGGCGACCTGCCCGATTCCGTCCGCGAGCGGGTCGAGGGGCCGCTCGCCACGGCGTTCGCCGAGACGTTCTGGACGGCGTTCGGACTCGTCGCGCTCATCTATCTGCCCGCCTTCTTCCTGCCGAAGAAGCCGCTGCCGAAGGAATCCCCGCCGAAAGAGCCCCTGCCGAGCCCGGCCCGAGGGCTGGACGAGGACGACAGGAGCGCTCCCTGAACGTTGCGCAAGGAGACAGGACCCACGACGGACCGATCCGATCGGGCTGAGGCCGACCGGGCCGACGCGAGCGAGCAGCCCGGCCGGACCCGGTAACTCCGCGACGGCGTCCCCGACTTCCCCCTCGACACGCCGCCCGCCTAGGCGCGGCTGCGGGCCGAGGAGCCGGTGTCCAGGCTCCGGCTGTGGAACGGCGACACCGTCTGGCTCGTCGTGCGCTACGAGGACCAGCGGGCCGTCCTGCCCGACGACCGCTTCAGCGCCGACCCCACCGTCCCCGGCTATCCGCACCAGCTCGCGCTCGGAACCCTTGAACTCCGGCGCCACCCCGTACAGTTGGCGCAGCTGCGTGACGCGGACGACCCGGCGTTCGTCGAGTCGGCCGTGGACGAGCTGCTGCGCAGGCTGAGCATCACGCACGCCGGGCGCCGCAGGGTCGCCACCGACGACGTGGAGGTGGCGGGCCGGGTCATCCGCGCGGGCGAGGGCGTCGCCCTGCCGCCCGCCGCACCCCGCGTTGCTGCGCAGCTTCCCCGGCCCTGTCACCTGGTGATGCCCGGCCCCGCTCAACGGTCCGCCGACACCAGTCCCGAGCGGTACGCGATGATCACGAGCTGCACCCGGTCGCGGGCCCCGAGCTTGGCGAGCAGCCGCGTCAGATACGTCTTGGCCGCGGCCACGCTGATGCACAGCCGCTCGGCGATCTCCGTGTTGGACAGGCCGCCGCCGACCAGGGTCAGCACCTCGCGCTCCCGCTCGGTGATCCCCTCGACGGTCACGTCGCGCGCGGGCGCGGCCGTGGGTCGTTCCGCGAACTCCTTGATGAGTCGCCGGGTGACGCTCGGCGCGATCAGGGCGTCCCCGGCGGCAACCACGCGGATCGCGGAGAGGATGTCGTCCAGGGCCATGTCCTTCACGAGGAATCCCGAGGCTCCGGCGCGCAGCGCGGCGTAGACGTACTCGTCGTCGAACGCCGGGCAGGCGTACGACACTTACCGCTACTGGACGGAGGACGGCCCCGGCGACCGGGCCCGTTTCCTGCGCGACGGCATCCCGCTCCAGGAGGCGTTCACGGCGAACGCCGCCATGATCCTGGTGCTCGCGGCCGGCGCGTTCGGCACCCTCGCGATCGTGGGGGAGTGCCGCAGCGGACTGATCCGTACGACCTTCACGGCCGTGCCCGACCGCCGCGCGGTGCTGGCGGCCAAGGCCCTGGTCGTCGCTGCGGTCGCGGCCGTCCTCGGCGCGGTCGTCGCGGGCACCTCCTTCTGGCTGACCCAGGCGATCCTGTCCGGCAGGGACGCCGGGGTCTCCATCGGCCACCCCGGCGCGTGGCGCGTCGTCATCGCCTCCGC
Source organism: Streptomyces sp. NPDC059002 (assembly GCF_042740435.1). NCBI lineage: Bacteria > Bacillati > Actinomycetota > Actinomycetes > Kitasatosporales > Streptomycetaceae > Streptomyces > Streptomyces sp. NPDC059002. Next base: position 157,708 of record NZ_JBHYJI010000012.1, on the reverse strand, counting down.
GCTGCTCGCCCCGGTCGCCGCGCTGGCGGGCCTGGCGCTCGGCACCCTCCTGCGGCACGCGGGCAGCGGCGTGGTCGCCACCGTTGTCCTCCTGATCCTGCTGCCCCTGGTGCTCAATGACGACCGCCGCTGGTCGGCCGCCGCGGGGCACAGGCTGCCCTGCAAGGCGTGGCTGCGGCTCGTCGAGACGGGCGGCGCGGCGCAGTCCCCCTACCCGGCCACGACCGGCGGGTCATGGCTCGTCCTCGCCCTCTGGCCGCTCGGCGCGGCCGCCGTCGCGGTGTTCGCCGGGGACCGCCGCGACGTGTGAGCGGCGGCGCCGATGGGTTGGGCCCGCGCGCGGCGGGTACCCGGCGCCTCCCTGCTCGCCCGCACGTGGAGGAGGTCCGGATGACGGATGACCGGAGGGGACGTCCGCGAGGGCGGGGACCCGCGAAGGCGCGGTCCCTGCCCAGCGGCGCGCTGGTGGGGATCGGGCTCGCGGCCTTCGTCGACGAGGTCGTCTTCCACCAGCTGCTGCACTGGCACCACTTCTACGACAAGGCCTCCGACGACGCGGGCCTCGTCTCCGACGGCCTGTTCCACGCCTTCGGCTGGCTCGCGGTGGTGGCGGGCCTGTTCGGCTACGCGGACCTGCGCCGCAGGAACACGTTCGAACCGGCCGCCTGGTGGTCCGGGCTCTGCCTCGGCCTCGGCGGTTTCCAGCTGTACGACGGCACCTTCCAGCACAAGGCCCTCGGCCTCCACCAGATCCGCTACGGCGTGGAGCTGGCGCCCTACGACTGGACCTGGAACGTCATCGCCGTCGTGTTCCTGCTCATCGGCGCGGCCCTGCTGGTCCGGGCGAGGCGCCGGGCCCGCGGCGGCGGCCGCCGATGACGGCGGCCCTCCTGGTCGCCACGACCGTCTGCTGCCTCGCCTACCTGGCGGCGGCCCGCCGGCTGCGCGCCCGCGGCGACCGCTGGCCGCTCGGCCGCGACCTGGCGTTCTGTGCGGGCGGCACGGTCCTCGTCACCGGCTGGGCGGCCCCCTGGCACGGCTGGCCGCCGTTCACCGGGCACATGGTCTCCCACCTCGCCGCGGGGATGGCCGCGCCGCTGCTCCTGGTGCTCGGCAGGCCGGTCACGCTGGCCCTGCGGGTGCTTCTCGTGGCACCCCGGCGACGGCTCCTGTCCTGCGTACGGTCCCGCGCGGCCGCGGTGCCGCTCTGGCCGCCGGTCGCCGCCGCGGTGCACATCGGCGGGCTGTGGGCGGTCTACCGCACCCCGCTGTTCGCCGCCGCCCACCACCGCCCCTGGCTGCACGCCCTCGTCTACGTCCATTTCCTGCTGTCCGGCGCGCTGTTCACCCTCGCGGTGCTCGCCGTGGAGCCGCTGCGACACCGCTCGACCCATGCGCTGCGCGGCGGCGCCCTGCTCGCCGCGGCCGCCGCGCACGGCATCCTCGCCAAGTCCCTGTACGTCACGGGCCCACCGGGACTCCCCGGCACGGAGATCACGGAGACCGATCTCCACACGGCGTCCCGCGTCATGTACTACGGCGGCGACCTGACCGGCATCGCCCTCGCGGCACTGCTCGCCCTGCAGTGGTACGCGGCCGGTGGCCGTGCCCTCGCCAGAGCCGCTCAGGTGCGCGCGGCACCGCGCCGAAGAAGGGGAGAGGCCGACACCGTCCGGTAGCCGCCGACGGGCGGCGGACAGCGAGGAGAGACCGTGGTGCGCAGAGGCCTGGTGGCCGTCCTGGTGATCGTGGCACTGGCGGCGGCGGTCCTCGCCGTGACGTCCGCCCCGTGGTGGTGGGCCGCGGCGGGACCGCTCCTCGCGGCGGGCGCCGTGGGGACGTACGACGTGACCCAGCGCCGCCACTCCGTACTGCGCAACTACCCCGTCGTCGGGCATCTGCGCTACCTCATGGAGGCCGTGCGTCCGGAGATCCAGCAGTACTTCATCGAGCGGGACTACGACGGCCGTCCCTACGACAAGGACACCAGGTCCACGGTGTACGAGCGGGCCAAGGGCGTCGCCGACCAGGACCCCTTCGGCACCGAACTCTCCGTCTACGAGCCGGGGTACGAGTTCTTCACGCACTCGATGGCGCCCCGCCCGGTGCCCGAGCACCCGCCGACCGCGCACATCGGCGGGCCCGGCTGCGGGCGGCCGTACGAGATGGCCCTCCTGAACGTCTCCGCGATGAGCTTCGGCTCGCTCTCCGCGCAGGCCGTCCTCGCCCTCAACAGGGGCGCGGCCGAGGGCGGCTTCGCGCACGACACCGGCGAGGGCGGCATCTCCGAGTACCACCTGCGGCACGGCGGCGACCTGGTCTGGGAGATCGGCACCGGCTACTTCGGCTGCCGTACGCCCGACGGCGGCTTCGACGCGGACGAGTTCGCGCGCAAGGCCGCGGGCGACACCGTGCGCTGTGTGTCCCTGAAGCTGTCGCAGGGGGCGAAGCCCGGGATGGGCGGGGTGCTGCCCGGGGCCAAGGTCAACGCGGAGATCGCCCGGGTGCGCGAGGTGCCCGAGGGCCGCACCGTCATCTCACCCAGCTTCCACGCGGTCTTCTCCACGCCCCGCGAACTGGTCCGCTTCATCGCCCGCATGCGGCAGCTCGCGGGCGGCAAACCGGCCGGATTCAAGCTCTGCGTGGGCAGCCGCAGGGACGTCCTCGCCCTGTGCAAGGCCATGCTGGAGGAGGACGTCACCCCCGACTTCATCGTCGTCGACGGCGCCGAGGGCGGCACGGGCGCGGCCCCCATGGAGTTCGTCGACCACGTCGGCACCCCGCTCACCGAAGGACTGACCATCCTGCACAACGCGCTGGTCGGCACCGGCCTGCGCGACCGCGTCCGGATCGGCGCGAGCGGCAAGGTGGCCACCGGCGCCGACATCGTCAAACGGCTCATCCAGGGGGCGGACTACACCAACGCGGCCCGCGCGATGATGTTCGCGGTTGGCTGCATCCAGTCGCAGCGCTGCCACACCAACCGCTGCCCCGTCGGCGTGGCCACCCAGGACCCGCGGCGCGGGCAGGCACTGGACGTCGAGGACAAGTACCGGCGGGTGGCCCGGTTCCAGCGGGCGACGGTGCACAGCGCGATGGAGATCATGGCCTCCCTCGGTGTGACCGACCCGGCGCGGCTGCGCCCCCACATGCTGCGGCGGCGCGTCTCGCACGACGCGGTGCGGTCGTACGCGGAACTCTTCACCTGGCTCGAACCCGGTCAGCTCCTGACCGCGAAGTCCCTGCCCACGGACTGGTACCGCGCCTGGGACGCCGCGGACCCGGACACGTTCACCCCCTGACCTCCGGCGCCCCGGCCACCACGTCATCGCCCGCCGACCGACACCGCCGCCAGCTCAGCCCGCGAGGAACCGGCGCAGCACATCGGCGACCGCCTTCGGGTCGGCCACATGGGTCTGGCCCGCGAGGGTCAGGCGGTCCGCGTGGGCCAGGCCCGCCGCGATCGCGTCCGCGGCCGCGTCGAGGCCGACGACCCACTCGGGGGCGTCCGGCCCATGGCCCCCTCCGGTGAGCACCAGGACGGGCCGGGTGATCCGCGCGAGCCGCTGCACCGGCGGCCGCCCGTCGCCGAGGCACGCCGCGTCATGGGCAAGGGACGGGACGAGGTCGCGCAGTCCCGGCCAGGCGGGGGAGTCGAGGAAGGCCCTGATCTCCTGCTCGGGGGTCCCGGTGACCCGCAGGAACGCCGCGAAGGCCGCGTCGAGCCGCCCCTGGCCCAGCTCCTCCGCCAGCTCGTCGCGGTAGCGCAGCCACCGCGGCGGCCAGTCGGCGCGGAGGTTGTACGGCACTTCGTACACCGCGATCCTGTCGATGCCGCCGACCCCTGCGGCCGCGGCTTCGAGCGCCAGGGCGCCCCCGCTGGAGACCCCGTACAGATGCGCCGTCCCACCGGCCCCCGCGATCAGTGCCGCCAGGTCGTCGAACTCCCGCTCAAGGGCGTAGGGAGGGGTGTCACCGCTCGCGCCGCGGCCGCGCCGGGCGTAGTTGAGGACCGTGAAGTCACCCGCGAGCTCCGGGACGAGCGGCGCGTTCTCCGCGCCGTCGTCGAGGCCCCCGCCCACCAGGACGAGGACCGGTCCCGCTCCCGCACGGGTGTACGCGATCGGCGTGCCGTCCCGTGAGATCACCCGGTCACGGTCCATGGCGTCTCCTCCGCTCTCCTCGCCGAGCAGGCAACTCCCCCCGTACGAACGACATTTGCAGCCACCGCCGCGGTCCTCAACCCCCGGGCCGCCGCGGTGCCGGGCCGCGCGGCGTGATTCACCTGATTCCGTGATCAACTGATGCAAGATACATTCTTGGAAATACGGACATGCGCGCCCAGCTGCGCAGCCGGCTGTGCCACCCGATGGAGAGGCCGATCATGAACATTCCGTTCCTCGACAAGTGGCGCAAGCGGCACTCCGTGGCAGAGCGGGCCGAAGGCCTCGCGGCCGCGTTCGACAAGGATCCCGAGGGCGTGGCGGAGCTGCTCTCCGAGTGCGAACTGCTGCGCTCCCAGGCGGGCGTGGCCGGGCTCGAACTCGACGACTCCCCGGCGTCGTTGGCGGCGCTCGACCAGCTCCTGCCGCTCTGGCGCGACGACCCGGAGCTGCTGCCGTGGCTCGGCAACGACGCGGGCCTTTATCTGGGCACCGTCATCGTGCGCACGGTGCCGGGCGCCTCCTGGCACGTCTGGCCGGGCGGCAGCCCCGTGGTGCGCCTCGCGTCCGGCCGTGAGATCCCGGTGGTCGACGCCGGGCTCGACTGGGCGGTGCAGGGAGCGCCCGAGCTGTCCCAGGTCTATGCCGAGGCGTCCGAGACGTAACCAGAATTGCCTCAAATACGGTTAATGCCCATACGTGCGTGTCGTCCCGTAAGTCCCGTTTAAGCGTGGATAGTTTGCGCGGACGTACACAGCTGAGAGTGGGCAGGTCTTGCCATGGCCGTCGATCCGTTGATCGAGCTGCGTGATGTGAACAAGTACTACGGAGAGCTGCATGTCCTCCAGGACATCGACCTCACCGTCGGCAAGGGGGAGGTGGTCGTGGTCATCGGCCCTTCGGGGTCGGGCAAATCAACGCTCTGCCGGACGATCAACCGGCTCGAGACCATCCAGTCCGGAGAGATCAGACTCGACGGGCAGCCGCTGCCCGACGAGGGAAAGGCACTCGCCAGGCTCCGCGCCGAAGTGGGCATGGTCTTCCAGTCCTTCAACCTCTTCGCGCACAAGACCGTTCTGCAGAACGTCTCGCTGGCGCAGATCAAGGTGCGGGGCCGCAAGAGGGACGAGGCGGACAAGCGCTCCCGTGAACTCCTGGAGCGCGTGGGCCTGTCCACGCACGCCGACAAGTACCCGGCGCAGCTCTCCGGCGGCCAGCAGCAGCGCGTGGCCATCGCCCGCGCCCTCGCCATGGACCCCAAGGCCCTGCTCTTCGACGAGCCGACCTCGGCGCTCGACCCGGAGATGATCAACGAGGTCCTCGAGGTCATGCAGCAGCTCGCGCGTGACGGCATGACCATGGTCGTGGTCACCCACGAGATGGGTTTCGCCCGCTCCGCCGCCAACCGGGTCGTCTTCATGGCCGACGGCCGCATCGTCGAGGACCGGTCCCCCGAGGACTTCTTCACCCACCCGGAGAGCGAGCGGGCCAGGGACTTCCTCTCCAAGATCCTCAAGCACTGACGGGGGTGACGTGCTCGTGAAGAGAAAGACCATGCGGACGACACGGCTGTTCGCGGCCCTCGCCGTCGCCGCCCTCGTCGCCACCGCCTGCGGCAAGGAGGGCAGCCCGCCGACCAAGGGCCCCGCGGCGGAGGAACTCCCCAAGTACCGGGTGGCGACCGGCTTCCAGCTCCCCGACTCCGGCACCTGGCGCAAGGCCAAGAGCCGCGGCCGCTTCGTCGTCGGGGCCAAGGAGGACCAGCCCTACCTCGGCGAGAAGGACCCGGCGACCGGGACCTACTCGGGCTTCGACATCGAGATCGCCAAGATGATCTCGGCGTCGCTCGGCCTCGACCCCCAGAAGATCGAGTTCAAGACCATCGCGTCGGCGAACCGCGAAACCGCCCTGCAGAACGGGCAGATCGACTACTACGTAGGCACCTACACCATCAACGACAACCGCAAGAAGCTCGTCGGCTTCGGCGGCCCGTACTACATGGCGGGTCAGGGTCTGCTGGTGCGGCACGACGAAGAAGACATCAACGGGCCGCAGGACCTCGACGGCAAGCGCGTCTGCTCGGCCGCCGGATCCACCCCCTACCAGCGCATCCAGCAGGACTACCCGAAGGCCACCCTCGTCGCGTACGACACCTACTCGGTCTGCGTCGACAACCTGCTGACCTATCAGGTCGACGCCGTCACCACCGACGACGCGATCCTGATCGGCTACGCGGCCAAGGTGCCCGACGAGCTGAAGGTGGTGGGCAAGCCGTTCTCCAAGGAGCCGTACGGCATCGGCGTCCCCCGGGGCGACAACACCCTGCGGTTCGCGATCGACGACGCCCTCGCGGCCCGCGAGAAGGACGGCGACTGGAAGAAGGCGTACGACGCCACGCTCGGCCTCTCCGGAGTCCCGGCGCCGCAGCCGCCCGCCATCGACCGCTACCCGGCGAGCTGAGGAGGCGTCGTGGACGTACTGACAGACAATTTCTCCACGTTCGGCGAGGGCTTCCTCGGCACCGTCGAACTCACCGTCTACGCCTCGGTCCTCGCGCTCGTGCTCGGCTTCCTCATGGCGTCGTTCCGGGTCGCGCCCGTCGGATCCTTCCGGGTGTTCGGCACGGTGTGGGTGACGGTCCTGCGCAACACCCCGCTCACCCTGCTCTTCTTCGCCGTGCTGCTCGGCCTTCCGCGGTTCGGACTCGTGCTGCCCTTCAAGGTGTTCGCGGTCCTCGCACTCGGCTGCTACACCTCCGCGTTCATCTGCGAGGCGATCCGCTCGGGCATCAACACCGTCCCCAAGGGGCAGGGCGAGGCGGCCCGCAGCCTCGGCATGACCTTCGGGCAGACCCTGTCCAAGGTCGTGCTGCCGCAGGCCTTCCGGTCCGTCATCGCGCCGGTCGGCTCCAACCTCATCGCGCTCGCCAAGAACTCGGCGATCGCGGGGGCGTTCAGCGTCACCGAGCTGCTCGGCACCTACAAGACCCTCAGCGAGCTCGGCTACAACATCATCTGGACCTTCGTCTGGATCGCCCTCGGCTACCTCATCATCACCCTCGCCATCAGCGCGATCTTCAATGTCCTCGAAAAGCGCTGGGGAGTCGCCCGATGAAAGCCCTCTCCCACGATTCCACCGCCCTGTACGACATCCCCGGACCCAAGACCGTGCGGCGGCACAAGCTGTACGGGGTGCTCTCCACGCTGGTCGTGCTCGGCCTCGTCGGCTGGATCCTGTACCTGCTCTTCGACACCGACCAGTTCACGGCCACGAAGTGGACGCCCTTCGAGTACAAGGGCATCCAGGAACTGCTGCTGCGCGGCCTCGGCAACACGCTCAAGGCCTTCGCGATCTCCGCGGTCCTCGCGCTCGCGCTCGGCGGACTGCTCGCCATGGGGCGGCTCTCCGACCACCGCCCGGTGCGCTGGGTGGCCACGCTGCTCGTGGAGTTCTTCCGCGCGATGCCGGTCCTGGTGATGATCTTCTTCGTCTTCGTGGCGCTGAAGGTGCAGCCGCTGCCCGCCCTCGTCGCCGGACTCACGCTCTACAACGGCTCGGTGCTCGCCGAGGTCTTCCGCTCGGGCGTCAACTCCGTGGAGCGCGGCCAGAAGGAGGCCGCCTACGCGCTCGGCATGCGCAAGACCCAGGTCATGAGTCACGTCCTGGTCCCGCAGGCCGTCCGTGCCATGCTGCCCGCCATCATCAGCCAGTTGGTGGTGGCCCTGAAGGACACGTCGCTCGGTTATCTGATCACCTATGAGGAGTTTCTCCACGCGGGGAAGCTGATCGCGTCGAATCTCGACTACGATTTGCCCTTCATCCCCGTGGTCATGGTGATCTCACCGATCTACATCGGGATGTGCATGTTGCTGTCGTGGTTCGCCCAGTGGGTGTCCAGGCGTCAGCGGCGGAATCCCAAGACGGAGGCCGCGGAAGTCGCGCCGGCCGAACCAGGGACGCTGCTGCCAGGTACGCAGTAGCCAAGCAGGGCCAGGCCCACCCGGCAGCAGCCGGTGATCACTGCTCGCGCAGCGGGACGGACACGTACGACGGGTCCGCCCCGGGCGAGGAGAAGGTCAGCTGCGCGCCGGACGGGTTGTGCTCGATGTAGAGCGGGTCGACCGTGTCGACGACCAGGGCGAGCTCGTGGCCCGCCGGTACGCTGACCAGCTTGCCAAGGCCGAGCGGGCCCCCGTCGCAGAGGTACGCGACGAGGGTGCCGCTCTCCTTGGTGCCGGCGAGCGTGGTGCGCGGCTTCGCCGCGTCTACTTCAGCGCGCTCTTCGCCTGCCAGTCCGACCAGTCGATGTTCCACTCGCCGTAGCCGTTGCCCGGGTCGGGGACGCCCTTCGAGCCGCTGCCGGTGACCTCGAAGGGGTCGCCTATCTGCACCTGGCCGTAGAGCCAGCCCGCGTCGCCGTCGCTCATGCCGACGCAGCCGGAGCTGTGGTTGGTGTTGCCGAAGTACGAGGCGTTCCACGGGGCCGCGTGCGCGTACATGCCCGACCAGGTGAGGCGCATCGAGTAGTCGACCATCTTGTCGTAGGCGTCGCCCAGGCCCACGGTCTCGGAGCGCATGTTGATCGTGCCCTCCTTCGACATCAGGACCGAGGTGCCGCCCCAGGACGCCTTCTCGCCGCCCGGGGTGCCTGCCGACATCGGCAGCGACTTGAGGGTCTTGCCGTCGCGCACCAGCGTCGCCGTCTTGCTGTCCAGGTTCACCTTGACGACCTGGTTCTTGCCGATGGTGAAGTTCGTCGCGTAGTCGCGCACGAACCAGTCGTCGCCGCCCGAGTCGATGCCGTTGAGCCGGGCATCGAGCTTCACCTTCGTGCCGGACTTCCAGTACTCCTTGGGGCGCCAGTCGACGCGGTCCTTGCCGTCGTAGTTCTTGATCCAGCCCCAGGAGCCCTCGGTGTTGTTCGAGGTCGTCACCTTGAGGTGCTTCTCGACCTCGGCCTTGTTGCGCACCGGGTTGTCGAAGGTGATCGACAGGGGCTGGGCGATGCCGACGGTGGTGTTCTTGCCCGGGGCGAGGGTCACCTTGTTGACCTTGGCGGGCGCGGCCGTCTTGAAGGAGTGCTTCGCGCTGCCGCCCTTGTCGGTGACCGCCTCGACCTGGTACGCCGTGCCGGGCGCGGCCTTGCGGTCCGAGGTCCAGGTGGTGCCGTTCGCCGAGAGCTTGCCGGGCAGCTTCGCGCCCTTGGCGCCGGTGACCGTCACGTCCTTGAGCCTGCCGTCGGCGAGCTTCACCGTGACCGGGCCGCCCGCCTTCGCCTGCTGCCCCGAGAGGTTCACCGAGATCTTCGGTTTCTCGGCGGCCTTGTCGGCGCCGGACGAGCCGCTGCCGCCCGAGCAGGCGCTCAGGGCGGCGGCAAGGACCGCGACTCCCGCGGTCGCCACGTGGCGGGTGCGAAGGGGGCGTCGACGGCTCGAAGAGCTCTGGGGGGTCAAGGAAACGTACCTCCGTGCGAATGTGGACTGCACGGAGAGAGTCCTGAGGACGCCTTCAGGTTGCGCGATGTCCGGAAATTGCCTGCTAGATCACAGAAGGCCCCGGATGGTGTCGGCGCACGGTGAGCGGCGTGTCACTTGGCGCGATGGGAGTTGCGCGCCGAGGGGACGGGCGGCGGGGTCTGTGCCGCGCGGGTCACGTCCGCGACGAGTTCGAGGACGTCGGGTCCGTACGCCTGGGAGTTGACGACCTTCAGGAGCAGGACGAAGGAGTTGTTGCCGTGCTTGCGGGCGAGCTTCTCGTGGTGGCGGGCCAGATAGCGGGTCGCCGCCTGGCTGGTGACGGCGCGCTGGCCGCAGAAGAGGAAGACCGGGCGGGCCTCCTGGCCCTGGTCGGCGGTGAGCCTGGCGAGGATGACGTACTCGGAGAGGCCCGACTCCAGGCGGTAGCGCTCGGTGCCGATCTGGAAGGCGCCGCGGTCGGGTATCGGCTCCGGCTCGGTGTTGACGCGGACGCCGGGGAGCAGTGAGTGCATGTGCGCGGCCATGCGGCGGTTCGCCACCGGGCTGCCCACACAGAACTCGGTGCGTTCGCCGAAGCCCTGCTGGGCCGCGTCGTGCGCGACGATCTGCGCGTGCGCCCCGCACTCCTTGATGACCGCGGCCAGCTCGATCAGCGCGAACACGTCGTGGCGCACCACGGTCAGCTCGGGTCCGCCCGCGTCGCGGTTGACCACGAGCAGCGACTCGGAGTTCTCGGGCAGCCCGAAGAAGGCCTGCTTGCGGCGGAGCCTGCGCTTCCACAGGTAGGAGCGGGCCAGCCATCCAAGGACGGCACTGATGCCGACCGCGATCAGGCCGAGGACGATATTGCGCACGTCTTCAGTCATGGGGGCGCATGCTAGCGGGCCGCCGGACCGGTGTTCGAGGAGGTCCTGACGCGGCGGGGGGCGCGAAGTTACGCTGCGCAGACGGCTGTTGACTGGAGGTACGAATGCGTCGCGCTGTCGTACGGAATCTGACGCTATTGGCGGTCGGAGGGGTATTGGTGTCGGTCGGTGCGGCCGCGCCCCCTTCGTCTACGCGCTCAGCGGAACCGGCACCGGAGAAGGTGCCGGTCGCCGTCGGCCATGGGGGAGCGGTCGCCAGCGTCGACGCGGACGCGTCCGCGGCGGGCATCGAGGTCCTGCGCAAGGGCGGCAACGCCGTGGACGCGGCCGTCGCCACCGCCGCGGCGCTCGGGGTCACCGAGCCCTACTCGGCGGGCGTCGGGGGCGGCGGCTACTTCGTGCACTACGACGCGAAGACCCACAAGGTCAGCACGATCGACGGCCGCGAGACCGCGCCGCGCACCGCCGACTCCGCGCTCTTCCTGGAGAACGGCAAGCCCATCCCCTTCGAGGACGCGGTCACCAGCGGCCTCGGCGTCGGCACCCCCGGCACGCCCGCCACCTGGCAGTCGGCGCTCGACCAGTGGGGCAGCAGACGGCTCGGCACGCTCCTGAAGCCCGCCGAGCGCCTCGCCCGCGACGGCTTCACGGTCGATCCGACGTTCCGCTCGCAGACCGAGGCCAACCAGAAACGATTCAAGGACTTCCCCGACACCGCGAAGCTGTTCCTGCCGGGCGGACAGCCGCCGGTGGTCGGCTCGACGTTCAAGAACCCCGATCTGGCCCGTACGTACGAGGAACTGGGCCGCAAGGGCATCGGTGCGGTGTACCGGGGCGGCATCGGCGAGGACATCGTGCGCACGGTGAACAAGCCGCCGGTCGACCCGGCTTCGGGGCGCGTGGTGCGCCCCGGCGACCTCTCCGCCGAGGACCTCGCGGCGTACGAGGCGAACCGCCAGAAGCCCACGAAGGCCTCCTACCGCGGCCTGGACGTCTACTCCATGGCGCCCTCGTCCTCCGGCGGCACGACCGTCGGCGAGGCGCTCAACATCCTTGAGCGGACCGACCTTTCGAAGGCGTCCGAGGCGAAGTACCTGCACCGCTACATCGAGGCGAGCCGCGTCGCGTTCGCCGACCGCGGGCGCTGGGTGGGCGACCCCGCCTTCGAGGACGTACCGACGAAGGAGCTCCTCACGCAGCGGTTCGCGGACTCGCGGGAGTGCCTGATCAAGGACGACGCGGTCCTCAAGAGCCCGCTCGCGCCCGGCGATCCGCGCCACCCCGAGGCGTGCGCCGCGGCGGACAAGGCGGCCCCCACGACGTACGAGGGCGAGAACACCACGCATCTCACGGTGTCCGACAAGTGGGGCAACGTCGTCGCGTACACCCTCACCATCGAGCAGACGGGCGGCAGCGGCATCACCGTCCCCGGCCGCGGCTTCCTGCTCAACAACGAACTGACGGACTTCTCCTTCGCGCCCGCCGACCCGGCCGTGCACGACCCGAACCTGCCGGGACCCGGCAAGCGCCCGCGTTCCTCGCTCGCGCCGACGATCGTGCTCAAGCACGGCAAGCCGGTGGTGGCGCTCGGCTCGCCCGGCGGCGCGACCATCATCACCACCGTCCTGCAGACCCTGACGGGCTTCGTCGACCGCGGGCTGCCGCTGGTCGACGCGATCGCCGCGCCGCGCGCCAGCCAGCGCAACGCCGCGCAGACCGAGCTCGAACCCGGGCTCTGGAACAGCCCGTTGAGGGGCTCCCTGGAGTCGCTGGGGCACTCCTTCAAGCAGAACCCGGAGATCGGCGCGGCCACCGGCGTCCAGCGGCTGCCGGACGGCAAGTGGCTCGCGGCGGCGGAGAAGGTCCGCAGGGGCGGCGGGTCCGCGATGGTGGTGCGGCCCGCCGGGTGAGCTGAACCGGCGTCGCTACGAGGCGGGCGACGCCGCGCAGTTCTGCTCCAGCTCGTTGGCCGCCCAGCGGATCGCCGACTCCGGGTCGTCGTGCAGATACCGCAGTGTGGGCAGCGCCTCGCGGACCGCGGCGAGCTGGGCGTCGCCGCGGCCGCCGCGGGCCTGGCGGACGTCGGCGAGGTCCGCGATGAGCAGCAGCAGGGTGCTGCGGGACGTGTTGTCCGGGTCCGTCATCAGCTCGACGAGGAACGGGATCGCGGGGACCGCCGCGGTCGAGGACGCCTCCTTGGAGACGAGAAGGCGGTACAGGTCGTGGACCGCGTCCATGGCGGTCTTCTTGTCGTCGGAGGTGACCTTGCCGATCAGCTCGGGGATCATGTGGCCGGGCCCGCGGGCGGTCCACAGCGAGCCCCAGTCGACGTCCTCCAGGCGCAGTTGGAGGTCGCGGTGCGGCCACAGCCTCGCCGGGTCGAGGCGGAGCGCGGACGTGCCGTCCCCGTCGGTGACGTGGAGGGTGCCGTCCTCGTCGAGGCCGAGGAAGCGGATGCCGGTGCCCAGGCGCAGTCCCGCCACCGCGTCCGAACCGATGTCCCAGACGCGGACCAGACCGTCGGCCCAGGCGGCGGCGAGCGCGGGCCCGGTCGCCAACCGCGCGGCGGCCAGCGCCCGTACGGGCGTGCCGCGGCGGGCGAAGGGGGCGCGCAGGGGCTTGCGGCGGGTGCTCCAGTAGCGGATCACGCCGTGCTCGTCGCCGCTCAGCACGAGGCGCCTGCCGTTGCCGAGGCCGACGCAGGCGAGCGCGGTCACCGGGGCGCGGTGCAGGGACAGCGTGATGGTCTCGGGGGACTCGTCGTCGGTCTCCAGGACGTGCACGGAGCCGTCCGCGTCGCCCGCCACGAGGGTCGTCCCGTGCTGGTCGGCGGCCACCGACCGCAGGGCGCCCGGGGCGGGGACGAGCGCGGCGGCGGCGTCCGGCACCGCGGGCGGCGCGAAGGGGCCGCGGGAGAGGACGCGCCAGCGCCCCCTGGGGTCGGCGTCGCCCTCCGCGAGGGAGACCGGGCCGAGGTTCTCCAGGGGTGCGGGCACCTCGGCGGGCTGCCGGATCGCCTTGTCGCCCGACCAGTCGACGCCGAGGGTCTCGGCGACCGCGATCAGGGCGTCGCGGGTGCGGGCGTTGATGACGATCCTGAAGTCGGCGCCGGGGCCACGCCCATGACGTACGACCGCGTCGGGGGCGCCGTACGAGAGTGCGTCCGTGCCCATCTCCTGCCAGGGCAGCAGGCCGAGTTCGCGGTACGAGGAGGTGAGCCGCCGGACGATCTCCGGGTCGGCGTCGACCGTGGTGCTGCGGATCCGGAGCGTCCAGCCGTAGTGCGCGGGCATCCGTTCGAAGGCCAGCTGCATGAGGAACTCCGAGAGGGAGCGGCTCTGCACGACCCACGCGCCGCCGATGCTCACGACGACGCGGGGATCGGGCAGTTCGGCCTCCGCGGCCAGATAGCCCCACTCGTGGCTGTAGTGGTACTCGGACATGAAGACGCACACGCGGCGGTCGCCGCCCGCGGGCAGCAGGTCGCTGTCCGCGGCGACCTCGAGGTCGGAGATCGTCGGCGGCCACTGCGTGTGGACCCAGTACAGGCGCGGGTTGAACGCGAAGGAGTTGAGCGGCGAGTCCCACCACTCGTTGAGGGCCTGCGGGACCGGCAGCTCCCAGTCGATGCCGTCGCGCCGGTTCTCGCCGCCCCACCGGGAGTGGCCGGGCTCGCCGCCGGGGTCCTCATAGCCCCATTCGCGCTGCACCGCGTCCAGCAACTCCCAGCGGGAGCCGCCCTGTTGCCACTGCCGAAGGCGGTCCGCGAACTGTCCGTAGTCGATGATCTCTGATGTCACCGGTGAATCGTACGGATGATCTACGTCGGGGTATGTCCCCGTGGGGTCACAGTGCCGTGAGGATCCTGGGACCGTCCTCGGTGATCGCGACCGTGTGCTCGGCGTGCGCGGCGCGGCTGCCGTCGTTCGTGCGCAGGGTCCAGCCGTCCGGTGCCTGGTGATAGCCGTCGCCGCCGCCCGCGATGAGCATCGGCTCGATGGCGATCACCATGCCGGGGCGCAGCGGCATGCCGCGGCCGGGGCGGCCCTCGTTCGGCACGGCAGGGTCCTCGTGCATGCTGCGGCCCACGCCGTGGCCGCCGAAGCCCTCCGGGATGCCGTACTTCGCCGAGCGGCAGACGGTGCCGATGGCGTGCGCGATGTCGCCGATGCGGTTGCCGACGACGGCCGCCGAGATGCCCGCGGCCAGGGCGCGCTCCGCGGTCTCGATGAGGCGGACGTCCTCGGGGCGCGGGGTGCCCACGGTGAAGCTGATCGCCGAGTCGCCGACCCAGCCGTCCAGTGTGGCGCCGCAGTCGATGGAGACCAGGTCGCCGTCGCGCAGCCGGTAGCCGTCCGGGATGCCGTGCACGATCGCGTCGTTCACGGAGGCGCAGATGACCGCGGGGAAGGGGGTCGGCGCGAAGTGCGGCCGGTAGCCGAGGAAGGGCGAGGAGGCGCCCGCCTCGCGGAGCACGGCGTGCGCGACCTTGTCCAGGTCGAGCAGAGAGACGCCGACCGCGGCCGCCTCGCGCGCGGCGGTCAGGGCCTGTGCCACGATGCGGCCCGCTTCGCGCATCGCGTCGATCGAGAGTTCTGTCTTGAGTTCCACCATGCCAATTACTATACCGGTATTTCTATGGGGTTCCGCTACGATGGGTCCATGGTTCGGAATCCCTTGACCCCTGAAGAGCGCGAGCGCGGCGAACGCCTCGGGCAATTGCTGCGGGATGCGCGGGGCGCGCGGAGCATGGTGGCGGTGGCCGCGGAAGCGGGCGTCTCCGCGGAGACCCTCCGCAAGATCGAGACCGGCAGGGCGCCCACGCCCGCGCTGTTCACCGTGGCGGCGCTCGCCGCCGTCCTGGGGCTCTCGCTCGACGAGATCGTCGTGCGGTGCGAGCTCGTGCCGGTGTGAGCCGGGGGCGCGGCGGCTCGCGCCGGGGCGCGTCGAGGTGGCCTCCCGGCGGCGGAAAACTGCGTGTAGTCGTCCCGTAACACGACTGGTGTTATCTTCCGGACCGGAAGACTCCAGTCTCCACGGGGCGGTGCTGGTCGGATGGCAGTGGGACAACTCCCGGATCAGGTGAGGGAGTTCGCGAAGTACTTGAGAGATCTGCTGGCGCGGCTCGATCAGAGCGCCGGCTGGTGCGGCGTGTTCTGGCAACGGGACCCGGACGGCATGCGCGCCTGCCTGGACGGCGCGGAGGTGCCGCCCTGGGACGTCGTGCAGGCGCTGCTGCACGACCTCGCGGCGGACCGAGGCGTGCCCGCGGCCGAGCAGGAGACGGGGCACGCCCGCCTTCTGCACCGCGCCTCGCTCACCGCGTACGACGCGCGCCCCGGCGGCCGTGAGCTGCTCGGCGAGCGGCTCGACATGATGCTCAGGGAGCAGCGGTACGCGCTGGAGCGCCAGGCCGAACTCGGCAGGCAGCTGACCGGGGCGGCCGGCCCCGACGAGGCCGACCGCATCAACCTCGACCTGGCCTGGGTCCGCGACGACCACGAGCGGGCCACCGCGCGCTGCGTGGAACTCCAGGAACGGATGGACCGGCTCGACGCCGCGGGACGGCCCTCCTGGGCCGACCTGAGCCCGCCGGGCGGGAGCGGAACGTTCGCCGTGGACACCGGCCCCGCTGAGGCCCCCGAACCGCGCGTCCCTTCGCAGGCCGCCGCCCCCGGGGCGAGGCCCCGGCGGCGGGGCGGCGCCCGGTACGCGGGCATCGAAGGCGACGGCGACGGGCCCGACGCCTTCGCGGGTGTGCCCGAGGCCCAGGCCCCGGCCGCCGCGGCTCCCCGCGGCGCCCGCTTCGCGCACCTGGACGACGAGCCGGGGCAGGCCGCCGTGCCGGGCCCCGGCGACGGATTCGAGGACGGGGACGAGGACGCACGGGCCACCGCCGCCGCCGTGCGGGACCTCGTGCGGCTGCGCGGCGAGGGCCGCAGCGGCGAGGCGCACGGCGTACTCGTCGAGGCCGCGGGCTGGCCCGCGGCGCGGCTGCCCGAGCTCGCCGGTGAGCTGCACCGCGCGGGGCTCGGCGCCGACTGGGCGACGCTGCTCTGGGAGGTCGCGTCGCTGCCGCCCGACCGCCTCGTCGCCGTGGCGGACGCGCTGGCCGGTGCGGGCCGCTCCGACGACTGCAGGAAGCTGCTGCGGCAGGGCGTCGCGCGGCCCGCGCCCGAGATGGCGGAGGCGATCCTCGGATTGATCGACGCGGGCCGGGAGCGCGAGGCCCGCGCGCTGCTCGACTCGTTCCTGCGCGTACGCACCGCGGAGGACGCGGCGCGCTGCGCGCACACCGATCCGAACCACCTCATACCCCTGCTCCTGGAGACGGCGAAGGCGGTCTCCGACGAGCACCACTGGGACCTGGTGCACGCGCTGCGCGTCGCGGGGTTCAGCGCCTGACCGGTCCGTTCCCCGCAGCCGCGGTCCGTTTCTCGCCCGCTCGGGTGCGAAACGTGATCGACTCAGCCGGTTCACGACGATGGTCTTGCTCAGCCCGTCGGGGGAGGCTTACGTTCTCCTATCTACGCACCAAGTCTACGTGCGTAGAAGCTCTCTGACGTCCTCTCAAGGGCATGTGAAGGAGCAGCTCATGGTCAACGTCGTACGCGCCGCACTGGTCCAGGCGACCTGGACGGGCGACACGGAATCGATGATCGCCAAGCACGAGGAGCACGCCCGCGAGGCGGCACGACAGGGTGCGAAGATCATCGGGTTCCAAGAGGTCTTCAACGCCCCCTACTTCTGCCAGGTCCAGGAGCCCGAGCACTACCGCTGGGCCGAACCCGTCCCCGACGGGCCCACCGTGACACGCATGCGGGAACTCGCCCGCGAGACCGGCATGGTGGTCGTCGTCCCCGTCTTCGAGGTCGAGCAGTCCGGCTTCTACTACAACACCGCGGCCGTGATCGACGCCGACGGCTCGTATCTCGGCAAGTACCGCAAGCACCACATCCCGCAGGTCAAGGGCTTCTGGGAGAAGTACTACTTCAAGCCGGGGAACGCGGGCTGGCCGGTCTTCGACACCGCGGTCGGCAAGGTCGGCGTCTACATCTGCTACGACCGCCACTTCCCCGAAGGCTGGCGGCAGTTGGGCCTGAACGGCGCGCAGATCGTCTACAACCCGTCCGCCACCTCACGCGGCCTCTCCGCCTACCTCTGGCAGCTGGAACAGCCCGCCGCGGCCGTCGCCAACGAGTACTTCGTCGCCGCGATCAACCGCGTCGGCCAGGAGGAGTACGGCGACAACGACTTCTACGGAACGTCGTACTTCGTCGACCCGCGCGGCCGGTTCGTCGGCGAACCCGCGAGCGACAAGGCCGAAGAACTCCTCGTCAGGGACCTCGACTTCGACCTCATCGAGGAAGTACGCCAACAGTGGGCGTTCTACCGGGACCGCCGTCCCGACGCCTACGAAGGGCTGGTGGAGCCGTGACCGATCTGTACGACCGCCACCGGGCCGTGCTGCCCGACTGGCTCGCGCTCTACTACCGGCGCCCCCTCGAACTCACCCACGGCGAGGGCCGGCACGTGTGGGACGCCGAGGGCAAGCGGTACCTCGACTTCTTCGGCGGCATCCTCTCCACCATCACCGCGCACGCCCTGCCCGAGGTCACCAAGGCCGTCGCCGAGCAGGCCGGGCGGATCATCCACTCCTCGACCCTCTACCTCAACCGCCCGATGGTGGACCTCGCCGAGCGGGTCGCCGCCCTCTCCGGAATCCCCGACGCCCGGGTCTTCTTCACCACGTCGGGCACCGAGGCCAACGACACCGCACTGATGCTCGCCACCGCGCACCGCCACTCCAACCAGGTCCTGGCGATGCGCAACAGCTACCACGGCCGCTCCTTCACGGCCGTCGGCATCACCGGCAACCGCGCCTGGTCGCCGACCAGCCTCTCGCCCCTCCAGACGCTGTACGTGCACGGGGGCGTGCGCAGCCGCGGACCCTACGCGGCCCTGAGCGACGCCGAGTTCACGGCCGCCTGCGTCGCCGATCTGCGGGACGTGCTCGGGCAGGCGCGCGGGGGAGTGGCGGCGCTGATCGCCGAACCCATCCAGGGCGTGGGCGGCTTCACCTCGCCGCCGGACGGGCTGTACGCCGCGTTCCGTGAAGTCCTCGACGAGCAGGGCATCCTGTGGATCTCGGACGAGGTGCAGACCGGACTCGGCCGCACCGGCGAGCACTTCTGGGGCTGGCAGGCCCACGCACAGAACGGCCCGCCGGACATCCTCACCTTCGCCAAGGGCATCGGCAACGGCATGTCGATCGGCGGCGTCGTGGCCCGCGCCGAGCTCATGAACTGCCTCGACGCCAACTCCATCTCGACGTTCGGCGGATCCCCGATCACCATGGCGGCGGGCCTCGCCAACCTCACGTACCTCCTGGAACACGACCTCCAGGGCAACGCGCGGCGCGTCGGCGGGCTGCTCATCGAGCGGCTGCGGGCGATCTGCGCCCAGCTGCCCGCCGTGCGCGAGGTGCGCGGGCGCGGCCTGATGATCGGCATCGAGCTGGTGCGGCCCGGCACGGACGAGCCCGACCCGGCGGCGGCCGGCGCCGTCCTGGAGGCGGCCCGCGAGGGCGGTCTCCTCATCGGCAAGGGAGGCGGGCACAACACCAGCGTGCTGCGGGTCGCCCCGCCGCTCTCGCTGACCGTCGCCGAGGCGGAGGAGGGCGCCTCGATCCTCGAACAGGCCCTCAGGGGCGTCTAGTTCACGCCCGGGTCCCCGCCAGCCCCGCAGGTACCGGAAGCAGGAACAGGAAAGGGGAGTACCCCCATGAGTACCCGCACTCTGATCACCGGCGGTCTCGTCGTCACGGCCGCCGAGGAGATGCACGCCGACGTGCTGATCGAAGACGGCCGCATCGCGGCGCTCGCCTCGGCGGGGACCCAGGAGTGGCGTGCGGACCGCGTCCTGGACGCCACGGACAAGTACGTGATCCCGGGCGGCGTCGACGCCCATACGCACATGGAGTTCCCGTTCGGCGGCACCGCGTCGTCGGACACCTTCGAGACCGGCACCCGGGCGGCGGCCTGGGGCGGCACCACCACGATCATCGACTTCGCCGTGCAGTCGGCGGGGCACTCCCTGCGCGAGGGGCTCGACGCCTACTACGCGAAGGCCGACGGGAAGTGCGCGATCGACTACGGCTTCCACATGATCGTCTCCGACGTCAACGAGTCGTCGCTCAAGGAGATGGACGGCCTGGTCGGCGAGGGCGTGACCTCGTTCAAGCTCTTCACCGCCTACCCCGGTGTCTTCTACAGCGACGACGGGCAGATCCTGCGCGCGATGCAGAAGGGCGCCACGAACGGCGCCCTGATCATGATGCACGCGGAGAACGGCATCGCCATCGACGTCCTGGTCCAGCAGGCCCTCGCCCGCGGCGAGACCGATCCGCGGTACCACGGTGAGGTGCGCAGGGCCCTCCTGGAGGCGGAGGCGACCCACCGGGTGATCCAGCTGGCCCGGGTCGCCGAGGCGCCGCTGTACGTCGTGCACGTCTCGGCCGAGGAGGCGGTGGCGGAGCTGGCGGCCGCGCGGGACAAGGGACTTCCGGTGTTCGGCGAGACCTGTCCGCAGTATCTGTTCCTCTCCACGGACAACCTCGCCGAGCCGGACTTCGAGGGCGCCAAGTACGTCTGCTCGACCCCGCTGCGCCCCAGGGAACATCAGGCGGCACTCTGGCGCGGGCTGCGCACCGACGACCTCCAGGTGGTCTCCACCGACCACTGCCCGTTCTGCTTCACCGGCCAGAAGGAGCTGGGCCGCGGCGACTTCTCGAAGATCCCGAACGGCCTGCCGGGCGTCGAGAACCGCATGGACCTGCTCCACCAGGCGGTCGTCGACGGCCACATCACCCGCCGCCGCTGGATCGAGATCGCCTGCGCGGCCCCGGCCCGGATGTTCGGCATGTACGGCAAGAAGGGCACGATCGCGCCGGGCGCGGACGCGGACGTGGTCATCTACGACCCGGCGGCCGAGCAGGTGATGTCCGCGTCGACGCACCACATGAACGTCGACTACTCGGCGTACGAGGGCAAGCGGGTCACCGGGCGGGTCGAGACGGTGCTCTCGCGGGGCGAACTGGTCATCGATCAGCGGGAGTTCACCGGGCGGGCAGGGCATGGGGCGTACGTTTCGCGCGGTACGACCCAGTACCCCGGCTAGGCGCTCGTCAGCCCAAGAGGCCCTGCTCCAGTTGTGCGGCCATGTGGTTGCGGGCGGGCTTTCCGCTCGCTGTCCGGGCGATGGCGCTGTGGGCGACCTCGACGACGGTTCCCGGGGCGAGTCCGAAGTCGGTCGCCACGTGCTGGGCGATCTCGGTGGTGTCGATGTCCCTGGCCCGCTCGGACACCACGACGAGGGCGAAGGACTCGCCGTAGGGCAGGGCCACGCACTCGGCGACGCCGGGCAGCTCCGTCGCGGACAGCTCGACGTCGGCGGCGAAGACGTTCACGCCGTTGACGCTGATGCGGTCGCTCCTGCGGCCGCTCAGATAGAGCTGTCCCGCGCGCAGACAGCCGAGGTCGCCCGTGTCGAACCAGACGGTGCGGTGGTCGGTGGCCCCGTCGTACCCGTTGAACAGCGTGGCGCCGCGCAGCTGGACGGCGCCGACCTCCGTCTCCGCGCACTCCCGGCCCGCCTCGTCGACGATCCGCAGATCGAGCTCGGGCATGGTGGTGCCCAGGCAGGCGGAGGTGACGGGGCCTTCGGTGCGAAAGCCGGTCGCGGGGTCCGTGTAGCGGTGCGAGGTGGCCATCAGCGCGGCCTCCGCGAGGCCGTAGCAGAACACCAGTGCCGTCGGGTCGAAGCCCCAGCGGCGGGTCGCGCCCACGAACGTGTCGACGGACGGCTTGCGGATGGGTTCGGCGCCGCAGAAGACCGTGCGCCAGGCGCGGAAGAGACCGGGGTCGGGCGTCTCGTGGGCCGCCGCCTCACCGATCCGCGCCGCGAGATAGCGCAGCATGAAGTCCGGGAAGGCGCTGTGCACCGACTCGGCGTCCCGCACGAGACGCAGTGCCGCGAGCGGTCTGCGCAGGAACGTGCCGGGCTCCTCGACGACCAGGTCGATGCCCTGGACCAGTGAGGTCAGCACCCCGATGAGCCCCATGTCGTGGTGGAGCGGCAGCGCGATGAGTCCGGCGTGGCCCGGCTTCATGCCCGCGACGTCGCGGATCGCCTCGATGTTGCCGAGGACGGCCCGGTGGCTGAGCGGGATCGGGCGCGGCATGCCGGTGGAGCCGCTCGTGTACTGGACGAACGCGATGTCGTCGGCGACGCCCGGCGCGGGGTCCCGCGCGCCCGACGGGCGCAGGACCAGTTCGAGTTCGTTCAGGCCGTGTCCGGACACGCGGTAGCCGTGCGTCGCGCCCTGCTGGCGCATGACCGTGGCGAAGTACTGCGTGATGATCGCCCCGGGGACGTGCGGCTTGACGGAGACCGGTACCGCGCCCAGGTGGATCAGGCCGAGCAGCGCGAGCACGCCGTCCCGTGAGCTGCCGATGCGCAGCATCACCCGGTCCCCGCGGCGCACGCCCTGCTCCGCGAAGCCGCAGGACGCCGCCGCGATCTGCGCGGCGAACTCGGGATACGTCAGGCTCACCCGCCGCGCCGATGTGCCGAAGGTGACGGTGGCCTCCGCCCGGTGGGCCTGTCCTGCGACGGCTTCCTGCAACGTGGTCGCGATCATCAGGCCCTCCCGGGGAGGTTCAGCAGGGTGTCCAGGTCGGCCCGCCGGATGCGTTTGGTCTCGCGGTCCACGAGCCCCAGACGGACGCGGCCCCTTGCCACCACGGTGCCGTCGGTGCGCTCGACGTCCTGGGCGAGCGTGAAGCTGTACGCGGACCGCTCCACCAGCGAGGTGCGCACGACCAGGCGGCCGACCGGGTCCCAGTCGACGGCCTTGAGGTAGTCCAGCTGGAGCTGGAGGACCACGGCGACCGGTGTCCCGTCGCTCAGGTCGCCGCCGCAGGCCCGGCCCCACTCCCAGCGGCCGGTCTCCAGGAGTTGCACGTACACGCTGTTGTTGAGGTGCCCGGCCCAGTCGAAGTCGTTGGGGCGCAGGGCGACTTCGCAGGCGTGTTCAAGGCGCGGCAGTGTGCCGGTGGTCATGGGGTGCCCCTTCCGTGGCTCGTCGGCTCCGCACCGGCCGCCCCGGCCAGGAGCACCACCACCGCACCGGCCAGGTCGCCGGTGTGGCTGATCGACAACTCGACGGCGATGCGCCGCTCCGCGCACCATGCGGCGATCTCGCCGTGCAGGCGTATCCGGGGCTGGCCCGCGGGGCCGTGGACGACCTCGACCTCGGGAAAGGTGTGCGCGGGGCCGCCGCCCAGGGAGCTGAGCGCCTTCACGAACGCCTCCTTGGCCGCGAAGAGACCGGCCAGGGAGGCGTCCGGGCGGGGGCGGGACGCGCAGTGCGCGCGCTCGCCCCCGGTGAACAGGGCGCCGCTATCGAGCAAGTGCCGCTTCCCGCGCAGCTCCGTCACGGACTGCAGATCGAATCCGGTCGACATCGTTCGTCCGGAGGCTGGCGAAGTAGGCACGCTTGAGGTCCTCGTACGACTGGGTGTGGATGCCGGTCACCTCGCGGACCAGGGCGAACACGCTGGTCAGCTTCTTCATGTGGACCGAGCCCTCGTGCAGCGCCTCGTCGCTGAGGCCGAACTCCTCCTCGGCGGTGCGGGTCTGCTCCCACCAGTTGACGAAGCCCTGGCGCTCGGTCTGGGCCTCGCGGGCCGAGCCGAACGTCTCGCCGCCGTCGGGGCGGATCCAGGTGTACGCCATGGAGAGGACGTCCTTGATGGGGTAGACCCCGGACTCGACGAGGGCCTTGGCGAACGAGGCGAAGTACTGCCGGTGCTGCACCTCGTCCTTCATGATCGTGTGGAAGACGTCGCGGACCAGGCCGTCCTCGGTGGTGCGGGACTGCCAGCCGTACGACACACAGGCCTCGATCTCGACGCACGCCTGGAGGATGCAGACCCGGGCGTAGTTGTCGGTGGGGAACGCGCCCCGGTGCTCGATGACCTCGTCCTCGTCGATCGGGTCGACGCCCGCCATCTCCATGAGGCGGCCGAAGGCGACCTCGTGGTGCGCCTCCTCCTCCAGCCAGTACCGCGCCGACCAGGCGGCGGCGATGTGCAGGACGTTGGCCCCGAGCGGGTTGGCATCGCGGATCTCATTGGCGAGCTTGACGCCGTCCACGGCGAGCCGGATGCCGGCGGGCTGGGTGGTGAGTTCGGCGCGCGAGGCGTGCCAGAGCGCGGCCTTGTCGCCCGCGGCGGGCCGGTTCAGCCTGCGGCCGTCGAAGAGCTTGTCCGTGCCCCAGCGGCGCTGCTCGTGGTAGCTCTGCTGGACGCGCAGCACATCGCTGACGGTGGCACCCGCGCGGAGCTCCTTGACGATGTCGGTCATGATCAGCATGTCGGGACGCCTTCCGGTCAGGAGGAGGTGGTGGCGAGCTGCTTGCCGAGGGCCGAGACGACGTCCTCGGCGGTGTGGTCGAGGGTCATCGTCGGCAGTTCCACGTCGTCGTCGACACCGGCGTCGGCGAGCGCGCCCGCGAACGCGTCGAGCAGGTCGATGGAGTTGATGGCGTCGGGCGAGGCGACCAGGACGGCGGAGAGCGGCCGCCCGTCGAAGACCTCCTCCTGCGGCAGGCCGAGCCGGCGCGCGACGTTGGTCCTGAGGTCAGCAAGCATGGATGTCTCCCTGTGGGTCAGTGCTGCGGTGATGTCGCGGGGGCGGCCGGAGCGGTCCAGCCGGGTGTGCGCCCGAGTGCCGCGAGGGCGAGGTCGAGCGTGGGCGCCCCCTTGGCCGGTGTCAGGGCCGGTTCGAACTGCGCCTCGGGGCCGAGCCTGCGGTCGTCGTCCGGCACCCGCAGGGCGAAGACGAGGGCGGCCTCGGCGATGTCGTCGTCCACCCGCGGGTCGAGGCCCAGGGTCCGGGCCACGTCCCAGCCGTGCACGACGTAGTCGAGGAAGTGGAACCCGATGGCGACCTGGGCCGGGAAGGTGGTGGTCGTGCTGATCTCGGGCAGGGCGAACTCGCTGGTGAGCACGCCGGGTTGGGCGAACGCGTCGAGGACCGCGTCGGCGGCGGCGCGATAGGTCTTGAGCGGGTCGTCGCCGAGTTCGGCGGGCCGCCACACGGCGAGGTCCGCGCCTTCTCCTGCGGCGGCCGCGGCGAAGCCGATGTGCTGGCCCGCCATGTGCGCCACCAGGTCACGGAGGTTCCAGTCCGCGCAGGGGGTGGGGGCCTCCCAGTGTTCGGGAGACGACTGTTCCAGGATGCGTACGGTTTCCAGCACTGCCGTCCGGTCGAGCTTCCGGATATCCATGCGGATCCTTTCGGCGAGTGGTTGTCCCACGCTGGTGGGGGGCCGTTGGGCGGTCTGCGCCGGGGCCGGGGATGCCGTTTCCGTAGGTGTCGGGACACGGCGACATGAGCCGCGGTCGCTGTCGTGGGAGCGCGGACAGAAAAACAATAGCACGACCGTACGTTTAGTTAGTGGGCCAGGAAAAGGCCGAGGGGCCCGGTCCTGACCGACCGGGCCCCTCGGCCTCGCGTGCGCGTGCTGCCCGTCCGGGCTGGTTACTCGGCGGCCTCCGCGGCCTCTGTGGCCTCTGTGGCCTCCGTGGCCTGCTCGGCGATGAAGGCGGCCAGCCTGCCCACGCCGTCGACGATCTGTTCCGGGCTCAGGGCGCTGCAGGAGAGCCGGAGTTGGTGGTCGCCGCCGCCGTCGAGGTAGAAGTCGCTCATCGGCGTCCAGAGCACGCCGAAGGCGCGCGCCGAGCGCTCAAGAGCCTTGGTGTCGGCCACGAACGGGACGCGTACGACGAGGAAGAAGCCGCCGTCGGGACGGTTCCAGTCGACCCCGAGCTCCTCGCGGCGCGCGGCGGGGAAGTGCCGCTCCAGCTCCGCGAGAAGGGTGTTGAGATTGGTGCGGTAGAACTCGATCGCGTCGGCGTTGGCCTCGCGGAGCCGGCAGCCCGACTCGACGAGGAGCCCGCCGACCACGGCCTGGCTGATCGCCGACGTGTTGACCGTCGTCATGCTCTTGATCTTGGAGAGCTGGTCGGCGAGCAGCGTCCGCTCGCCCCGGGGGCCCACCACCTCCTGGTCGGCCACCACATAGCCGACGCGCGCGCCGGGCAGCGCGGTCTTGGAGAACGACCCCAGGTGCAGGACGCGGCGCTCGCGGTCGAGGGCCTTGAGCGTGGGCCTCGCCGACCCCTCCCGTACGAAGAATCCGTACGGGTCGTCCTCCAGGATCAGCAGGTCCTCCTGGACGGCTATCTCCAGGAGCCGTTCGCGGGCGGCGACGGTCATGCTCGCCCCCGACGGGTTGGCGAAGTCCGGCACCACGTACAGGGCGCGCGGCCGCCGCCCCTGCGCCCTGGTCTCCCGCACGGCGGCGAGGACCGCGTCGGGGTCGGGGCCCGCGGTGCCCTCGGCGACCGGGCGTACCGCGATGTCGAGCAGCCGGGCCGCGCCGGTGACGCCGACGTAGCAGGGCGAGCTGACGAGCAGGGTGTCCTCGGGCCGTGCGAACAGGGCGCGCAGGGTGAGCAGCATCGCCTCCTGGCAGCCGGTCGTCACGACCACCGACTCCGGGGCGACCTCGATGCCCTCGTCGTTGGCGAGGGTGCGGGCGATCAGGTCGTGGATGATGCCGTTGGTGCGTCCGTACTGGAAGAGCAGGGTGCGCACCTGGTCGCGCGACCAGCCGCTCTCCTGCTCCAAGTGGTCGGAGAAGGACCGGAGATGGCGCGCCAGGTCCTCCGGCTCGAAGGTGCCCTCGGAGGGCCTGCCGGGCGCGAAGGAGACGGCGTCGGGGAAGCGCGCGACGACCTCGTTGAGGAAGTTCATCGCGTCGAGCACCGGATCGGTCAGGGAGCCGTGCAGCTCGCCGAGGTCGAGCGCCCCGGTGTGGGCCGTGGTGTCTGCCATGGGATCAGCCTTTCGTCGTGGCGCCGGCGAAGGCGGTGCGCAGATACGCGGCGGCCTGCTCGACGGCGCGGCGGCCCGCGTCGAGGGATCCTGCCATGGCGAAGAAGCCGTGCGCCACGCCCGGGTAGCGGGTCGCCTCGACCCGCACGCCGCTCTCCCGCAGCCGCTCGGCGTACTGCTCGCCCTCGTCGCGCAGCGGGTCGTACTCGGCGGTGATCACCAGGGCCTGCGGAAGGCCGGAGTGGTCGGCCGCCCGCAGCGGCGAGACGAGCGGGCTCACGCCGTCCTCGGGCGAGGCCAGGTAGTTGTCCCAATACCACTGCACGGACTTGTCGTTGAAGAGCAGCGGATCGGTGTTCTCGCGGCGCGACGGGGTGTCCGCGAGGTAGTCCGTGTTCGGGTAGACGAGCAGCTGGGCCAGGATGTCCGGGGCCGCCGCGTCCCGCGCCATCAGCGACACCACGGCGGCGAGGTTGCCGCCCGCGCTGTCGCCGCCGACCGCCACGCGCGCGGGGTCGCCGCCGAACCGTCCGGCGTGCTCGACGGCCCAGCGCACCCCCGCCAGGCAGTCCTGCGGCGCCGCGGGGAACTTGTGCTCGGGCGCGAGCCGGTAGCCCACGGCGACGGTGAGGCAGCCCGCGGCATTGGCCAGGCTCCGGCAGATCGCGTCACTGGTCTCGATGGAGCCGAGCGTCCAGCCGCCGCCGAAGAAGTACACGAGCACCGGCAACGGGCCCTCGCCCGCGGGCCGGTAGACGCGGACGGGGAGCGGTCCCGCCGGGCCGGGTATCGACTCGTCGATCACCTGCGCCACGGGCTCGGGAGTCCCCGAGTCGGCCTGGATGGCGGCGAGATCGGCCGCCCGCGCCTCCGCGAGGCTCATCGTGTACAGGGGGCGGACCCCCTGCGCGGCGCGCTGGTCGTACAGCGCCTGGAGTTGTGGATCGAATGCCATGGTGCCTCCGGACCGGGGCCGCGGTCCGGCGGACCGCGGGAGTGTCAAGGTGTGTCGGGGAGCAGGGAGGGATCCGTCGCGACACCGCGGAGGCGGTGCAGGATGCCCTCGGCTGCCCTGGCGTAGCAGGTGAAGTTGTGGTGGAGCACGGATTCGGCGTTGGCCATTTCGAGCAGGGCGACCAGCTCGAAGGCGAGTTGGGGGATGTCGGTGTCGTCGCGCACCTCGCCCGCCCTCCGCGCCTCGTCGATCGTCTGCTCAAGATATTTGAACCAGCTGCCGTGGGCACCGGCGACCGTGTCGTGGACCTTGCCGTCGCGTGCGTCGTACTCGGCCGAGACCGAGTAGAAGAAGCAGCCGCCGGGGAACACCCGCTGCTCGGAGTAGGTGAGCCAGCTGGTGCACAGGCTCCACAACCGGTGTATTCCCGCGGGCAGTTCACGGTTGGGCTGCACCACGTACTCGATGTAGATCTTGATGGCGGCGCGCACGGTCGCGAGCTGGAGCTCCTCCTTGGAGCCGAACAGGGCGAACACTCCGCTCTTGCTGAGCTTGAGTTCACCTGCCAGACGCCCCAGGGAAAGGCCCTCGAGGCCTTCCACCGATGCGATCTCCACGGCGCGCCGAAGGATCAACTGCCGGGTCTGGTTTCCGCGTGCGATCCGCCCGTCGGTGCGGACCTGCGTGGTCGTCGTGGTCACGCACCACCTCCTCTATCTCCCTGCGCGGGGGGTCGGTGTCCAAGTGTCCAGGCTGCTCACCATACAAAGTGGACGACCGTGCGGACATTGTGCAAGAGTACAGTTACTGAACGGCCGTGCGTTTAGTTTGCTGCACGGATCTAGGTGAGTGCGGGGGAGACGAAACAGTGTCGGCGCTGACGTTGCGCGAGTACCGGGCCGGGGCCGAGGCGCGCCTTCCGGGTCCCGTGTGGGACTTCTTCGAGGGGGGCAGCGGCACCGAGTCGATGCTCCCGGCGGCGCGTGCGGCGCTCGACAGGATCCGGCTGCGCCCCCGCTGCCTCGTCGACGTCTCCGCGTGCGACCCGGGCGTGACCCTGCTGGGCACTCCGTTGGCGGCTCCCCTCGGCATCGCGCCCATGGCGTACCACCAACTGGCGCACCCCGAGGGCGAGGTGGCGACCGCGCGCGCGGCCGGCGCGGCGGGCGTACTGCTCACCGTGAGCATGTTCGCGAGCCGGACCGTCGAGGACATCGCGGCGGCGGCGACCGGGCCCCTGTGGCTGCAGCTCTACTGGCTCAGACGCCGTGAGGCGCTCGCCGATCTGGTCCGGCGGGCGGAAGGCGCAGGTTATCGGGCACTCGTACTGACGGTCGACGCGCCGAGAGTGGCGCATCGGCCGCGGGACGCACGCAATGGGTTCGCCGTTCCCGCGGGTATCCGCGCGGTGAATGTCGACCCTTCTGTCATGTCCGCATCTCATGGGGGCGTGGCGGGCGAGTCCGCCATTGCCCGGCATTCGAAGGAGCAGTTCGACTCTTCCATTACATGGAAAGATCTTGAATGGCTTCGGAACCGAACTTCGCTGCCGCTCGTATTGAAGGGTGTACTTGCACCCGAGGATGCCGAGCTCGCCGTGAAATGCGGCGTCGACGGGATCGTCGTCTCCAATCATGGAGGCCGGCAGCTCGATTTCGCTGTCCCGGCCATCGACTCTCTCCCGGAGATCGTCGATGCCGTGGACGGGCGCTGTCGGCTGATCGTCGACGGGGCGATTCGGCATGGTGCGGACATCGCGAAGGCGCTCTGCCTGGGCGCCGACGCGGTATTCGTCGGCCGTCCGGCCCTGTGGGGACTGGCTCATTCCGGAAGTGCGGGCGTCTCCGGCGTCCTCCGGGTGCTGCTTGACGAGTTCGAAGAAGTGATGGCGCTCATGGGGGCGCCTCGAGTGGGGGACTTCGGGAATTCAAGAATTGTTCATCACTGAACTGCGCTTTTGAACGATTCAGCCGATTCTCATTCATCGGATTCTCCGAGGTGGATGGGATCTTTGGCGTACCCGAAATCGCAATGTGGGCTGAATCACTTGCCTACTTGCAAGTAGTAATTTAACAGAAATCATCCCTTGATTACTCCAAAGTAATAAGTAACGATGGAGTCGTCGCCAAGGGAATAACGGTGGATCTGCCGCCGAGGGGATAGGGCGACTGCCTACCCGACATGTCCATGGACAGAGTAGTCACGGGGCATTCGGGTTGTTCGATGGGGTTTCGAATGGGTGGGATTTCAATGGGGGAAACGGCACCGAAAAGGTGCACCGAGGGCGCCTGGGTCGATGACATATTGCTCCAGGGCGATGGGAGGGATGTCGCCCTGTACCTGGGCGAAGCCGTGAGCCGGGCGGAACTCCGCGGGCTCGTCGCCGCCGAGCAGGCCCGCTTCGAGGCCGCGGGTCTCGCCGCGGGCGGAGTGGTCGCGGTGCGGCTGCCGCCCTCGCTGAGCTGTATCGTCGCGATGCTCGCCGGCTGGCGTGCGGGGGCCCAAGTGGCCCTGCTCGACTACCGGTTGACCACCCACGAGGTGGGCAAGGCGATCGCGCGGCTGACGCCGCAGCTGGTCGTCGAGCCGGTCGCCGACGTGAGCGGAACACTCCGCGGCTTCTTCGACGTGGACACCCGGGTCACCCCCCTGCGCACCGGCCGTCCGGCCGCCTCGCCGCACATCCTGCTCCAGCTCAGCTCCGGGTCCACCGGACCCTCCAAGGTGATCGGCCGCACCGTCGGCAGCCTCCTCGCGGAGATCGACCGGTACGGACAGCTCGACGGCTTCCCCCACCGGGGCGAACGCACCGTGGTGCTCGCCTCGATCGTCCATGTGCTCGGCCTGGTCGGCGGGCTGCTGTACGGCCTGGCCAGCGGAACGCAGGTCGTCCTGCCCGCCAGACAGACCGTCGACGGCATCCTCAAGGCCGTCGCCGCGGGGGACGAGCCGACGACCATCCTGGGCGTCCCGTCCCAGGCGGCGGTCCTCGCCGCCGCCCAGAACCCGCCCGAGCTGCCCCAGCTGCGCCGCATGATCACCGGCGGCGAGCTCGTCAGGGCGGACGTCTGGGAGCGGTTCACCACCGGATACGACGCCGAACTCGGCGTGATGTACGGCATGACCGAGGCCGGTGTCATCGCCACCGACCTCACCGGAACCCACCGTCCCGGCCTGAAGCCCGCACCCGGCATGCGGGTACGCGTCGAGGACGGCCAGATCCTGCTCGGCCTGCCCGAGACTCCGTACGTCGGACCGAGCGACCCCACCCGCTTCGTGGACGGCTGGCTGCGCACCAAGGACGCGGGCAGCTTCGACGACGCCACCGGTCTGCTCACGGTGCTCGGCCGGCTCGACTCACAGGTGTCCGTCGGCGGACTCAAGGTGGACCTCTCGGAAGTCGAGGCGTCCATCAGCGCCCTGCCCGGCATCACCGGGGCCGTGGTCGTCCACGGCACCGGCATCGAGGCCTTCGTGATGGTCGAGGAGCCCGCCGTCTTCGACGGCCTCGCCGACTGTCTCGCCGCCCGCCTCGCCCCGTACAAGCGGCCGCGCACCCTGCACGTGCTGCCCGAACTCCCGCGCACCGCGACCGGCAAGCCCGTGCGCAACGCCGACGTCCTCCGCGCTGCCGCGCGGTCGGCCGCCGGTGTGTGACCGGCTCAGCCGAACGCCGCCGCGGACACCCTGCGCACATCGAGACGCACGTCATCTCCGCATGAGGCACTCCCGGTGCCGCCGTGCAGCGCGACACCGATGACGCGCCGACCGCCGTCCACCACGACCGCCGCGGACACGACGCCCGGATCCCCGGGCAGCGACCGCGGCACCGGAGGAGCCCCGTCGCCCGGCGGCCACTGCTCGGGCAACGGCACCCGGCGGCTCATGCCGCCGCGCCGCAGGCCCTGGCCGAGCGCCTTGCCGACGGACTCCTTCTGCGTCCACAGCCACAAGAACGCCAACGACTGGTCGTCCTCGGGCAGTCCGGCGACCCACGCCGCCTCGGCGGGGTCGAGCCAGGCCCGGGACATCGCCGCGGCACGCAGCTGCCGCACCACTTCCACATCCACACCCACGGGAGCAAGGCCGGTCACCGCGACGGCCAGCGCCCCACGAGCGTGAGTGACGCTGACGTGCAGCGGCTTGCCGGCACCGGCAAGCACCGGGCGGCCCCCGGCCTCGTGCTCCAACCAGATCTCGGACGGCGCGACACCGAGCGTCCCGGCCGCGGCCCGCACCACCAAGGTGTGCGCCTTGCGCCGCTCGTCGCCGTCCGTGGTGCACCACAGCACCGTCACCGTGTCCGGGGAACCTCCCGGATGCCTGTCCATGAAGAGGGAGTCAATCAAATGTCCGCTGAGGTTGAGAAGTTCATCATCGAGGCGCTGCAGAACATGAACTACGACGTTTCCGACGTGACCGGTGAGACCCCGCTCGGCCCGGCCGGCCTCGACCTCGAGTCGCTCTCCGTCGCGGAGATAGCCATCCAGGTCGAGGACACGTACGGCGTGAAGTTCGAGGAGGACGAGATGGAGACCGTCGCGCTCCTGACCGTCTCGGGCCTCGTCAAGGAGATCGTCGAGCGCGCGTCCGCCGCCGCTGCGACGGCCGGGTGAGTCCAAGAACCGTCCTGGCACGCCGGGCGAACCCTCCCCGCCCCGGTGCCACGCGCAGCGGGCGGGAGGGAGCGTCCTGCGGCCGGTGAGCGAGGCGGGCAGAGCGCGCACACCTCGCTCCCACCGAGCGTCCGTACGCGAAGAGCACGATCCGATGAGTGGAGACACCGGGGAATGAATCCGAAGAACGAGCGCGCAGAGCTCGCCACCGACCAAAGGCTCGGTGTCGGCAATGTGCTGACCACGATCCTCGCGCGGGGCATCGGCCTCGACGCGCCGAGCCTGACCTTCGACACCGAGGTCGACGGGCACCCCGCCTGGGAGGCCCTCACCCTCGCCGAACTGGGGGAGCGGGTCACGGCGCGGGCCGCCGCGCTGCACGCCCTCGGCGTGCAGCCCAGGGACGTCGTCGCCGTCTTCGTGACGGCCGGCGCCGACCAGGTGCTCAGCTATCTCGCCCTCACCCGCATCGGTGCGATCCCCGCCCTGGTCAACGGCAGGGTCCCGGCCGAGCAGGCCGGCGAGTACATCAAGCGGCTGCGGGCCGTCGGCGTCATCGCCGACGCCCCGCACCGGGACTCGCTCGCGGGCCTGGACATCCAGACGCCGCACCTGGCGGACCCGGCCGACCTCGGCAAGGGCGACCCGGCGAAGGCCCCCAAGCCCTACCGCCACCACGGCACCGAGCCCGCGGTCATCACCCACTCATCGGGCACCACCGGCCTGCCCAAGGCCGTGACCCACTCGCACCACAGCCTCTTCGCGGCCATCCGCCACCGGCTCTCGCTGCCCAAGGGACAGGGCATCGAGCGGATGCTGGGGGCGCTGCCCTCGGCGCACGCGGCGACCATCATCGCGGTCAACCTCGCGCTGACCAACCGTACGCAACTGGTCGTGCTCTCCCAGCAGTCCGGCGGTCCGGTGCTCGACGCCATCGAGTCCTGGCGGCCGCACGCCGTCCTCGGCTTCGCCACCACCTGGTCGGAGCTGGCGGGCGAGGACCTCTCGACCCGCGACATGGACTCCGTGCGCACCTGGTGGAACACCGGGGACTGCGCGCACGAGGCGCACATCCGCAAGCTCATCGCCGTCGGCACCCGGGAGTCCGTCACCGCCAAGGGCCGGGTCCGTACGCAGGGTTCGTTCTTCGTGGACGGTCTCGGCTCCTCGGAGATGGGGCACTCCCAGTTCCACATCACCCACACGCCCGACACCAGCCGCTACGGCCGGTGCATCGGCAAGCCGCACGCCTTCTCCGACGTGGCGGTCATCGACGACGACGGCGAGAAGCTCGGCGTCGGCCAGGTGGGACAGCTCGCCATCAATGCGCCCACGCTGTCGATCGGTTACTGGAACGACTCCGTCACCACCTACCGCACGCGCAGGGACGGCTACTTCCTCACCGGTGACCTCGTCTTCCGTGACGAGGCCGGCTACTACTACCACGTCGACCGCATGGTCGACTCCGTCGAACTCGGCGACGGCAAGCGGCTCTTCACGATGCTCTGCGAGGAGCAGGTGCTCGCGGACTGCGCCGACGTCCTGGAGTGCACCGTCGTCGCCGTGAAGACGGACGAGAAGGTCGTCACCTCCGTCCTTCTCTTCCTCGACCCCAAGGCGGACCAGGAGGCCGACCGCACCGCGGAGGTCCTCGCCGCCCTCGACCCCCACGTGGCCGCCACCGTCGACCGCGTGCTCGTCGTCAGCCCGGACCGCATCCCGCTCGGGGCGACCGGCAAGGTCCGCAAGATCCTGCTGCGCCAGCGCTTCCTCGACGGCGAACTGCTCACCGCCCCGGCGACCGCGGGGGTGGCGGCATGACGCGGCCCGGCACGGACAACGGCGCCGTCATCACCGGACTCGGCGCGTTCACCCCGCTCGGCCGGGGCGCCACGGAGAACTTCGACGCGCTGTGCCACGGCAAGTCGGGCCTGCGCAGGCCGCCCGAGGGCCATCTCCTCGACGGCAGCGTGGAGGTCGCGGGCATCGCCCCCGACATCGAGGCGCGCGAGGTCCTGCCGCCGAGCGAGGGCAGGCTCGTCGACCGCTACGCCCTGATGGCGCTGGCCGCGGCGGACGACGCCCTGGCCGACGCCGGCCTGGTCGTCGGCCGTGACGTCGACCCGCACCGGGTCGCCGTCATCGTCTCCAGCGGCGCGGGCGGTCTCTCGACGTACGAGCAGCAGGCGCAGGCCAGGGTGCAGCGCGGCCCGACCGCGGTCAGCCCCTATCTGCTGCCCGGCATGCTGCCGAACATGGCGGCCGCCCGCATCGCCATCAAGCACGGGATCCGCGGCTGGAGTTCGGCGATCGCCACCGCCTGTGCGGCCGGTGCGCACGCCGTGGTGGAGGCCGCGCGGCTCATCCGCTACGGCGAGGCCGACGTGGTGGTCTGCGGCGGCTCGGAGGCCCCGCTCAACCCGACGTCCGCCCTCGCGTTCGCGCACGCCAGGGCCCTGGCCCAGGGCTGGGGCGACGACCCCGAGGGGGCGAGCCGCCCCTTCGACCGCCGCCGCAACGGCTTCGTGCTCGCCGAGGGTTCCGGTGTGCTCGTCGTCGAGCGCGTCGGCCACGCGGACGCCCGGGGCGCGGCGGGCTACGCCGATCTCCTCGGCTGGGGTGCCACCACGGACGCCCACCGGCCCACGGCGCCCCGTCCCGACGGCGACGGAGCCGCGCACAGCATGCGCGGGGCGCTCGCCACCTCGGGGCTCTCGCCCCAGGACATCGGCTACATCAACGCCCATGGCACCGCGACCAAGTTGGGTGACGTCGCCGAGACGAAGGCGGTACGGGCCGTGTTCGGCGACGACGCGCCCGCCATCAGCAGCACCAAGTCGATGACCGGGCACCTGCTCGGCGGATCCGGCGCGGTGGAGGCGGCCTTCAGCGCCCTCGCCATCTCCCGGGGTGTCCTGCCGCCGACCCACAACCTCGACGAGGTCGACCCGAACTGCGACCTCGACCACGTGCGGGGCGAGGCGAGGCGGCAGCAGGTGCAGGCGGCGATCTCCAACTCGTTCGCCTTCGGCGGCCACAACGTCAGCCTGCTGCTCGGCACGGCCAGCAGCCGCAAGAAGCGCTAGAGGAAAGGGAATCGTGAACATCGGAGCTGTAGACCACATCGAGTTCTACGTCGGGGACGCGCAGCAGTCGGCGTTCTTCCTGTGCACCGCGTTCGGGTTCCGGGTGTGCGGCCAGGCGGGCCCCGAGACGGGCCAGGCCGACCGGCGTTCGCTGCTGCTCCGGCAGGGCGGCATCGAGGTCGTGCTCACCTCCGCGCTGACCACCGAGCACCCCGCGGCCGCGTATGTGGCCCAGCACGGTGACGGCGTGGCCAACATCGCCTTCGAAGTCCCCGACGCGGCCAAGGCGTTCGCCCTCGCGGTCGAGCGCGGCGCCACCGCGGTCGAGGAGCCGCGCACGCACGCCAAGGACGGCACCGAGGTGGTCACCGCCTCCGTGCTCGGCTTCGGCGACGTCGCGCACCGGTTCGTGCAGCGCACCGGCGACCGGGCCGAGTTCCTGCCCGGCGTCATGGACATCTTCGCCGCCGACCCGGACGAGGGCGCCGAGCTGCTCAGCACCGTGGACCACGCGGCGATCTGCCTGCCCGCGGGCCAGCTGCGGCCCACCGTCGCCTTCTACGAGAAGGTCTTCGGGTTCGGCCAGATCTTCGAGGAGTTCATCGAGGTCGGCGAGCAGGCCATGGACTCGAAGGTGGTGCAGAGCCCCTCGGGCAAGGTCACTTTCACGCTCATCGAGCCGGTGACCGACCGCAAGCCCGGCCAGATCGACGGCTTCCTCGCCCGGCACGGCGGCGCCGGTGTGCAGCACCTGGCGCTGCTCGCCGACGACATCGTCGCCGCCGTGCCCGCCCTCGAAGCGCGCGGCGTGCGGTTCCTGGAGACCCCCGACGCGTACTACGACGAGCTGGAGGACCGCCTGGGCCGCCCGGACCTGAAGATCGAGGACCTGCGGCGCACCAACGTCCTGGTGGACCAGGACCACTGGGGCCAGGTCTTCCAGATCTTCACCCAGTCCCTGCACGTCAGGAAGACCTTCTTCTGGGAGGTCATCGACCGCCACGGCGCCCGGACGTTCGGCAGCGGCAACATCAAGGCGCTCTACGAGGCCGTGGCCCGCGAGAAGGCGACCGCCTGACCGCACAGGCCCCGCCGGGCCACCGGCCCGCGGCACCCCCGGCATCCGCACCACCCGGCATCCGCAGCACCCCCGGCATCAGTACCACCCGCACGGCAGCACCTCTGCACGGAAGCACCCGCAGTATCCGCATCGCAGCACTCGCACAGAAGGAAACAAGGAAACACCGTGACCGTTCAAGATTCTGCGCTGTTCGACCTGACGGAGGAGGAGCGCTCGCTCCTCCCCACCGACGAGGACGTGCTCTTCTACGCCGAGCACGGCTGGTACCTGTCCAAGAAGCTCTTCACGGACGAGGAGATCGATCTCCTGGAGTCCGCGAGCGAGAACTTCTACGCCGGGCACCGCGACCGGACCCTGCCGGTGCGCCCGCCCAAGCTCGCCTACTGGGAGCCGGAGCACGGCCCGGTGCAGCGCCACAACGACTACATCCACTACGAGGACGACACGATCGGCCGCATCCTGCGCAAGCCGCTGCTCGGCGCGGTCGCCGCACGGCTCGCCGAGGCCGAGCAGATACGGGTGTTCCAGTCCACCCTGATCTTCAAGCCGCCGGTGGCCGAGGAGCAGTCGAACATCGTGCCCTGGCACTTCGACCGGCACTACTGGGCGACCTCCACCTCCGAGCGGATGCTGACCGCGTTCATCCCCTTCCACGACTGCGGCGAGGAGATGGGCACGATCACCATGGTGGACGGCAGCCACCTGTGGAAGGAGATCGCGGAGAACGACGCGACGTCGCTGCACTTCGCCGAGCGCGACCGCAGCGAACTCGACACCATGCTGGAAGAGAACGCGAGCTACAACGGCGTCGAGGTCGTCAAGATCCCCGTCCACATCCCGAAGGGCCACGTCAACTTCCACCACTGCCGCACCTACCACGGCAGCGGTGCGAACGTCAGCGACCGCCCGCGCCGCGCCATCTCCTTCCACCTCCAGGACGGCGAGAACCGCTACCGCGAGTTCCGCCGCTCGGACGGCACCCGGGTCGCGTACAACCACGACGTGCTGGTCCGGATGTCCGCCGCGGGCACCCCGGACTACAGCGACCCCGAGTACCTGCCCCTGTTGTGGAGCAGCCGCTGATGCGCAGTGCCGCCGTGGTCGGGACCGGCCTGATCGGTACGTCCATCGCCCTGGCCCTGCGGGGCCGGGGCGTGCACCTCCACCTCATCGACCGCGATCCCGAGGCGGCGCACACCGCGGCCGGCCTGGGGGCGGGCGTGGTGGGGTTCCCGCGCACGCCGGTGGACCTCGCCGTCATCGCCGTACCCCCGCAGCATGTCGCGGCGGCGCTGCACGAGTACCAACTGCGCGAACTGGCGCGGGACTTCACCGATGTGGCCAGCGTCAAGGTGCGGCCGCAGGAGGAGGCGGCGGAGCTGGGCTGCGACCTGACCCGCTACCTGGGCGGCCATCCCATGGCGGGCCGGGAGCAGTCGGGGCCGCTGGCGGCGCAGGGCGACCTGTTCCGCGGCAGACCGTGGGTGCTCACCCCGGCGGCGCAGACCAGTGCGGGGACCGTCCGGCGGGTGCGGGAGCTCGCCGGGCTCTGCGGGGCACGGCCGCTGGTGATGGCCCATGCCGCGCACGACAGGGCGGTGGCCCTCACCTCGCACGCGCCGCACGTGCTCGCGAGCCTGGTGGCGGCGCGCCTCCTGGAGGGCGACGAGTCCCAACTCCAGCTCGCCGGGCAGGGGTTGCGCGACGTCACCCGGATCGCCGGGGGCGACGCCGAGCTGTGGACCGACATCCTCGGCTCGAACGCCACGGCGGTCGCGGAGGTCCTCGCGGACGTCGCCGTCGAACTCGGCACGGTGGTGGACGCGCTGCGGGACATGGGCGCGGCGTCGCCCGCCGTCCCGCCGGAGCGGTACGGCACCAGCAGGGCGCACCTGACCACGGCTCTGGTGCGCGGAGTGCAGGGGCGCGGCCGGATACCGGGGCTCGCCCCGGGCGGACTGCGCCTGACCGGTGTGGCGGCCGGTACCTGAGGTGCAGGCGCCGGGCCGTGCGGCATGGCTACAACGACTTTCGATTCAGTGGAGAGACTGATTATGACCAGCCGACGGCTCGACGTCTGCCTCATCGGTGCGGGGCCCCGCGGGCTCTCGGTCCTCGAACGGCTGTGCGCGAACGCCGCGTCGGCCCCGGCGGAGACGGCGATCACCGTGCATGTGGTCGACCCGTTTCCGCCGGGTGCCGGTCAGGTGTGGCGCAGCGACCAGTCCGCACACCTGCTGATGAACACGGTGGCCTCGCAGGTCACGATGTTCACCGACGAAAGCGTGGCGGTCCAGGGGGAACTCGCGCCGGGGCCGAGCCTGTACGAATGGGCGCGCTTCCTCGTCCTGATCGGCCCGATGGACGACCGGCAGTACGGCGAGCACGTGCTCGCCGAGGCCCGCACGCTCGGACCCGACTCCTACCCCTCGCGCGCCTTCTACGGCCACTACCTGGAGTGGGTCTTCCAGCGGGTCGCGAAGACCGCGCCGAGCCGTCTGACCACCGTCGTGCACAAGGCGCGCGCGATGGCCCTGGAGGACGAGCCCGGCGGTACGAAGGGCCAGGAGGGTGCGGGGTGCGGCACGCAGAGCGTCCTGCTGGACGACGGCACGCTCATCGAGGGGCTCGACGCCGTCGTCCTCGCCCAGGGCCATCTGCCGGTGCGCCGCTCGGCCCGCCAGCGCGAACTCGGCGGCTTCGCACGGGCGCACGGCCTCGGCTATGTGCTGCCCGCCAACCCCGCGGACGTGGACCTCTCGCCCATCGGGCCGGGGGAGACGGTCGCGCTGCTCGGACTCGGCCTGAACTTCTTCGACTACATGGCGCTGCTGACCCTCGGCAGGGGCGGCACCTTCGAGCAGGGTGCGAAGGGGCTCGTCTACCGGGCGTCGGGCCGCGAGCCGCGGCTCGTCGCGGGGTCCCGGCGCGGGCTCCCCTTCCACTCGCGGGGCGAGAACCAGAAGGGCGCGCACGGCCGTCACGAGCCCGCCGTACTGACCCCCGACGTGATCAAGGACCTGTGCGAGCAGTCCCGGCGGCAGGGCGGCATCGACTTCCGCGGGACGCTGTGGCCGCTGGTCTCCAAGGAGGTCGAGACGGTCTACTACACCGCCCTGCTCACCGGCGAGGGCCGCCCCGTCGACGCCGAACTGCTGCGCACCCGCTACCTGGCGGCCGAACCGGGCAGCGCGCAGGAGCGGGAGATCCTCGACGCGTACGGCATCGAGGAGCGGGACCGCTGGGACTGGACGCGCATCGCCCGGCCGTACACCGGACGGGAGTTCACCGCGCCGAAGGAGTTCACGGACTGGCTCGTCGACCATCTGCGGGACGACCTCAGGGCGGCGCGCGCGGGGAACGTGGCGGGTCCGCTCAAGTCGGCGCTCGACGTGCTGCGCGATCTGCGCAACGAACTGCGGATCGTCATCGACCACGGCGGTCTGACGGGCCGTTCGCACCGCGCGGACCTGGACGCCTGGTACACGCCGCTGAACGCCTTCCTCTCCATCGGGCCGCCCGCCCGGCGCATCGAGGAGGCCATCGCCCTGATCGAGGCCGGCGTGCTCAGCGTCCTCGGCCCCGACGTGCGGGCGGCGACGGACGAGTCCGCGCGGGCGTTCACCATCGAGTCCGCGGCGGTCCCGGGCTCGCGGACCTGGGCGACCACCCTCATCGAGGCGCGGCTCCCGGAGATCGACCTGCGGGTGACCGCCGACCCGCTGCTGCTGCGGCTCCTTGAGGACCGGCAGTGCCGTTCGTACGAGGTGACCGACCCCGACGGTTCCGTGTACGAGACGGGTGGACTCGCCGTCACCGACGCGCCGTTCCACCTGATCGACGCGGACGGCAGGCCGCACCCGCGGCGCTTCGCCTTCGGCGTCCCCACCGAGTCCGTGCACTGGGCGACCGCGGCGGGCATCCGGCCCGGCGTGAACTCCGTGACGCTGCAGGACTCCGACGCCATCGCCCTCGCCGTACTCGGCCTGGCCCAGGGCGTGCGACAGGACAGCGACAGCAGTGCGGCCGGTGAAGCCGGCGCGGACAGCGAGATGATGGGAGAGCTGACAAGGTGACCAGGACCGTGACCCCTGTCGACGCCGGACTGCTCAGCCCGGTCCGCGCCGGTACGCCCGCCGAGGCCGCGACGTCCGACGGCGCGTGGCTGCAGGCCATGCTCGACGCCGAGGCGGCCCTCGTCCGCGCCCAGGCCACCCTCGGCAACGTGCCGGAGCGGGCCGCCGCGACCATCGGCGAGCTGGCCCGCGCCGACCTCCTCGACCTGCGGGAACTCGCCGTGCTCAGCAGGGGCGCGGCCAACCCGGTGGTCGCCCTCGTGCAGGCGTTCACCGCCCTGGTGGCGGCCAAGGACCCGGCGGCCGCCGACTTCGTGCACCGCGGCTCGACGAGCCAGGACATCTTCGACACCGCGCTGATGCTGGTCGCCGACCGCACCCTCGCCCTTCTGGTGGCGGATCTTGAGGACATCGCGCGATCGCTGAGCGCGCTCACCGAGGAGCACGCGGGCGCTCTGATGGCGGGGCGCACGCTCGCGCTGCACGCGGTGCCGACGACCTTCGGGCTCAAGACGGCGGGCTGGCTGACCGCGGTGGGCGAGGCCGCGGACCGGCTGCGCGCGCTGCGGGCGGACGGGCTCGTCGTCCAACTCGGCGGCGCGGCGGGCACGTTGGCGGGCTACGTCGAGTACGAGAAGCTGCACCGCGGCACCGGGGGCGCGGCAGGGGTCGAGGGCTATGCGCGGCGCCTGACCGAGCGGTTCGCCACGGAGACAGGACTGAGCGCCCCGGCGCTGCCCTGGCACAGCAACCGGCTGCCGATCGCGGCCATCGCCGGTGAACTCGCCCTGACCACCGGGGTGCTGGGAAAGATCGCGGTCGATGTGCAGTCCCTGGCCCGCACGGAGGTCGCCGAGCTCGCCGAGCCCGCCGCGGCGGGCCGGGGCGTCTCGTCGGCGATGCCGCAGAAGCGCAACCCCGCCCTGGCCACCCTGATCCGCTCGGCGGCCCTGCAAGTCCCCGCGTACGCAAGTGTGGTGACGCAGGCGATGCTCTCGGAGGACGAGCGCTCGGCCGGTGCCTGGCACGCCGAGTGGCAGCCGTTGCGCGAGTGTCTGCGCCTGGCCGGGGGCGCCGCGCACACCGCGCGGGAACTGGTGGCCGGGCTGGAGGTGCGGCCCGCGCGGATGCGCGAGAACCTGGGGATCACCGGTGGTCTGATCGTCTCCGAGCGGCTCGCAGCGGTGCTCGCGCCCGTGCTCGGCAAGGCCGCGGCGAAGGAGGTCATGAGCCGGGCCGCGCGGGAGTCCGCCGCCTCGGGACTCTCCCTGGCGACGGTGCTCTCCCGGGAGCGGGCGGTCGCCGACCGGTTCGACGCCGATGAGCTCGCGGCGCTCCTGGACCCGGCCGGATACACGGGCGCCGCGGCCGAGTTGGCGCACGCGGCACTGCGGCGTCACCCGGCCCGAGCGGACGAGGGGGAGGCATGAGCCGCGCGGAGCTGTTCGTCGGCGCGTTCCTGAACGCGGTGGCGCGACCCGCCCCCGCCCTCGCGGGCCGCCTCGCCTTCCTGCTGTTCTGTCATCCGGTGCGGCGCGGCAAGGTGCTGCCCGCCGAGCGTGCCGCGCACGAGCGGGCCGTGACCGAGGAGCTCTCCGTCAACGGCAAGCAGGTGCGGGTCTACCGCTGGGGCACCGGCGAGTACCCCGTCCTGATGCTGCACGGCTGGCAGTCCAGGGCCTCCCGGTACGCCGCCTTCGTGCCGCACCTGGAGGCGCTCGGCCTGACCCCGATCTCCTTCGACGCACCCGGGCACGGCAGTTCGGGCGGCCGGGCCACGACGATCCTCGAGTACCGCGAGATCATCGGCAGGCTCCAGCGGAAGTACGGGGCGTTCCACTCGGTCGTCGCGCACTCCCTCGGCGCCACCAGCGTGCTCCTCGCGCTGCGCGGCGGGCTGAAGACGGAGCGCCTCGTCACGGTGGCGGCGGTGAAGGACTTCGGTCACTTCCCCGACGAGTTCGCCCGGATCCTCGGGCTGCGGCCGGGCCTGCGCGAGGACCTGCGCGACCGCATCGAGCACCGCCTCTTCGCCGAAGTCACGGATCCCTGGGCGCTGTTCGACGCGACGCGCAGACCGGCTGAGATCGATGTACCGATGCGCATCATCCATGACTCGGAGGACGACATGGTGCCGGTGGAGCAGGCACACGCACTGAAGGCGGCCTACGGGGACCGGGCCGAGCTGGTGATCACCGCCGGACTCGGGCACAGGAAGGTGCTCGGTGAGCCGGAAGTCATCGAATCCGCGCTGGAGTTCATCGCTCGTTAGGCCGGTCGACCGTTGTCGGTGCCGGTACTCCCTTTTAAATGAACGACCGGTCGTTTAGTTTTATCTGGCATCCGATGCCGGCTGCGGATCCGACCACGAAGGGAACCACCCACCATGACCACCAGTTCACCTCCCTCGCCCGGGGCGGGCCCGAGGGACGTCGCAGGTGTCGGCGAAGAGCAGGTGCACCAGGACTCCACCGGCTCCTCCGCCGCCGCCAAGCTCGCGCTGTTCGTCGCGTCCGGGGCCACCTTCCTCGCCGTGCTCGACACCACGGTCGTCAACATCGCCTTCTCCGACCTGCGCAGCGACTTCACCGACGCCTCGCTGTCCCAGCTGACGTGGGTCGTCACGGCGTACACCGTCGTCTTCGCCGCGCTGCTCGCGGTCGCCGGCCGCGTCGCCGACGTCATCGGGCGCAAGAAGCTGTTCCTCTGGTCCACGGTCCTGTTCACGATCGCCTCGGTCCTCAGCGGCTTCGCCACCGGTGTGCCGATGCTCGTCGGCGCCAGGGCGCTGCAGGGCGTCGGCGCGGCCGGCATGATCCCGTCGGCGCTCGGCCTCGTGCTGCAGCACACCCCGCCCGCCCGCAGGCAGGTCGCCGTCGGCGTCTGGGGCGCGGTCGGCAGCATGGCCGCCGCCGTCGGGCCGAGCCTCGGCGGACTCCTCGTGGACCAGTGGGGCTGGCGCAGCGTCTTCCTGATCAACCTGCCGATCGGCCTCGCCATCGTGGCCATCTCCGCCCGCCTCACCGGTGACACACCGAGCGGACGCCGACTGCCCGACCCGGTCGGGACGCTGGCCCTCGCGCTCGGCATCGGCGGGATCGTCTTCGGCGTGACGCAGGGCACGGATTGGGGCTGGGGCAGCGGCTCGGTCCTCGCGCTGCTGCTCGGCGGCGTCGTGCTCGTCGTCGCCGCGCTGCTGCTCTCCAAGCGGCAGACCGCGCCCGCCATCGAGCTCGACCTGTGGCGCAACCGCACCTTCGCCGCCACCAACGTCTCCTCGCTGCTCTTCGGCGCGGCCATGTACTCCTACCTGCTCAGCTCGCTGCTGTTCCTCAACGCCATCTGGGGCTACTCGGAGCTGAAGGCGGGCCTCGCCGTCACACCGGGCGCCTTCAGTGCCGCGCTCGGCGCCATCGTGGTGGGACGCCGGATAGGGCCGCGCCACCAGTGGGCC
The DNA here is from genome assembly GCF_042740435.1 of Streptomyces sp. NPDC059002. NCBI lineage: Bacteria > Bacillati > Actinomycetota > Actinomycetes > Kitasatosporales > Streptomycetaceae > Streptomyces > Streptomyces sp. NPDC059002. The sequence continues at coordinate 113,968 of NZ_JBHYJI010000012.1, read as the reverse complement.
GCGGTGGCCGCGGGTTCCGTGCTCTTCGGCGGCACCTGCGCCGCGATGTATCTGCTGCTCGGCACCGAACGGCAGTACGTCACCGTCTGGCTGCCCATCGGCATCCTGGGCGGACTCGGCATCGGCGCCGCGCTGACCGCCATCTCCAACGCCGCCACCGCGTCGCTCGCGCCCCAGCGCTTCGCGTCCGGCACCGGACTCCTCATGACCACACGCCAGATCGGCGGTGCCCTCGGCATCGCGGCGCTCGCGGCCATCCTCGAACGCCACAACGTCCTGGACGACACGGGCTACTTGCAGGTGTTCCTCGCCTGCGCCATCGGCTCCGTGGCGGCCGCGGCGGCAACTCCCTGGATCCGCGCACGGGCCCAGTAGACGTACGGGTGGCCGGCCCGCACGGGCCGGCCACCCGTCCCGCTCACCGCACGTCCCCGCTCCCCGCCGACCAGCTCACCGACAACCCGAAGAGAGAGCAGCAATGCCCCCCATAGACCGGTCCGACCGAAGCGCCGCGCGTGCGGAGCATTCCCTCCTGGCCGAGTTGCAGCCGGTGGTGGAGGAGAACCTCCACCGCCATCACGGGGTCGCCAAGGAGTGGTTCCCGCACGAATACATCCCCTGGAGCAAGGGCCAGGACTTCGAGGGCCCGCTCGGCGGCGCGGCCTGGCAGCCCGAGGAGGCGACACTGCCGGAGGTGGCCCGCACCTCGCTCGTGGTGAACCTGCTCACCGAGGACAACCTGCCCGGCTACCACTTCGCCGTCGCCGAGTTCGGCAAGGACGGCGCCTGGGGCAACTGGGTCAACCGCTGGACGGCAGAGGAGGCCAGGCACGGCACCGCGCTGCGCGACTACCTCCTGGTCACCCGGGCCGTCGACCCGAGGGCCCTGGAGCGGGCCAGGATGGCGCACATGGAGCTGGGCTACGACCGGCCCGACAACTTCAGCGCCGTGCACGCCATCGCGTACGCCGCCTTCCAGGAACTCGCCACCCGCATCTCGCACCGCAACACCGGCCATGTGAGCACCGATCCGGTCTGTGACGCCCTGCTCGCCAGGATCGCGGCCGACGAGAACCTGCACATGGTCTTCTACCGGAACCTCGTCGAGGCCACGTTCGAGCTGGCGCCCGACACCGCCATGGAAGTGGTCAGGGACGTCGTGCTCGGATTCGAGATGCCCGGCTCGACGATCAAGGACTTCGGGCGCAAGTCCGCGGAGATCGCCCTCGCGGGCATCTACGACCTGCGTCTGCACCACGACAACGTGGTCATGCCGATCCTGCGCAAGCTGCGCGTCTTCGAGCGGGACGGGTTCGGGCCCGCGGGCGAGGCGGCCCGCGAGGAACTGGCCACCTTCCTGTCGAAGCTGGACACCCAGGCCACGTCCTTCACGGACCGGCGCGAGGGCATCCGGGCTTCGCGTGCCAAGCGGGCGGCCGCCATGGCCTCCTGAGGGGCCTTCCCGGTCCATGAGGTACCGGGAAGGCCCCTGATCCGCTCCGTCCCGGTACCTACTCAAGAACAGGACAAGCTCATCAGTACCGACAAAGTTCAGCTGTCGCCGTACCAGCGAGACATCTGGTTCGCGGAATCCCGGGCGCCAGGCAGCCCGCAGTTCAACGGTGCCGTCTACGAGCGGTTCACCGGCGCCGTGGACATCGAGCTGCTGCGCGCGTGCTTCACCCGCGTCCTGGAGCGGCACGACACCTTCCGGCTCCGGTTCGACGACTCCGACGGGGTGCCGTGCCAGTGGCTCGCCGACACCCTGCGGGACGACGGCGAGCCCGTCGTCGACCTGATCGACCTCTCCGCGGAGCCCGACCCCGAGGCGGCGTGCCGCGCGTGGCGCGAGCGGACCATGGCCACCCCGTTCGAGCTGCGCGACCGCAGGCTGTTCCGGGCGACGCTGCTGCGGGAGGGCGACGACGCGGTCCAGATCTTCCTGAAGGGCCACCATCTCCTGCTCGACGGGCGGGGCGCGGAGGTCCTGCACACCGAGATGATGGAGGACTACGCGCGCCGCGCCCGGGGGCAGAAGCCCCGCGACCGGGGCCCCGCGCCGTCCGTGCTCTCCGTCGTCACCGGCCGCGACGACTACTTCGCCGCGCAGGAGTACACGGACGACCGGGCCTACCACCGCGGTGAACTGGCCCTGATGGAACCGGACTTCTTCGCCCGGCGCGCCCCGGCGGGCGGCTCCGCGTTCGGCCTGCACACGTTCACGCTGCCCGGCGCCGTCGTCGAGAACATCAAGGAGAGCGGCAGCACCCCCTTCGCGTACGTGGCCGCCGCGCTCGGCACCTGGCTCGCCCGTGTGCACCGCGCGGAGCAGGCCGTGATCGGCGTACCCCTGCTCAACCGGCGCACCCGGGCCGAGCTGACCGCCATCGCGCAGTACGCCAACACCCTGCCGCTGCGCATCGACGTGCCCGACGGCAAGCCGCTGGCCGGGATCGCGGCCGATGTGCAGGAGAGGGTGGGCGACCTGCAGCAGCACCAGCGGCTGCCCATCGGGGACCTGCTGCGGGAGCTGCCGTCCGACGGGTCCAAGGAGCGCAGGCTCTTCGATGTCACCCTCTCCTATCTGACGCTGCGCAACCCGCTGCCGCTGGACGGCGTGGAGCGCGGGGGAGTGTCCTTCACGGCGCCGCCGCACGACCAGGAGGCGCTGGCCGTCGCCATCGTCGGCACCCGGGGCAGCTCCGACCTGACGGTCGAAGTGCGCTACGCCACCGACGTGTTCGACGACGACCTGACCGTCGCCTCGCTCGTCGAGCATCTGACGTCGCTGATCTCGCACGGGCTCGACAAGCCCGAACTGGCCGCGGGCGAGCTGTACATGCTCGGCGCCCGCGAGCAGGAGGACCTCCAGCGCTTCGCGCGCGGCCCCCGGGTGCCGTTCGCCGACGACACGACCCTGCACGCCCTCTTCGAGGAACGGGTCGCCCAGGCCCCCGACCGGCCCGCCGTGCTGTTCGGCGACGACGAGCAGGAGGCCATCGGCTACGCCGAACTCGACGCCCTCGCCAACCAGGTGGCCCGGTCGCTGCGCGCCCGCGGAGTGGGCCGTGACGACCGTGTCGCGGTGCTGATGGAGCGCGGCCCCCGAATGCTCGCCGCTGTCCTCGGCGTCCTCAAGTCCGGTGGCGCGTACGTCCCCGTCGACCCCGGATACCCGGAGCGGCGCATCGCGTACATCCTCCAGGACAGCGCCGCCAAGGTCGTCGTCACCGACGCCGAGGCCCCGGGCCTGCCCGTGCCCGACGGCACGCCCGTGTGCCCCGTCGACGACCTGCTGCAGGGGTCCGCGGAGGCGCTCGAACCCGTGGCGGGACCCCGCGACCTCGCCTACGTCATCTACACCTCGGGATCGACGGGCCGCCCCAAGGGCGTGATGGTCGAGCACCGTTCAGTGATCAACCGTCTCGCCTGGATGCAGCGCGCCCTGCCGATCGGCGACGGCGACGTACTCCTGCAGAAGACCCCCATCTCCTTCGACGTCTCGGTGTGGGAGCTGTTCTGGTGGGCCGTCGAGGGCGCGTCCGTGGCGCTGCTCGCGCCGGGCGGCGAGAAGGACCCGCGCCGCCTCCTGGACACCGTCGACCGGCACCGCGTCAGCGTCGTGCACTTCGTGCCGTCCATGCTGGGGCCCTTCCTCGACCTCCTGGAGGAGTCGCCGGTCCTGCGTGACCGGGCGGGCTCGCTCCGCCATGTGGTGTGCAGCGGCGAGGCACTCTCGCCCGGGCGCGTCGACCAGTTCAACCGGGTCTTCGCCGGTGTCGCGGGGGCACCGGTACTGACCAATCTGTACGGCCCCACCGAGGCGACCGTCGACGTGTCCGCCCACACCTGCCCCTCCGACGCGGCACGGCCCGTCACCCGGGTCCCCATCGGCCGGCCCATCGACAACACCGAGCTGTACGTCGTCGGCCCGTCCGGCACGCCGCAGCCCATCGGCGTACCCGGCGAACTGTGCATCGGCGGCGTCGCGCTCGCCCGCGGCTACCTCGACAGGACCGACCTGACGCGGGAGAAGTTCGTGCCCGCGCCCTTCGTCGAGGGCGGCAGGCTCTACCGCACCGGCGACCTCGCACGCTGGCTCGGCGACGGCACCCTGGAGTACCTCGGCCGGATCGACGGCCAGGTGAAGATCCGCGGCAACCGCGTGGAGCTGGGCGAGGTGCAGGACGCCCTCGCCCGCATACCCGGCGTGCGGGAAGCCGCCGTCGTGGACCGCACGGCACCCGGACGCGGCGCGTTCCTCGTCGGCTACTACACGGGCGACGACGACCTCGACACGCGGTGGCTGCGCGGGCAACTCGCCGAGGAACTCCCCGAGTTCATGCTCCCCGCCCACCTCCTGCGGATCGACGCGATACCCCTGACCCCGAACGGCAAGCTGGACCGGCGCACCCTGCCCGACCCGGACGCCACCCGCGGCGAGCCGGGCGCCGCACCCCGCACCGGGACCGAGCGGGCGCTCGCCGCGATCTGGGCCGAGGTGCTCGGCGTGGCCGAGGTCGGCATCCACGACGACTACTACGCGCTCGGCGGCGACTCGCTCCTGATGCTGCGCCTGCGCGCCCTCGCCGAGCGGCAGGGCATCCACTTCTCGCTGAACGACCTGGTGTGGCACCCGACGGTGGCGGCACTCGCCGCCCACGCCACCACCGGCGGGACGGGACCGGACGCGGCCGCGGAACTGCCGCCCTTCGGCCTTGTCTCGCGTGTCGACCGGGCCCGCCTCGAAGGTGCCGTCGACGCCTTCCCGCTGACCCGTCTCCAGCTGGGGCTCGTCTACCACAGCAGGCAGAGCGAGCGGTCCGCCGTCTACCACGACGTCTTCCGCTACCGGCTGGCCATGGACTGGGACGAGGCGGGCTTCCGTGCCGCCTTCGACCGGCTCGTCGCCCGGCACCCGGCGCTGCGCTCCTCCTTCGACCTCGGCGGCTTCACCGAGCCGCTGCAGATCGTGCACGCGGGCGCGGCCGGCGGCCTGGACGTCGTCGATCTGCGCGGCCGTGCCGCGCGGGACGCCGAGGACGCGATCCAGGAGCACGTCGAGCAACGCCGTTACCACCGCTACCGGTTCGAGCGGGCGCCGCTGTACCTGTTCCGGGCCCATGTCCGTGACGACGCCGTCGACCTCGTGCTCAGCTTTCACCACGCGCTGCTCGACGGCGGCAGCGTCGCCAACCTCCTCAGGGAACTCCTCCAGGACTATCTGCACGGCCTGGGCGGGGACATCGGACCCGTCACGGACGAGGGCCTGCCCGCCGTCGCCCACCATGTGCGGGGCGAGCGCGAGGCGCTGGCCGACCCCGCGTCGCGGGAGCACTGGAAGGCGCTGACGGCGGGCGCGGAGGCGCTGCGGCTCGACGGCTTCGGACCCGCCGAACCGCCGCGCGGCGACGACCTGGTGGTCCGGCAGGTCGCCCTGCCCGACGACGTCGTCCGCCGCATGCGCGCGCTCGCCCAGGAGCAGGCGCTGCCGGTCAAGTCCCTGCTGTTCGCCGCGTACGCCCTGACCCTGAAGCTCTTCTCCGGGCTCGACGACTTCACCACGGGACTCATCACCCACGGCAGGCCGGAGCGCGAGGGCGCCGAGCGGATGGTGGGGCTCTTCCTCAACACCGTGCCGGTGCGCGTCGGCGGCCCCGGCACCACGGCCGCGGCGGGCAGTTGGCTCGACGTGGCGCGCGAGCTGTTCCGCCAGGAGCGCGCGGGCCGCCCGCACCAGCGGTACCCGCTGAGCGCGATCCAGGAGGACCACGGCGCCCCGGTGCTGCACACGGCGTTCAACTACGTGCACTTCCATGTCCTCTCGGATGTGCTGCGGCTGCCCGCCGTACGCCTCGAAGAGTTCACGACCTGGGAGGAGACCGACTTCCAGCTCCTCGTCAACGCCTTCACGCACCCGGTCGACGGCGGTGTGACGCTGCGCATCGACGGGGAAGGGCGCGGCATCACCCCGGCCCAGGCCGAGCTCTTCGGGGACACGTACACCGAAGTCCTCCGCCGCATGGTCACCCGGCCCGACGAGGCGCCCGACTTCGCCTTCCTCGCGGGGGAGCGGGCGCAGGCGGAAGCCGGTGACGGCGCCTTCGACGAGGACGTCGTGCGGCTCTTCCGCCGACAGGCCGACCGCACCCCCGACGCGCGCGCCGTCGCCACCCGTGAACGCGCCTGGACCTACCGGGAGTTGAGGGAGCGCGCCGAGCACGTGGCACGGCGGCTGCTCGCCCTCGGTGCCCGTCCCGGCGCCCGGATCGGCATCGCCATGGACCGCTCGCCGGAGACGATCGCCGCGATCCTCGGCACGGCCATGGCGGGGGCCGCGTGCGTCCCGCTGGACACCGGCTACCCGGCGGCCAGGATCGCCGCCATGGTGGCGGACGCCGAGCCCTTCCGGATCATCGCCCGCGCGGCGGACGCCGCATCGCTCGGCGACACGGCGCCGCTCCTCACGGCGGAGTCCCTGTTCGACGGGACGGTGGACGCCGGACTGCCCGAGCTCCCCGAAGGCCCCGTCGACCTGGCGAGCACCGCGTACATCCTGTTCACCTCGGGCTCCACGGGCCGCCCCAAGGGTGTGGTGATGCCGCACCGTTCGCTGGCCGGTCTGATCGGCTGGCAGATCAGGGCGGCGAGCGCGGCCGCGGGCGAGCCCACCGCGCAGTACGCGCCGCTCAGCTTCGACGTGTCCTTCCAGGAGATCTACTCGACCCTCTGCTCGGGCGGCACCCTGCGCCTGGTCGCCGAGGACGAACGACGGGACATGCCCGCGCTGCTGCGGCTGCTCGACCAGGACGAGGTGGTGCGGATCTGCCTGCCCTACGTCGCCCTGCAGCAGCTCGCGGAGGCGTCGGCCGCGCTCGGCGTCGTGCCGCGCAGGCTGCGGGTGATCTGCTCGTCCGGGGAGCAGCTGCGGGTCACCGACGAGATACGGGCGTTCCTCGCCGCGCTGCCCGGAGCGATCCTGGAGAACCAGTACGGGCCGACCGAATCGCACGTCGTCGCCACCCACACCCTGACCGGGGACCCGGGCGCCTTTCCCGCGCTCGTCCCCATCGGCACCCCGGTGACCGGCGCCGACGTGCTGGTGCTCGACCCGCGGGGCCGCCCCGTGCCCACCGGCGTGCAGGGCGAACTGTTCCTCACCGGCGCCGCGCTCGCCGACGGCTACCTCGGCGACCCCGCGCTGACCGGCGAACGCTTCGTACGGCTCACGCTGCCCGGCGGCGACATCACCGCCTACCGGACCGGCGACCTGGGCCTCGTGCTGCCCGACGGCGCCCTCGCCTACGCGGGCCGGGCCGACACCCAGGTGAAGATCCGCGGCTACCGCGTCGAACCCGCGGAGGCCGAGGTCGCCCTCGTCCGCGTCGTGTCGTCCGGCGCGGCGGGCGGCGGCATCAAGGAGGCGGCCGTGGTCGCCCGCGCCGACACGGACGGGTCCACCGGCCTCGTCGCCTTCCTCGTCGGCGACGCGGCGGCCACCGACCTGACGGCGCTGCGCACCGAACTGCGCGCACTGCTCCCGGAGTTCATGGTGCCCCGGCACTTCGAGTGGCTGCCCGGACTCCCGCTGACGCCCAGCGGGAAGCGGGACGACAAGGCGCTGCGGGCCCTGCGGCTCACCCGGCCCGGCACGACGGACGGACAGGCGCCACGGGACGCGTACGAACGCACCCTGGTGGAACTGCTCACCGAGCTGCTCGGCGTCGACAGCATCGGCGTGCACGACGACATCTTCGCGCTGGGCGCCACCTCGCTCACCACGATGCGGCTCGTCGTGCTCATCGAGCAGCGGTACGGGGTCTCCATCCCGATCTCCGGCTTCATCGCGGCGCCGACGGTGGCCGCGGTCGCCGGACTCCTGCGCTCCGGCGGCGCCACACTCACCTTCGACCCGCTGGTGCCGATCCGCGCGGAGGGCGACCGGACACCGCTGTTCCTCGCGCACCCCATGGGCGGCAACGTGCTCTGCTACGTGCCGCTGGCCAGGCATCTGCCCGCCGACCAGCCGCTGTTCGCCTTCCAGGCGTCCGGCGGCGACCTCGGCACCGAGCCGCTGCGCAGCGTCCCCGCCATCGCCGCGGGCTACATCGAGGCCATGCGCAGGGTCAGGCCCGAAGGCCCGTACATCGTCGGCGGCTGGTCCTTCGGCGGCTTCGTGGCCTTCGAGATGGCCCGCCAGCTGCGCGCCGCGGGACACGAGGTGGCCGAGGTGATCCTCCTGGACACCGTGGCACTCGGCCCCGCCGAGGAGCGCAGGGGATACACCGACGAGGCACTCCTGGGCTGGTTCTTCTGGGAACTGCTGCTGCTCGGCCGCGGCGGCGACTCGCCGCTCGAAGCCATCCCCGGCGAACTCACCACGCTGGACGAGAAGTTCGAGTTCATCGCCAGGATGGCCGCCGACGAGGGCATCCTGCCCGCGGACAGCAACGGCTCGCTCGTCGGCAGGCTGTTCGGGGTGTACGAGGCCAACTGGCGCGCCACCCAGGACTATCAGCCGGAACCGGGCGCCGACGACATCACCCTGATCCGCGCCACGGAGCCGCTGCCGAAGGTCCTCCGGGAGATGCACGGCGCGGGCGGCACCCAGCACACCGACCCGGCCAATGGGTGGCACACCATGACCACCGGCCACGTGAAGGTCGTCCACGTACCCGGCGACCATCTTTCGATCATGGAAGAGCCGCACGTGGCCGACGTGGCCGCGGCGGTGGCCGAACTGGCCGAGCCGAGCACCGCCGAGAAGGGACACCGCCGTGCCTGAGCGCACCCAACCCCGAGCCATCGTGATCGGAGCCGGCATCGGAGGTCTCGCGACCGCCGTGACCCTGCGCCGCGTGGGCATTGAGGTGGAGGTGTACGAGCGCGCGCCCGAACTGCGGCCCGCGGGCTTCGGCATCTCCGTGATGAGCAACGCGATCGCCGCCCTGCGCGCGCTCGACATCGACCTCGGCCTGGAGAAGCGCGGCCAGACGATCCTGCACACCGAGATCATGACCGACAAGGGCCGCACGCTCCGCTCGCTCCCCGTCGAGACGGCGGGCGACCGGCTCGGCGCCCCGAGCGTCGCGATGTACCGGGGCGATCTCCAGGAGGCCCTGCTCGACGCGCTCGGCGGCCTGACCGTCAGGACGGGCGCCGTCGCCACCGGCTACGACACCACGGGCGACGGCGTACGGGTCACCTTCGAGGACGGCAGCGAGGCCACCGCCGACATCCTGATCGGCGCCGACGGCATCAACTCCGCGATCCGCCGCCAGGTCACCGGCAGCGCGAAGGCACCGACGTACGGCGGCTTCCTCTGCTGGCTCTCCGTCACCCCGTTCTCCCACCCGAAGATCACCAAGGGGTTCAACGCCCACTACTGGGGCCTCGGGCGGCGCTTCGGCATCCACGACGTGGGCCGGGGCCGCGCCTACTGGTGGGGCACCATGAACATGCCCGCCGACGCCGCACGCGTCTGGGACGGCGACAAGGACCCGATCGTGCGCGCCTACACCGGCTGGGCGGACGAGGTGTGCGAGGCGATCAGGACCACCCCGGTCGAGGACATCGTCGCCGTCCCCGCACAGGACCGGCCGTTCCTGGAGAACTGGGGCGACGGGCCCGTCACGCTGCTCGGCGACGCCGCCCACCCCATGCTGCCGAGCCTCGGCCAGGGCGGCAGCACCGCCATCGAGGACGCCGTGGTGCTCGCGCAGTGCCTGGTCTCGCGCCGGGACCCGGTGGCGGCCCTGCGCGCGTACGAGAAGCTGCGCCGCGACCGCACCAGGGAAATGGTCGAGGTCTCCCGCAAGTTCGGCGGCTTCGAGCAGCTCGAGAACCCCGCGCTGCGCGCCGTGCGCGACGTCTATCTGCGCCTCGCCCCGCAGTCCGTGCTGTTCAAGCCGTTCCAGCGGGCCCTGACGCCCCAACTGCTCGACGAATGACCGACCGACCTTCACAACGGGAGAACCCATGAACCACTCCGATGCCGGTGCCGAGGCCAAGAGCGTCGTGCACCGTTACCTCAAGGCGCTGCGCGAGCGTGATGTCGCGGCCATCCCGCAGCTCATCGCCGCCGACGCCGTCTACCACATACCGGGCGACCACCCGGTGGCGGGCACCTGGACCGGCCTCACCGAGATCGCCGAGAAGTTCCTCATGCCGATGGGGGAGCGCTTCGACCCCACGGCCGACTACGCGGTCGAGGTCGGCCACGTCATCGCCGAGGGCAGCGAGGTCTCGGTCGAGTGCGTCACCAAGGCCACCACGCGGGACGGCGCGCCCTACGCCCTGAACATCAGCGCCCAGTTCACCGTCGAGGGCGGCCAGATCCGCAGCATGCGGGAGTACTTCGACACGCAGTACTTCGCCCGCACTCTCTTCGGCGAGGGCTGACGGATGGCCGCCCCTACGCCCCGGGCCCGCTTCGGCGGCAAAGAGCTCCGGATGAGCAGGCTCTCCCGGCACGGCGACGCACGCCATCTGTTCATCCCGCTCGACCACTCGGTCTCCGACGGTCCTGTCGCCGACGCCGTCGGGTTCGACCGGCTGCTCGGGCGGATCGTCGCGGGCGGCGCGGACGCGGTCATCGTCCACAAGGGACGGGCGCCCAGCATCGACCCGCGCCATCTGCGGAGCTGCGCGCTGATCGTGCACCTCAGCGCGGGCACCGTGCACGCGGCCGACGAGAACGCCAAGGTGCTCGTCGGCGGCGTGGAGGACGCCGTGCGGCTCGGCGCGGACGCGGTCAGCGTGCACGTCAACGTCGGGTCGGAGACCGAGGCGGGCCAGCTCGCCGACCTCGGCCGCATCGCCACCGAGTGCCAGCACTGGAACCTGCCGCTGCTCGCGATGATCTACCCCAGGGGCCCCCGGATCGCCGACGCCTGCGACCCGGCCCTGCTGTCCCACGTGGTGAACATCGCCGTCGACCTGGGCGCCGACCTGGTCAAGACCTCGGCCGCCGCACCGCTGCACCGGATGGCCGAGGTCGTGGCGAGCTGCCCGGTCCCGGTCCTGGTGGCGGGCGGACCCCAGAACGGCGCGGACCTGACCACCTACGCACGGGCCGTGCTCGACACGGGCTGCGCCGGACTCGCCGTCGGGCGGCGGGTGTTCACCAGCGCGGACCCCGAGCGGCTCGTGCGGGAACTCGCCGAGACCGTCCACGCGCCGCGCGATCCCGCGGGCCTGCCGCGGCCCGTGCCCGACCTGTACGAAACGGCCATCACGGCCTGACGCGCGGGGAGCCTCCCGCACGGCGCACGGGGACTCCCCGGCACGTCGTACGGGGGCTCCCCGCGACACCGCACTGCTTCATGCACAAGCGCCTTCATCGCTCCATCGCTCCATGTCTGCACCTCTCCGTCTCCGCATCCCGAGGAACTCCTGTGAAATTCGCCTGGATCGACATCCGTTCCGTCGCCCCCGAGCAGGTCGCCGCAGTCGTCGACGCGGCCGTGCACGCCCGGCTCGACGGCATCGTGGACTCCCACGCGGAAGTGCTCTCCACCCTGCCGCCCACGGTGCGCAAGGTGCTGCTGCCACCGGGCGGCGCGGCCGAGGACGCCGCGGCCGGTGAGGGCCCCGACCTCATCCCCGTGACCGTCGACGACGAGCAGCAGCTCAACGCCCTGCGCCTGCGGTTCCTCGCGGGCGACAAGTCGGTGACCGCGTACGTCGAGGTCACCGACCAGCGCACCCTCGACCTCGCCTGCGGCGCGGCCGCCGACCTGCCGTACACCGTCGTGCGGTTCCGCGACCCGACCAAGATCCCGCTGGAGATCGTGATCGCGGCCGCCGACCGCTCCGACGGCAGGCTGATCTGCGAGGTCGGCTCGGTCGAGGAGGCCGAGATCGTCGTCGGCGTCCTGGAGAAGGGCTCCGAGGGACTGCTGATGGCGCCCTCCGGTGTCGACGACGTCTTCAAGCTCGCCGAACTCCTCGCCGTCAAGACCGAACCCCTCGAACTGACCTCCCTGACCGTCGAGTCGATCGAGCACTCGGGCATGGGCGACCGCGTCTGCGTCGACACCTGCACGCACTTCGAGAAGGACGAGGGGATCCTGGTGGGCTCGTACGCCCATGGCTTCGTCCTCTGCGTCAGCGAGACGCACCCGCTGCCCTACATGCCGACCCGGCCGTTCCGCGTCAACGCCGGTGCCCTGCACTCCTACACGTACGGGGCGGACAACCGCACCAACTACCTCAGCGAACTCAAGGCCGGGGCGACGGTGCTCGGCGTGGGCGCCGACGGCCGCACCCGGCGGATCGCGGTGGGCCGCGTCAAGCTGGAGTCCCGCCCGCTCCTGACGATCAAGGCGAAGTCCCCGGAGGGCGTCGAGGTCAGCCTGACCGTCCAGGACGACTGGCACGTGCGGGTCCTCGGCCCCGGCGCAGCGGTCCTGAACGTCACCGAGCTCAAGGCGGGCGACCAGCTGCTCGGCTACACCCCCACCGACAAGCGCCATGTCGGCTGGCCCGTCGCCGAGTTCTGCATCGAGAAGTGAGCGGACCCCGTGGACAGTACGGAGAACACAGGGCACGACGAGAACGCGGCCGCTGAGGGCGGGGCGGGCGACGCCCCGCTCGCCCGCAGGCTCGCCGAGGCGCTGGCCGCACAGCCCGCCGACACGGTCTGGGCGCGCGCGGGCACCGAGGTGACCTGGGGCCGGCTGCGTACCGAAGTCGCCGCACTGGAAAGGGACTTCGCGGAGCGCGGCATCGGTCCCGGATCGGCCGTCGCCGTCCGGATGACGCCGAGCTTCAGCTATCTGTGGACCGTCCTCGCGCTCTGGTCGCGCGGGGCGCAGGTCGTCCTCATCGACCCGAGGTCCACGCCGGCCGAGGTGGCCAGGCTGCTCGCGCTGTGCGATCCCGGCCAGTTGATCGACTCGGGGGCCGCGGGGGCCGTCCGTGTCGAGTTCCGGGACACCTGCGCGTACCGCGTCGAGGCACGGCCCGAGGGGCGGGCGGCGCGCACGCCGCACGCGCTGATCCAGTTCACCTCGGGCTCCACGGGACACCCCAAGGCGATCGGACGCACCGCGGCGTCCCTGCTCGCGGAGCTGGACCGGTTCGCGGCCCTGCCCGAGATGCCGGGGGCCGGTGAACGGGTGCTCCTCGGCAACTCGTTGACGCACTCCTTCGGTCTGCTCGGCGGTGTGCTGCACGCGCTCTGTGCGGGCGCCACCCTGCTGTTCGCGCCGGACGCGAGGCCGAGGACCCTGCTGACCACCCTCGCGGAGCAGCGGGCGCACGTGCTGTTCGGTGTGCCCTTCCACTTCGAGCTGCTCACCCATGTGCCGGACCCGGTCGCCCTGCCCGACCTCAGGCTGGCCGTCTCCGGCGGCGAGGCGCTGCGCCTCGACGTGTACGAGCGGTTCAAGGAGCGGTACGGGATCCGGATCGGCCAGGCGTACGGCATGACCGAGACCGGCATCGCCGCCGTCGACCTGACCGGCACGCACCGTCCCCCGGTGGTGGGGCGCCCGGCCCCCGGCATGGAACTGGAGGTCCGGGCGGGCGAGTTGTACATCCGCACGGACGGCTCTCCGTACGCGTACGACCAGGGCGGGGTGCGGGAGCGGTACGCGGACGGCTGGCTGCGCACGCACGACCGGTGCCGGGTCGACGCGAACGGAGTGCTGTCCCTGCACGGCAGGACCGACGCCCTCGTGGCGGTCGGGGGACTCAAGGTCGACCTCCGGGAGGTCGAACTGGCCCTGGCAGGGCACCCCGACGTCACCGAGGTGGTGGTCCTCTTCGAGGGCGCCATCGAGGCGTTCGTCGGCGCGAAGGACGGCACGACGGCCCGTGCACTGCAGACCTGGTGCCGCGAGCGGCTGAGCCTCTACAAGGTCCCGCGCCGGTTCGAGGTCGCCCCCGCGATCCCGCGCACGAGCAACGGAAAGCTGCTGCGCAACCGCGAGTTGCTGCTCTCCCGCATGGGCGCGGCAGCCGGCGCGCCCGTCCCGAGCGAGGCCAAGACATGATCATCGAGCCGATGACGCACGGCTCCCTGTGCGTCAACGCCCATCCGGACGGCTGTGCCCGGCGCGTGCGCGACGACATCGCGTACGTCAGGGCGCGGCCGCTGCCGCCCGGTGCCGGGCGCCCCCGTTCCGTCCTCGTCATCGGCGGCTCGGCGGGCCTCGGCCTCGCCACCCGGCTCGTCGCGGCCGTCGGTCTGGGCGCCGCCACGCTGAACGTGTGCCGCGAGACCCCCGGCTCGCCGGGCCGCACCGGAAGCCCCGGCTGGTACAACACGGCTGCCCTCGAAGGGGAGTTGGCGCGCATCGGCCGCTACGGCCGCACCGTCGTGGGGGACGCGTTCAGCGACGCGGTCAAGGAACGGACGGCCCGCGCCGTCCGCGACGACCTCGGGCAGGTGGACCTGGTCGTGCACAGCCTGGCCGCGCCGCGCCGCACCCACCCGGAGACCGGCCGTACGCACCGCTCGGCCATCAAGCCCCTCGGCGCCCCGTTCACGGCCAAGACGTACGACAGCGCCACCGGGCAGGTCGGCAGGGCCACCCTGGAACCCGCCTCCGACGAGGAGGTCCGTGACACGGTCGCCGTGATGGGCGGCGACGACTGGCGGCGCTGGCTCGACGTCCTGGGCGACGCCGGAGTGCTCGCGCCCGACGTCACCACGGTCGCCTTCAGCTATGTCGGCAACACCGCGCTCGCCCCCACCTACCGGGCGGGCACGCTCGGCCGGGCCAAGGAAGACCTGGAGGCCACCGCCCGCGCACTCGACGCCCGGCTCGGGCCCACCGGCGGCCGCGCCGTCGCCGCCGTCATGCGGGCGATGGTCACCCAGGCGAGCCGGGTCATCCCGGCGCAGACCCTCTACACCGTGGTCCTCGGCCGGGTCATGCGGGAACGCGGCCTGGACGAAGGACCCGTCGCCCAGGCCCACCGGCTGCTCGGCGAGCACCTCTACCCGGGGCCCGGGCGCCGGAGCGGCACGGACGAGCTGGGGCGACTGCGCCTCGACGACAGGGAGCTGAGCCCCGACGTGCAGGCCGAGGTCGACCGCAGGCTCGCCCTGGTGGACGACGCCAGCATCGGACGGCTCGGCGACCCCGACACGTACCACGCGCAATGCCTGGCCCTGAACGGCTTCGGCCTGCCCGGGGTCGACTACTCGGCCCCCACGGACCCGGTCCGCGACCTCACGGAGCCGATCCATGTGGCGCCCTCGGCGCCCGACCGACCAAGGAGTACCGCCGTGCGGCACGAGCACGAGGCGGCCACATGATCACGACGTACGAGATCCGCAGGCTGCTCACCCACTACCCGATCGTCCCGCTCTCCCTGGAGGAGCTCGGCGAGGACACCCCCCTCACCCTGGACTCGCTGGCACTGGTGTGGCTCCAGCACGTCCTGGACGAGGAACACGGCATCAGCATCGATCCGTACGGGGAGGACCTCGACTACTTCACCTCGGTGCGCGGGATCCACACGTTCCTCACGGCCGCGCAGGTGGACGCCGATGGCCACTGACCGCGCACCGGCCGACATCTGGGTCACCGGATACGACACGTTCACCGGCTTCGGGCCCGGCGCCGACGCGCTGCGCGAGAACGTGTTCGCGGGGCGCCCCGCGTTCGCCCCGGTCGAGCGCTTCGACAGCCGCCCGTTCCGCAACCGGTACGCGGCCGCCCACGGCGCGGGCCCCACGCCCCCGCTGACGGAGACCGTCGTCGCCTGCGCGCGCGGGGCGCTGCGCGCGGCCAAGCTGGACCCCGGGGCGGTCGACGCGCACCGCACGGCCGTACTCATCGGCACCCAGGGCGACTTCACAGGAATCCACCGCTTCTGGCAGGACACCGCCGACGGCCGGGCACCGGACGCCGCGGACACCCACCGCAGCCTGGCGGGCGGCGTCCCCGCCGCGGTGGCGGCCGACCTCGGGTTCGCCGGACCGAGGCTCGCCTTCATCAACGCCTGCGTGGCCTCGCCCAGCGCGGTCGCGCACGCGGGCCGGCTGATCGCGGCGGGGCGCGTCGACGTCGCCGTGGTCGGCGGCGCCTACCTGGTGGAGGAGGAGCAGTTCGCCAAGTTCGACTCCGGGCGCACGTTCGCCAGGGACGGGCGGGTGCGCCCCTTCGCACGGGGGCGCAGCGGCATGCTCCTCGGCGACGGCGTCGCGGCCCTCGTCCTGGAGTCGGGGGAGCATCTGATGCGCCGCGGCGGACGCCCGCTGGCCCGTATCGCCGGGTTCGGCGCGGCGGCCGACGCCCACCACGTCGTCAAGCCCCACCCCCGAGGGCTCGGCATGGCACGCGCCGTCGTCCGCGCGCTCGGCCGGGCACGGATCGCACCGACGGGCATCCAGTACGTCAACGCCCACGGCACCGGCACGGAGGTGAACGACCTGGCCGAGACCGCCGCCCTGCACGCCGCGTTCGGCACGCACGCGGGCCGGCTCATGGTCAGCTCCACCAAGAGCACCACGGGACACATGCTGGAGGCCACCGGAGCCGTCGAACTCGTCGTCTCCGTCATGGCGTTGGAGTCCGGCACCGTGCCGCCCACCGCCGGATTCGACGCGCCCGACCCCGGCTGCGACCTCGACTACGTGCCCGACGAGCCGCGCACGGCGGACCTCCGCCGGGCGCTCTCGCTGAACGCCGCCTTCGGCGGCATGAACACCGCGATCATCCTGGAGCAGCCGTGACCGTTCCCCTTCTCGCCGGACGGCCCGCGCTGCGGGTGGCCGCCGCGGCACGCGTCGGGCCGCTGGCCGAGGGCGCCGAACTGCCCACCGTCCCCGGGTTCGTGGCCTCCGCCTTCAACCCGCTGGTCCGGGAGACCGTCCGGCGCTGCCTCGGCGAGCCCGGCGAGCGCAACCCGCTCGTCGGGCCGTACGCCGACACGACCGCCGTCGTGCTCGCCACCGTCGCGGGGGACGCCACGACGTCCGACCTGGCGAGCCAGAAACTGGTGAGCGGGCGCGTGCACAACCCGCTGCTGTTCCTCCAGTCGGTCACCACATCGATCCTCGGCCACCTCACCATCGAGTACGGCCTCACGGGACCCGTCTCCTGTCTGGCCGCCGTCGACGGCATCGCCGACGAGGCGCTCGACGCGGCCGAACTGCTGCTCATCGACGACGACATCGACCAGGTGCTCGTGATCGCGGCGGAGCTGGCGGCCAACCCGCGCACCGCCGCCGCCTTCGCCCACCTCACGGCCACCGGCGGCACGGCCCTGCCGCCCCGGGGAGACCTGGCCGTGGCCCTGCTCCTGCGCGCGGCGGACGCCGCCGGAGAGCCCGCCCCCGACGAACCGGGCGAACAGCAGGCCGACTTCGGGCATCTGGCCGCCCTCGCCGGACGGACCGACCGCGCACGGAACGCACTGGGAGCGACGCGATGAAGCAGCCGATGGACCGGATCATGGCCGACATGCCCGAGGAACTCGCCGCGGAACAGCTCGTGAACCGCCTCGGCATCAGAATCACCGAGTGGTCCCGCGAGCGGGTCGTCGGGACCATGCCCGTGGCGGGCAACCGCCAGCCGTTCGGGCTGCTGCACGGCGGCGCGAGCGCGGCACTCGCCGAGACCCTCGGCTCCCTCGCCGCCGCGGCCTATGTGGCACCCGACGGCATGCTGGTCGGCCTCGAACTGAACTGCACGCACCACCGCGCCGCCCGCGACGGCCTCGTCACCGGCGTCTGCGTACCCCTGCACGAGGGCGCCCAGGTCGGCACCTACCAGGTGACGATCACCAACGACCGCGACCAACTGGTCTGCACGGCCCGCCTCACCTGCCTGCTGCGCAAGGGCAGGAGCGCGGGCCGCTGAGACACGGCGCCCCGCGCCCCCGTCCCGCTACGGGCGGCGCCCCACGACGAGTCGCAGACCGAGCGCCGCGTCCTCCCACGCCGTGCGGACCTGACCGAGACCGGCGGCCCGCAGCGACTCCTCGACGGCGGCGTCGGACGGCACCGAGCCGCCCACCAGCGTGAGTTCAAGACGTACGGCCGCAGCCCCGAGCGGCCGCTTGGGCGGCAGCGGGCACGGTACGACCAGCCAGCCGCCGGGCAGCAGCGCCCGCGCGGCCGCCGCCACGGACCGCCAGAGACCCTCGGTCGTATGCCCCCCTGCGGGCAGCCAGGCAAGGGCCAGCCTGTCGTCCTCCGCGAAGCCCGCCCGGTCCCCGGCCCGCACCTCGATGCGCGCCTCGGCCGGGGCGTGATCCCGCACCCGGGCCCGTCCCTTCGCGCCGCCCACCGGGGGCGCGACCACCTGTTCCCGTTGCAGCGCGAGCACCGGCACGGACGGGATGTGCCGGGCGAGCTGCGCGGCGGTGCGTCCTCCGTCGGCGGCCGCGCAGCCCACCCGCGCGCCCGGCGTGTCCAGCGTCCAGGGCAGCCCTTCGAGCCGCCCGAGCAGCACGTCGACGAGCGCGTCCGCGAGCACCGCGGCCTCGCCCCCGCAGCCCGGCACCATCGCGCGCCCCAACCCCCGTGTCCCCGCGCGCAGCCGGGCGCCCGCGATGACCGTGCGGCGCAGCCGCGCGGCGAACGCCGAGGCGCGCGGACCGCCGATCAGGACGCGTTCGAGGCCGGGGTCGACGACGTGCCGGTCCGCGGCGTCCTTCCGTACGAGCGAGGCGTCGACCAGGATCCGCAGCAGCCCCTCGGTGAGGTCCTCGGACAGGTCGTCGGCGGCCTCCTTCGCCGTCAGCGGCCGTACGAGGCGGGTCAGCAGCCCGGTCTGGTGCGCGACGGCACACGCCACCAGGGCCCACGCCCCGTCCGCGACCTCCGCGAGCCGCCCGCCGAACAGGCCCGCGGGGCCCTGCGGAAGCGTCTCGGGCGTGCGCCCGGACCGTACGGCGGACAGCAGCGTGTGGGCGCGGTCGAGCAGCGCGGCCAGCGCGTCGAGCCGGTCGGGGGCGACGGCGGCGCCGAGACCCGCGGCGGTGGCCACCTCGCGGACCGCCGCGACCGGCGTCCCCGCGCCGCCCGCGTCGACGGCGTGCAGCGCCCACCAGGCGTCCGCGCACCGGGCGACGGAGCGCTCGGCGGCGTCCTCGCGTGCCTGGTCACCTTCGAGGCCGACGATCGCGCGCTGCCCGAGCTGGATGAGCAGCGTCTCCTGGGAGCCCTGCCCGGAGATCAGCCCGAGGATGTCGCGCATGAACCGCTCCCAGGGGAAGGCGGACATGTACGCCTCGCCGCCCTGCAGCCCCATCACGAGCCGGCCCACGCGCAGCGCGCACTCCGCCGTCTGGTGCTTGGCGACGGTCGCGAACTCGTCGAAGTGCGGGTCGCGGTCCGGCGATCGGGTGCCGTCCAGGGCGCGGTGGACGCTCGCGCGGGCGCTCTGCAGCAGCATGTGCATCTCACCGACCGTGCGCTCGACATTGCTGTAGTCGAGCACGGGGCGGCCGCCGCGCCTGCGCGAGGTCAGCGACCGCACACAGGCGTCGACGACGCCGTCCAGCGCGCCGAGCACCCCGCAGGCGCTCATCGTCCTGCGGATACGGGCATAGGTGTTGAGCTCGCTGAGCGCGTCGGCCCGCCACACCAGACGCCACGCGGGCAGTCGCACGTCGTGCAGCACGACCTGGCCGAGCCCCATGGTGTGCAGGCCCATGGTGTCCATGTGCACGGCGCTGACGCCCGGGTCGTCCTTCTCGACGACGAAGGCGAGCATGTCGTTGGACGCCTCGTCGCGCAGGAACAGGACGAACAGATCGGCGAACCGGGCCCCGGCCAGAAAGCGCTTGGCGCCGTTGAGTACCCACGCGTCGCCCTCCAGGCGCGCGGTGGACCGGTAGTCGTAGGGGTCCCTGTTCTCATAGGCGCCCTGCACCCCGAACCGCCGCCCGGCCAGCAGGTCGGGGACGTACGCGTCGATCAGCTCGGGCCTGCCGCTGGAGAGGATCAACTCGGTGATCTCGACGGTGATGTCGAGCAGCACGGCGAACCCGGGATCGCGCGAGAGGCGGGCGATCTCCTCGACCACCACGCCCCACGCGAGCTTGTCCCGGCCGTCGCCGCCCGCCTCGACCGGCAGCGAGAACCGCATCAGGCCGAGGTCGCCCGCCTGCTCGAAGAGCCGCTTGTCGAGCGCCCTGCGCTCGTGGTTGAGGAAGTACGAGCCCGGATTGACGTGGTCGAGGACGAAGCCCCCGAACCGGGACCGCGCCTCCTGCCTGACCCGTGCCACCTCCGCGTCGAGGGTGTCGTGCGCCAGGTCCGCGCGGTTCATGATGTCGGCCGCATGGGCCCGGGGCGTCATGTCGACCCCCCGGACGCGGTATCGGCGCGCAGCGCGCGCACCAGGTCGTCGAGGGTCTCGTCGCCGAGGAACCGGTCGAGCGCGATGGTGGCGCCGGTCCGCTCCTCGACCTCCACGGAGAGCTGGGCCGCGGTGAGCGAGTCGATGCCCAGCTCGCCGAGCGGCCGGTCGGCGGGGAGTCGTTCGTCGATGCCGAGCAGCTCCCCGATCAGCGAGGAGAGCCAGGCTCCCGCGGACTCGGCGGTGCTCTGCGGGTGGTCGGTGGTGGTGATGGCGTACTCCCTGGAATCGGTGCGGCAGACCGCGGGTCAGTCGCGGTACTGCGGTGCGAGCCGGAGCGGCACGAGCGAGAACGCCCGGTCCTCGTCGTCGAGTCTGGTGAGCGAGCCCACCAGGAAGTCTTCGGCCGCGGAGTCGGGCGCGACCGGGCGGCCGAGCCGCGCGAGGACGCGGCGCAGCGCGACCGAGAGCCAGGCCCGCTCGCCCGCCGGGCCGCCGAGTGCGGCGCCGCGCAGCAGCCAGGTGTGCAGACAGCAGGCGGCCGCGTGCACCAGACAGTGCGTGCGGGCCGCCTCGTACGCGGCGGCCGTACGGCGCGTGCCGAGGCCCGCGAACGCCGCGCGGGTCTCGTTGCGGACCGTCACCAAGGTGCGCACGAGCGGGGCGAGTCCGGCGTCGTCGGCGAGCGCTTCGGCGGCCTCGTCGAGGAGGTCGACGACCTCGTCGGCGCCGCCGAAGGTCAGCGCGGGCCGCACCTCGCGCGGGGCCGGTGACGGCACCGGCTCGCCGAACCCGAAGAGCAGCGGGAGCGGAATCCGCGCGGAAGTCCCGCGCCGCCGTACGGCAGCTGCCGCCAACTGGGCCCGCACCGTGTCGAGTTGCACCAGTTCGGTGCCCTCGAAGACCGGGGTGATCGACACGTCGCGCAGCAGTTTCTGGAACGCGCCGCCCGCGACGCCCTCGCGCAGATGGGCCCGCGCGCTGAGAACCTCCCCGCAGGCGTGCACGGCGTCCACGCACAGGCTCGGCACCACGTACTTGGCGACCGCCGACCACAGGGCCATCCGCTGCCGTGCCACATCGAGTCCGCGCGCCGCGGCCAGTTCCGTGCACTCGGCGATCAGCAGGTCGGCGAAGCCGCCCGCCAGCAGCGAGCGCACGGGGGCGAGGGCGAGCGCGGACTGCCCGTACAGCGTGCGTTCACGGGCGTGGCGCAGGGCGATGCGCAGGGCCGTGTCGGCCGCGCCGAGACTGCTCGCGCCGACCAGGGTCCGGGTGAACTGCAGCATGCCGGAGACCATTTCGACGCCCCGCCCCGGCCGCCCGAGCACGGCGTCCGCGCCGACCCGGCAGCCGTCGAGCACGAAGCCGCTCAGATCGTGTCCGCGGAGCCCGTGCGTGCGGACCTTCGGCAGCCGCCGCACGCCGTCGCCGCCGATGGCCTCGAAGTCGAGCAGGAACAGGCCGTACGACGGCTGCGACGCGGCGAGCACGGTGGCGAACGCGGAGCGGCTGCCGTTGCCGACGAGCCACTTCTTGCCGTCCAGCACATGGCCGCCGCCGTCGCGGGGGGTCGCGCGCGTCGCGGTGGCCAGCAGATCGCTGCCCGCCGCCTCCTCGCTGATGCCCGCCGTGCCCCAGGCCCTGCCGAGCACCAACTCGGCGACCCTGCGCCGCTGTTCGTCGTCGCCCCAGATCCACACGGGCATCGCGGCGAGCAGCGTCGAGCCGAGGCCCACGGACACCGCGAGGTCACGCCGCGACACGGCACGCACCACCGCCGCGAACGACTCGAACGAGGTGAGGCTGCCGCCCTCGGCCCCGGGCACCAGATGCCGGTGCAGCCCGGCCGCCCAGGCCGCCTCGTACGCGGCGGCGGGTTCGGCCTCGGCCTCGTCCGCGCGCACCCCACCGGCCAGCGACATGCCGGTGCCGGGGTCGAACGGGCAGCCGAGCGCCCGCTCCAGGCGCGCCGCACCGTCGTAGGCGGTCGGCGCGGACTCCTCGGCCCGCTCCGTCCCGTCCGCACGCTCCGCGGTCCAGAGGGCGCTCATATGCGTTCCACCACGAGGGCGCAGGGCCCGCCGTCGTCGTCGGCGAGCCGGATCTCGTGCACGAAGGCGAGCCCCGCGCCGTGCCGGTACGCCGTGCTGCGCACCTCCAGGCGGTCCCACAGCTGGCCGGAGCGCAGCCAGGTCACATCGACCCTGCGGATCCCCTCGGCAGGGGCGCGGCGCAGCTCGGGAGCCGAACGGCCGTGCCGGAGCACCAGTTCCTCCCGGGCGCCCGCCGCGAACCCGAGGGTCTCGGCCCAGTACCACTGGTCGGCCACCTCGCAGTGGTGGCGGTACACGCGGAAGGACGTGGTGCCCGCGGCGAGCGGCTCCCCGTCCCGCTCCAGCTCCGCACGCAGCGCCCGCACGGCGGACCGGTGCGGCGAACGCTCCACCTCGTCGTCCTTGAAGGCGGCGACGAGCGCGTCGGGCAGCGGCGCGGGCGCCCCGGACAGGGCCTGGTCGCCGCCCAGCCGCAGCGGCACCGAGGCGCCCCGCGTGCGCACCGCGACACCGGCGGGACCGGTGAGCGTCATCTCCACCTCCAGCTGCGAGGACCCGGGGCCGCGCAGCCGTGCCCGTACGTCCACCAGCGCCTCGTCGGCGTCGAGGAAGCCCAGCGGATTCTCGTACTCCAACTGCCATGACCAGAGCACGAATCCGACCTGGTGCTCGGCCACCAGGGCGCGATGGCTGCACACGTGGTCGCGCATCCAGCGGGCCCCCGCCTGGAAGGCGAGGCGTCCGACGGCGGTGGTGCCCAGCTGGGCCGGGGTGAAGAGACCCGCGTCGAGCACGGTCTCGTACGTCGAGGTGCGCGGCATCGCGGCTAGCCCCCGGAGATCGCGGTGACGATGTCCACCCGGTCGTCCTCGGTGGCCTCGCGGTCCAGGTCGCCCTGGGTGAGCCGCTCGCCGTTGAGGGCGATCAGATGGGTCGGGCGCACGGTGCCGTCCCGGTCGAGCAGCACCTCGCGCAGCCGCGGGTAGCGCTCGGTGAGCCCGGTGAGACCGGCGCGCACGGTGCCGCCGTCGACCTCGATCTCGTTCTCGTAGTCGGTGAAGCGGAGCAGGACGCCCCTGACCTTGACGATCATCGACCGGCCCTTTCGTCGGTGCGTGCGAGGACGTCCAGTTCGCCGGCGAGGTAGTGCCTGTGGGCCAGCCAGCGCTGGACCTTTCCGCTGGAGGTCTTGGGGATCGTCCGCGGCCGCACCAGGACGACGGCGTGCGGACGGACGTTCAGTTCCATCGAGACGGTCCGGCGGATGCCGTCGACGGCCGCCGCGTACCGCGCCTCGTCGGCGACGTCGGCCTCGTAGACCACGACGAGCCGCTCGGTCCCGCCGGGGGCGCCGTCGACCGCGAACACGGCACCGCAGTTGCGGCGGATGCCGGGGACCGCGGCCTCGCAGACCCGCTCGACGTCGACCGGATGCAGATTGCGTCCGTTGATGACGATGAGGTCCTTGAGCCGTCCCGCGACGAAGAGTTCGTCGTCCAGGACGAACCCGAGGTCACCGGTGCGCAGATACGGCCCCGCACCGGCCGGGGTCCGCGCGCCGAACGTCCCTGCGGTCTCTTCGGGACGCCGCCAGTAGCCGTCGGTGACGCTGGGGGAGTCGACCCAGATCTCGCCGACGGCGCCGTCCGCGAGGGGTTCGCGGGTGGCCGGATCGGCGATCAGGAGCCGGGTGCCGGGCCCGGGCCTGCCGCAGCCGACCAGGTCCCTCGACGGGTGTCCCGGCCGCGCGGGCCGTGCCGTGCCGTGGACCTCCAGTGCCTCGCGGTCCACGGACACCGACTGCCAGCCGCCCAGCGGCTTGCCGCCCGTCACATACAGCGTCGCCTCGGCGAGTCCGTAGCAGGGCAGGAACGCGGCGGCGCGGAACCCGGCGGGCCCGAAGAGCGCGGCGAACCGCTCCATCGTCTCGGCCCGCACGGGTTCGGCCCCGGTGAAGGCGAGTTCGACCCCGGACAGATCGAGCCCTTCGACCTCCGCGTCCGTCGCGCGCCGCACACAGAGGTCGTACGCGAAGTTGGGCGCGCCGATGATCGTCGCGCGGTACCGGGAGACCATGCGCAGCCAGGACAGCGGGCGGCGCAGGAACGTCACCGGGGACATCAGCGTCACCGGTATCCCGGTGGCCAGCGGTGTGAGGATGCCGCCGACCAGACCCATGTCGTGGTACGGCGGCAGCCAGAGGCCGCCGGAGCTGCCCGGGTGGATCCCGAAGCCGCGGGCGATCTCGGCGCAGTTGGCGCGCAGCCGGTCGTGGTCGAGCAGCACGCCGCGCGGCAGCGCCGTGGAACCCGAGGTGTACTGCAGCAGCGCGGGCACCCCGGCCCTCGGCGCGGGCGGCGGATCCACCGTGGCGTCCGCGGGGTCGAGCGTGTCGGTGGCGATCAGGTGCGGGGCCCGGCCGCCGAGGGTGCTGGTGAGCCACTCCGCCAGCAGCGGCGCGATGTCCGACGTGGTCAGGACCGTGCTCGCGCCCGCGTCCTCGATGATGGCGGCGAGCCGGGGCAGCGTGCGTGCGAGGCGCGTCGGGTCGGGCGGGAAGGCGGGCACCGCGGGCACGCCCGCGTAGAAGCAGCCGAACAGGGCCGCGAGATAGTCGGGCCCGGGGGCGAACAGGAGCAGCACCGGGTCGGGACGCCCGCCGGTGGCCGCCGCGATGCCCGCGGCGACGGTGCGCGCGCGGGCGTCGAGCGCGGCGTGGGTGAGTTCTTCCGCGGACTCGTCGTCGTGGACGAACCGGTGGGCGACCACGTCGGGTGCCTGGCGCGCCCGCTCGTGCAGGAGCCGCGCGAAGTCGAGTTCGCCGAGTTCAGGGACAGCTGACACGGGGCGCCTGTTCGACCGGGAGGGTGTCCCACTTGCCGGGCTTCCCCTGCCACCGCTCGCCGTCGGGCAACGGCTCGACGCGCGTGGTGGCCAGGGGGAGTTCGGTGGCGAGCCGGGCGTTCCACTCCAGCGCGGGCGCCAGTTCGGGCGGCAGCTCGTCCTCGGGGTAGATCGCGTCGGCCGGGCACGCCTCGACGCAGTTGCCGCAGTCGATGCACTCCTCGGGGTCGATCACCAGGAACGAGCCGGCCTCCCGGAAACAGGCGACCGGACAGTAGGTGATGCACTCCGCGAACTTGCAGTGGACACACTGCTCGGTGACCACGTGTGTCACGCGACCTCCTCCTCTGCGGCGGCGGGGGCGGCGGCGAGCAGGTCGCCGTGCGCGTCCACGAAGCGGTGACCCGCCTCGAGCCCGAGTTCGTACGCCTTGACGAGCCCGTCCGCGGTCGCCGACGCGTAGTCGACCCCGAGGTTCTTGAGATCCTCGGCCGGCTTGATCACCAGCACCCGTGCCTGCCCGATGACGGAGCCGTCCACGATCTCCTCGGACGCGTAGAGGTCGCGGAAGAGCGGGAAGGGGTCGGAGCCGATCGCGATCAGCACGTCCACGCCCGTGGCGGCGACTTCACGCGCCGGACAGGAGCAGGTGTACGAGGCGTCGACATACGCCTCCCCGTCGATCTCCGCGGGGACCGCCCAGGCGTGCAGCATGCGGGTCGACGCGTACGACACGGCGTCGTAGTTCTCCGGAGTGAGGCGCGGCTCCGTGCCCCCGGCCTCGGCGCGCGAGGAGAACACGACGGTGGCGAGGTTCTCCTCGACCCAACTCCGGTCCCCGGCGAAGACGTTGCGCAGCAGGTCCCTGCCGAGCGCCTTCGCGCCGGAGCCCTGGGTGACCTCGGCGGCGGCCGCGTTGGTGACCTTCCCGGTGGCGAGCAGGAACTCCGGTGCCCCGGCGCGGAAGAGCCCCTCGCGCAGCACCGGGCCGTACTCCTCGATGCTGTCGAGGACGACGGCGCTCATGCCCTTCTCCCCGGCGGCCGCGGTGGCCTTGAGCCAGTAGTCCACGCCGGTGCGCCGGGCCCGGCCGACCGCGGCGAGGCCGCCGGAGAGCACGGAGGACGAGGCGGTGCCGTAGACGTGCGCGCGCAGGCCGCGTTCCTCGAACGCGGCCAGTACGCCGTGGCCGTAGACCCCTTTGAGCATCCCCGACGCGACGGCGATGCCTATGCGCTCCGTGGCGCCTGCGTCAGTCATTGCGTCCCTTCCCTGGCTGGTGTGTGGTGTCGGCGGGCTGCTCGGCGCAGCCCGGCAGGAGCGTCGCCTCGATCAGGGCGTCCAAGTGGTCCTTGAACTCCTGGTTCGGGCCGGGGTACCTGTCTGCCGTTGCGTCCGCGTCGGAAGCGGGCCGCTTCGTCGCGAAGGTCGGGAGTGTCATGGCGTCCTCCAAGCAGGGAGAGCTGACAGCACAAACGTTAGCACGACCGTCCGTACACTTTTCTGGATCGCGGTCAGTCCCGTAGAATCAATATGAGCGAACGGTCGTGCTAACATCTCGACATTCCTGATCTTCTGGAGGGCGTGGGATGAATCCCGCAACAGCAGCCGCACAGGCTGCCCTGAGTGACCGGGGCGAGGAGATGTTCGACCTCTTCCGTCGCCCTCAAGGCCGCAGCAGGCCAAGGCCCGACGAGCGGGCGGTCATCGAGAGCGCACGGATCTCGAAGCTGACGGTCGACGGCAAGGAGGCCGTCGTCTACCGCTGGGGCGACGGTGCGCGCCCCGTGCTCCTCGTGCACGGCTGGGAATCGCGCGCCTCGCGCTACGCCAAGGCGATCGCCCGGCTCATCGACCTCGGATACAGCCCGGTCGCGTTCGACGCACCGGGGCACGGCGAGTCCACCGGCGAGGGCACCACGATCCTCGAGTACCGCGACATCCTCGTCGAACTCCACCGTGAACACGGGGACTTCGAGGCGATCGTGGCGCACTCCTTCGGGGTGACGGCGACCTTCTTCGCCCTCCAGCACGGCGTGCGCACCGGGCGCATCGTGGCGATCAGCCCGGTCCCCGACTTCGCCTACCTGGTCGAGAGCTTCTGCACGGCCGCGGGGCTCTCCGAGCAGCTCGACGAGGAGCTGCGCGGGCGCATCGAGCGGGTCGTCTACCCCGGCGAGAAGGACATGTGGACGCGGTTCTCCGTCTTCCACGAGACCGCCGATCTGGCGGTCCCGCTGCTCGTCATCCATGACGACGACGACCGTTCGGTCGACCCGGGCCAGGGGGTGCGCATGGCCGAGTTCTTCCGCGCACGCCTCGTCCGTACGCGGCGCTTCGGGCATCAGCGCATCCTGGGCGCGCCCCAAGTCGTCGAGGAAATCGTGCAGTTCGTGACGTCCGGTGCCACGGAGCCCGGCAGGAAGACCGAGGTGGTGGCGGGATGAACGGCATGCTCGCGGGCAAGCGCGTGCTGGTGACCGGGGTGCTCATGGAGTCCTCGATCGCCTTCCATGCGGCGAAACTCGCCCAGGAGCAGGGCGCCGAGGTGGTCCTCACCGGGTACGGCAGGCTCAGCCTGGTCGAGCGCATCGCCAAGCGGCTGCCCCGCCCCGCGCCCCTGATCGAGCTGGACGTACGGGACAAGGGGCAGCTCGACAGCCTCGCGGACCGGGTCCGCGAGAGCGTCGGCGGACACGCGCGCCTGGACGGCGTGGTGCATTCCATCGCCTTCGCCCCGCAGGACGCGCTCGGGGGCAACTTCCTCGAGACCGGCTGGGATTCGGTGGCGACCGCGGTCGAGGTGTCCGCGTACTCCCTCAAATCCCTCGCCATGGCCTGTCTGCCGCTCATGGAGGAGCGCGGCGGCGCCGTCGTGGGCCTCGACTTCGACGCGTCGACCGCCTGGCCCGCCTACGACTGGATGGGCGTGGCCAAGGCCGCCCTGGAGTCCACCTCGCGCTATGTCGCCCGGGATCTGGGTCCGCGCGGGATCCGCTGCAACCTCGTGGCGGCCGGTCCGATCAAGACGATGGCGGCCAAGTCGATCCCGGGCTTCGACACCTTCCGCGAGGTGTGGCGCACGCGCGCGCCCATCGGCTGGGACATCGCGGACCCGGAGCCCGCGGCCCGCGCGGTGGTCGCGCTGCTCTCGGACTGGTTCCCCCGGACCACCGGGGAGATCGTGCACGTCGACGGCGGCGTGCACGCCATCGGGGCCTGAGCCCCGCCCACGGACGCGCCGTGCGAGGGCCCGTCACCCCCGGGCGGACCTTCGCACGGCGCCTGTGCGCCCGCCCTTATGCGCCCGCCCAGCCCTCGCTGGTCGCGGGCAGCAGCGACGGGTCGGTGGCCACGCCGCGCAGCCGGTTCAGGATGGCCGTGGCCGCCTTGTCGTAGCTGGTGAACTCGTCGTGCAGGACGGACTCGGCGTTGGCCATCTCCAGGAACGCGACCAGTTCGAAGACCAGTTGGGGGATGTCGACGTCCTGTGCGAGCTCCTTCGTCTGCTGCGCCTCGAGGACGGTCTGCTCCAGATAGGTGGACCAGTTGGTGCGCGCGGCGGCGAGGGTGTCGTGCACCTGGCCGGTACGGGCGTCGTACTCCGCCGACGTCGAGTAGAAGAAGCAGCCGCCGGGGAAGACCCGCTCGCGCGAGTAGATGAGCCAGCTCGTGCACACGCGCCACAACCGGGCGATCCCCGGCGGGAGTTCACGGGCCGGCTGGACCACGTGCTCCAGATAGACCTTGATCGCCGCGCGCACCGTGGCGAGCTGGAGGTCCTCCTTGGAGCCGAAGAGGGCGAAGACACCGCTCTTGCTGAGCTTGAGCTCGCCCGCGAGCCGGCCGAGGGAGAGCCCCTCCAGGCCTTCGACGGACGCGACCTGCATGGCGCGCTTGAGGACCAGCTGACGGGTCTGGTTCCCGCGGGCGACCCGCCCGTCGACGTGTGTCACTGCCATGGTCGTGCCTGCCAATCTCCTGGGCCAGGTGCTGAGGGTGCCCGTTGAGGTGACCAGTGTACCGATTATGTGGACGATCGTGCGGTCAGTGTGTGGGGGTGTGGTGACCAAACGGCCGTACGGTCTGCCTGGTCCTGGCACTCGCCCGGGTTCCCCGGTGGGCGGATGGGGCGACGCACGAGCACCCCGGCGCCGCTGAGGCCGCCGGGGTCCCGTCCGTCCTGACGTGGCAGGGGTGTGCTCAGTCCTTGGCCGGAATCACCTCTGCCTGCGCCTCTGACCGGCCCGCCGCGTCGTGCCCGTGCTCGACGAACTCCAGGACGGCGCGCACCACTTCGGGGTCGCCGAGGATCCTGCGGTGCCCGAGTCCCTGCGTGATGATGAGCCGCGCCTGGTCGCCGAACGCCTCGGCGATCCCGCGCCCCTGGCCCACCCCGATCCGGCTGTCGCCCTCGTCGTGCACCACCAGGACCGGTGCCGTGATGGCCTCGGTGGCGTGCGAGACGGAGAACGGCATGAGGTCGGCGGGCATGCCGGGGAAGAGGTGCTTCCCGATCCGGGTGAGCAGCTCGCCCCGCAGGACGGGGCGCAGCTTGAGCTCGGCGCAGAACTCGTCGAGCAGGTACTCGAAGTCGCGGACCCCGCTGAGGGCGACGATCCGCTCCGCCTTGACGCCCCCCTTGATGGCGTAGAACGAGGCGAGGGTGCCCAGGGAGTGTGCGACCAGGGCCTCGAACGTGCCGTACTGGTCGTGCAGTTCGGTCAGAATGCTGCGGTATTCGAGGATGGTGGTGCTGCGGCCCGTGCCGTCGCCGTGGCCGGGGGCGTCGAAGGTGACGACGCTGTAGCCCCGGTCGAGCAGCCCCGGGATGAGGTCGGCGTAGCGCGAGCCGCGCGACTGCCAGCCGTGCACCAGCAGGACCGGCCGCTCGCCGCTGCCCCACAGGTAGGTCACCGCGGACTTGCCGTTGACCCGGATGCGTCCCCGGTGCGTGGCGGCGAACAGCTCGCGCTCCGAGGAGCGCATCTTGCTGCGGGCCAGTGGCATGTGGAACAGGGTGTAGGCGGCGGAGCCCGCGAGTCCGGCCGAGACGCGGGAGACGGCGTTGATGGTCGTACTCACGATTGCCTCTGTGGGGCCCATGTCCAGTACTCCTCGGTCGGCGGCAGCAGAGATCTGGTATATTAGCACGACCGTCCGTGCTTATATATTCCGGAGTTCACGGACCCAGCGCTCACGAGGGGAACGCCATGCCGTCCACCATCTGGTTCGCGCCATGGACGTCAGGCCCTGCAGCGGCCTCCGCCCACGAGAAGGACGTGGCCGGGGCGGCCACGGTCAGCGTCACCGAGTTCACCCCGCACCACCCCTGGACCGCGCTGGGCGTCAATGTCGCGGGCGCCGTCCTGCGCCGTTCCTGGCGCGATGTCACCGGCGCCCTCGGCCTCTGGCTCTGGGTGGACCCCGACCCGCGCCGCCCCCGCTCGGGCTCGGTCTCCGTCTGGCGCGACGGGCGGGACCTGAAGGGCTTCGTGGCGCGCCACGACCACGTCCGCGTCATGCGCTCGTATCGTGACCGGGGCACGATGCGCTCGGCCCTGTGGGAGACCGAGAGCTTCGACGCGGCGGCGACGCAGGAGGCGATCCGCTCCTTCCTCTCCGGGCGGTCACCGTGGCCGCGCGACGCGTCGACGGGAGGTGGGCGCGCGTAGAGGCCCTCTTGCCAAGGCCCCCGAACCGGTTCAGGATCGTCCCTCCCGCGGTGGTCGCCGAGGTGCCGTGCCACCCGGGCATGCACGAGCTCAGTACCTGAACGAGGAGGTCCCGCCGTGGATTTCGGACTTGTGCTGCAGACCGACCCGCCCGCGTCGGCGGTCGTCGGACTCATGCGACGCGCGGAACGCAACGGCTTCCGCTATGGCTGGACGTTCGACTCCGCGGTGCTCTGGCAGGAGCCGTTCGTCATCTACAGCCGCATCCTCGAACACACGGAACGGCTGATCGTGGGGCCCATGGTCACCAACCCGGGGACCAGGACCTGGGAGGTGACCGCCTCCACCTTCGCCACCCTCAACGACATGTACGGCAACCGCACCGTCTGCGGCATCGGACGCGGCGACTCCGCGATGCGCGTCGCCGGGCGCAAGCCCAACACCCTTGCCACGCTCGGCGAGGCCATCGACGTGATCCGCGACCTCGGTGAGGGCCGCCCCGCGGACGTCGGCGGGCAGACGCTGCGGCTGCCGTGGGTGCGGGACGGGAAGCTGCCGGTGTGGATGGCGGCGTACGGACCCAAGGCGCTCGCGCTCGCCGGGCAGCGGGCCGACGGGTTCATCCTGCAACTCGCCGACCCCTACCTCACCCAGTGGATGGTCAAGGCCGTACGGGACGCGGCCGCCGATGCGGGGCGCGATCCGGCCGACGTGAAGATCTGCGTCGCCGCGCCCGCCTACGTCGGCGACGACCTCGCGCACGCCCGCGAGCAGTGCAGGTGGTTCGGCGGCATGGTCGGCAACCACGTCGCCGACCTCGTCGCCAAGTACGGCGAGCACTCCTCGATGGTGCCGCAGGCCCTCACCGAGTACATCAAGGCCCGCGAGGGCTACGACTACAGCCACCACGGGCGTGCCGGGAACCCCGACACCGCCTTCGTGCCCGACGAGATCGTCGACCGGTTCTGCCTCGTCGGACCGGTCGAGGCGCACATCGAACGGCTCAGGGAACTGCGGGAGTTGGGCGTCGACCAATTCGCCCTGTACGCGATGCACGACGCGCGCGAGAACGTCATCGACGCATACGGCACCCAGGTCATCCCCGCCCTCGCGTGACCGGCATCGTCCGCATATGAGGGGGCAAGACAGGGCATGGCATGATCTCCGCGTGACCGTCATACCGAGACCGCTCAGACATGCCGTGGCCCTGTCGGCGACCGCGCTGCTCGTGGCCGGTTGCGGGCTCTCCGCGGAACTGGACCGCGAGACGAACCCGGGACGCGAGCCGAAGCCCGAGGCCACGCGGCCCGAGCCGACCCGGTCCGCGCCGAGCGGGCCGGGCGACCTCGCGCTCGGCCCCGACGGGCCGTCCCCCTCCGCACCGCCGTCCCCCGGCACCCCGCGCTGCCCGGCGTCGGGCGTCACCATGTCCCCGGGCATGGTGACCGCCGCGATGGGCCTGCGCGCGATGTCGGTGACGGTGACGAACTGCGGCAAGGGCGTGCGCGAACTCAACGGATACCCGGACATCCGCGTCCGGGGCCTGGACAAGAAGCCCTTCCGCGTGACCGTGCTCAAGGGCACCGAGCCGGTCACCACCATGGACGACCCCGGACCGCGCCGCATCCGTCTGAAGCCGGGCGAGTCCGCGTACACCTCGCTGGTCTGGCGGTACTCGGCCGTCGACGCGTCCACCCGCGAGGGCAGCGGCGTCTACGTCGACATCGGCACCGCCAAGGGCGCCGCGCGCCAGACCATCGAGCCGGAGGGCGGCCTCGACATCGGCGAGACCGGCATGCTCGGCACGACGGCCTGGCAGCGCAGCCCGGACGACGAACAGCCGCACCGCCCGGAGGACCGGCCTACGGCACCCGCGCCGTCCACTCCGGGGAGCTGAACTTCGTCCGGGCCAGCTCCTGCGCCCGGGCCAGCTCCTCCTCGGTGACCTTGCCGTCCGTCAGGCCGTACCGCCCGCGGAAGGACTCGATCATCCGGTCGATGACCGACTCGCGCGGCAGACCGGTCTGGCGGCGCAGCGGGTCCACGCGCTTCTTGGCGCTCTTCGTCCCCTTGTCGGACAGCTTCTCCTTGCCGATGCGCAGCACCTCCAGCATCTTGTCCGCGTCGATGTCGTACGACATCGTCACGTGGTGCAGCACCGCGCCCGGGCCGCCGCCGGGCGCCACCATGCGCTTCTGCGCGGCCCCCGCGATCTTCCCCGCGTCCGTCGCGATGTCGTTCAGCGGCTGGTACCACGCCTTGATGCCCATGTCGGCGAGGGCGCCGAGCACCCAGTCGTCGAGATACGCGTAGCTGTCCTGGAACGAGAGCCCCTGCACGAGGGCCTCGGGCACCGACAAGGAGTACGTGATGGTGTTCCCCGGCTCCACGAACATCGCCCCGCCGCCGGAGATCCGGCGCACCACCTCGATGCCGTGCCGGGCCGCGCCCTCCGGGTCGACCTCGTTGGCAAGCGACTGGAAGCTGCCGATGATCACCGAAGGGGCGCCCCACTCCCACACCCGCAGCGTCGGCGCGCGCCGGCCCGCAGCGACCTCCTGGGTGAGCACCTCGTCGAGCGCCATGTGCAGCGCGGGCGCCTGCGGGCCCTCGTGGACGAGCTGCCAGTCGTAGTCGGTCCAGTCGGTCGCGTGCGCGAGGGCGCGGCGCACGGCGACGCCGATGCCCTCCGACGTCAGTCCGTACATCACGGTGCCCTCGGGGAGCGCCGCGTCGATCCGGGCGGCGAGCCCCGCGGTGTTCGTGTCGGCGGGGGCGCCGTCGAGCGCTCCGTTGATCGCGTCGAGCGCCTCGTCCGGTTCCAGGAAGAAATCACCCGCCACGCGCGTGTGCCGCAACTCGCCGCCCTCGACGTCCAGATCCACTACGACGAGCTTGCCGCCGGGGACCTTGTACTCACCGTGCACCGTTCTTCCTCCATGCCCGCGCTTCGGTTCAGCCTGTCTCGGCCGAACGCCTCGGCCGTTCCGAATTCTTCCTTACGCCGACTCTGTCCGGTTCGCGGCGGGCGATCGCACGGCGGGCGCGCCTGCTTCGGGGCTAGCCTGCGGATCATGTTCACGACGCGTCCCACACTGCAGGGCACCTTCGGCATGGTGTCGTCC
This sequence comes from Streptomyces sp. NPDC059002, assembly GCF_042740435.1. NCBI lineage: Bacteria > Bacillati > Actinomycetota > Actinomycetes > Kitasatosporales > Streptomycetaceae > Streptomyces > Streptomyces sp. NPDC059002. The sequence goes on along the minus strand of NZ_JBHYJI010000012.1, from coordinate 79,997 downwards.
ACCCACTGGCTCGCCTCGCAGTCCGCGATGGCCGTTCTGGAGGACGGGGGCAACGCTTTTGACGCCGCCGTCGCCGCCGGATTCGTCCTGCACGTGGTCGAGCCCCATCTCAACGGTCCCGCCGGCGAGGTCCCGATCGTGCTCGCGCCCGCGGGCGGCGACGTGCGCGTGCTCTGCGGCCAGGGGCCCGCGCCCGCCGGTGCCACCGTGGCCCACTACCGGTCCCTCGGCCTGGACCTGGTGCCCGGCACCGGGCCGCTCGCCGCGGCCGTGCCCGGCGCGTTCGACGCCTGGATGCTGCTGCTCCGCGACCACGGGACGAAGTCGCTCGCCGACGTCCTCACGTACGCCATCGGGTACGCGGAGGACGGGCACGCGCCCGTGGAGCGCGTCGTGGAGACCGTCGGGACGGTGCGGGAACTCTTCGAGCGCGAGTGGCCGTCGTCGGCCGCCGTCTATCTGCCGGACGGTGAACCGCCGCGCACCGGCGAGCTGTTGCGCAACCCGGCGCTCGCGGCCACCTGGCGACGGCTGATAGCGGAGGCCGGGGAACGGGCCGGAGCCGGGGCCGATGGCGATGTCCGCGTCGCGGAGATCGACGCCGCGCGCGAGGTGTGGCGCGACGGCTTCATCGCCGACGCGCTGGTGCGGCAGGCGGGACGGCCCACCATGGACACCAGCGGACGGCGGCACGAGGGAACGCTGTCGGCGGACGATCTGCGCGGCTGGTCCGCGGGGTACGAGGACCCGGTCACCTACGACTGGAACGGCTGGACCCTGTGCAAGGCCGGGGCCTGGAGCCAGGGCCCGGCCTTCCTCCAGCAACTCGCGCTGCTGCCGCGGAACGTGGCGGAACTCCCGGAGTACGGATCGGCCGCGTACATCCATCTCCTGGTCGAGGGCTGCAAGTTGGCCATGGCCGACCGGGAGGCCTGGTACGGCGACGCCGGGGGCGGCGCGGCCGACGTGCCCGTTGCGGAGCTGCTCTCCGCCGAGTACAACGCCCTGCGGCGACGGCTCATCGGCGAGAAGGCCTCCTACGAGCTGCGGCCGGGGAGCCCCGGCGGACGGCGGCCCAGGCTGTCGGCGCACGCCGCCGCGGTGGCCGCGGGGGAGCACCCCGGAGCCGACGCGGCGGGCGGCATGGCGGCGGCGGGGAGCGGCGAGCCGACCGTGGCCGTGGACGGCGGGACCCGGGGCGACACCTGCCACCTCGACATCGTCGACCGCTGGGGCAACATGCTCTCGGCCACACCGAGCGGCGGCTGGCTGCAGTCCAACCCCGTCGTGCCCGAACTGGGCTTCCCGCTCGGCACCCGGCTCCAGATGGCGTGGCTGGAGGAGGGCCTGCCGAACTCGCTCACACCGGGGCGGCGCCCGCGGACCACGCTCACGCCGTCCCTGGCGCTCAAGGACGGGGTGCCCGTCATGGCCTTCGGCACGCCGGGCGGCGACCAGCAGGACCAGTGGCAGGTGCACTTCTTCCTGGGGGTCGTGCTGCGGTCCACGGTGCGGGGCGGCCTCGATCTGCAGGGCTCCATCGACGCCCCGAACTGGCACACCGACGCCTTCCCCGGCTCCTTCCACCCGCGCGAGATGCGGGCGGGCAGCCTCACGGTCGAGTCGCGCACGGACCCCGACGTGGTGGCGGAGCTGCGGCGGCGGGGGCACGACGTGACGGTGGGCGGCGCGTGGTCGGAGGGGCGGCTGTGCGCGGTGGCACGGGATCCGCGGACCGGGGTGCTTTCGGCGGGGGCCAATCCCCGGGGGATGCAGGGGTACGCCGTGGGGCGGTGAGAGAGTGGGCGGGCGGCGGGGCGCGGCACGGGAGGTTCACCGTGAGGTAAGGGGGCGTTCAGGTGGGGCGTACGGGATGTCAGTGGGGCGTGCTCTCATGGACACATGATCGAAAAGTTTCTGGTGCACGGCGTGCACGGCGTTGAAGAGGCCCTCCGCAAGGCTGCCGCGGCCGAGGTCATGCCCCGGTTCCGGCAGCTCGCCGAGGGCGACGTGGTCGAGAAGTCCGGGCCGCACGACGTGGTGACCGTCGCCGACCGCCGCGCCGAGGAGCAGCTCACCGCCGATCTCGCCGCCCTCCTTCCCGGCTCCGTCGTGGTCGGCGAGGAAGCGGTGCACGCGGACCCGTCGAGGTACGAGGCGATACGGGGCGCCGCTCCGGTGTGGATCGTCGACCCGGTGGACGGCACCCGGCAGTTCGTGCGGGGCGACCCCGGCTTCTGCATGCTCGTCGCCCTCGCGGTCGACGGCGAGGTCCAGGCCTCGTGGACGTACGCACCCGCCCTCGACGAGCTGGCCGTGGCCGTCCGCGGCAAGGGCGCCCACCTCGACGGACGGCCGCTGGTCGCGGGCTCGCCCGCGCCGGGCCCCGCCATCGAAGTGGCCACCTCGCACCCGGACTTCACCACCGACGCCCAGAAGCAGGCGCTGAGCGGCCTGTGGACCGAGGGTGTGCGCCCCCGCCCCTGCGGATCCGCGGGACTGGAGTACCTCGCCATCGCGAAGGGCGAGTTGGACGCCGTCGCCTTCTCCTGGGAGCTGGCCTGGGACCACGCCGCGGGTCTGCTGCTCGTCGCCGAGGCCGGCGGCGCCGACCTGACCCTGGCGGGAGAGCCGTTCCGGATAGCCGGGGGGAACGCCCTGCCGTTCACCGCGGCGCGCGACGCGGCCACGGCCGAGCGTGTGGTGGGTCTCCTCGCGGGCACCGCCTGATCCCGCGGACCGCCCCGGGGGTACCCGCGCCGACGGCGGCGCCGGTGCCCCGGCCTATCCTGGCGGCAGTGGCCATCGGCTGACAAAGGAGTCCGAAGGTGCCGTCGATGCTTGATGCCGTCGTCGTGGGGGCGGGACCGAACGGGCTCACCGCTGCCGTCGAGCTGGCCCGCCGGGGCTTCTCGGTGGCCGTCTTCGAGGCCAGGAGCACCGTGGGGGGCGGGGCACGCACGGAAGAGCTGACGCTGCCGGGATTCCGGCACGACCCCTGCTCCGCCGCCCACCCCCTTGGCATCAACTCCCCGGCGTTCCGCGCCATGCCGCTGGACCGGTACGGCCTGGAGTGGCTGCAGCCCCCGCTGCCGATGGCGCACCCCTTCCTGGACGGCACCGCGGCCGTGCTCTCCCGCTCCGTCGCCGAGACCGCCGCCTCGTTCGGGCCGCGCGACGCGGGGGCGTACCGGCGCCTGGTGGAGCCCTTCCTCGGCAAGTGGGACGTCCTGCTGCGGGACTTCATGTCGCTGCCGCTCAGCTCGCTGCCCCGGGACCCCGTCACCCTCGCCCGCTTCGGACTCGCGGGCCTGCCGCCGTCGACGTGGCTGATGCGGCGCTTCCGCGAAGAGCGCGCCCGCGCGCTCTTCGCCGGACTCGTCGCCCATGTCATCGCGCCGCTCGACGGCATCGTCACCGGCGGCGTCGGCCTGGTCTTCGCGCTGGCCGCGCACGCCCGCGGCTGGCCCGTCGCTCGCGGCGGCTCGCAGTCCATCTCCGACGCGCTCACCGCGTACCTGACGGACCTCGGCGGCGCGGTCCACACGGACTACGAGGTCAAGCGGCTCGACGACCTGCCGCCCGCCCGCGCCTACGTCTTCGACACCTCGCCCACCGCGCTCGCCAGGATCGCCGGACTCGGCCGCGCCTACGAGGGGTACCGGTACGGCGCCAGCGCCTTCAAGATCGACTACGCCCTCGACGGGCCCGTGCCCTGGACCGCGCAGGAGCCGTGGACCGCGGGGACCGTCCAGGTCGGCGCGAGCAGCAAGGAGATCGGCGCCGCGCTGCACGCCGCCTCGCGCGAGGGCCGCGCCCCCGACGCCCCGTTCCTGATCACGGTGCAGCCCAGCGTCGTCGACCCCGGCCGCGCCCCGGCGGGCCAGCACGTCTTCTGGGCGTACGGCCACGTCCCGAACGGCTGGGACGGCGATCTGACCGACGCCATCGAGCGCCAGCTGGAGCGCTTCGCGCCCGGATTCCGCGACCGGATCCTCGCCCGCGCCACGGCGGGCCCGCCCGAACTCGCCGCGCGCAACGCGAACTACGTGGGCGGCGACATCGCGTGCGGAGCCGCCAGCGGACTCCAGCTCCTGCTGCGGCCCAAGCTCTCCCTCTCCCCGTACACCACGGCCCACCCCGCCGTCTTCATCTGCTCGTCCGCGACCCCGCCCGGTCCCGGTGTGCACGGCATGTCGGGGCACAACGCGGCGAAGGCGGTGTGGCGGCGGCTCAGGAGCGCGTGAGGGGCCTGGTGGCGCGAGGTTGATGTCGGATTCCCGCCAGCCCGGGCGGGCCCGATCCTCGATGCTTGACGGCATGCACACCGACACCGAGCGTTGCGTACGTGCTGTTCAGTCGAAGGACGCCCGCTTCGACGGATGGTTCTTCACGGCCGTCCTCACCACGCGGATCTACTGCCGTCCCAGCTGTCCGGTCGTGCCGCCCAAGGCCGAGAACATGACCTTCTACCCGAGCGCCGCCGCCTGCCAGCAGGCCGGATTCCGGGCCTGCAAGCGGTGCCGCCCCGACAGCAGCCCCGGCTCGCCCGAGTGGAACCAGCGGGCCGACCTCGTGGCCCGCGCCATGCGGCTCATCGGCGACGGCGTCGTCGACCGCGAGGGCGTCCCGGGTCTCGCCGCACGCCTCGGCTACAGCGCCCGGCAGGTCGAGCGCCAGCTGCTCGCCGAGCTGGGCGCGGGACCACTCGCCCTGGCCCGCGCCCAGCGCGCGCAGACCGCGCGGCTGCTCATCGAGACGACCGCGCTGCCCATGGCGGAGATCGCCTTCGCCGCCGGGTTCTCCTCGATCCGCACGTTCAACGACACCGTGCGCGAGGTCTTCGCGCTGGCCCCCGGCGAGCTGCGCGCCCGTGTGCCGAAGCGCGCCGCCGCGGGGCAGGTGCCCGCGGCGTCCGGCGCCCCCGGGGTCCTCTCGCTGCGCCTGCCGTTCCGCAAGCCGCTCAACCCCGACAACCTCTTCGGGCACCTCATCGCGACCGGTGTGCCCGGCGTCGAGGAGTGGCGCGACGGGGCCTACCGGCGCACGCTCAGCCTCCCCTTCGGGCACGGCATCGTCGCGCTCACCCCGCACCCCGACCACATCGGCTGCCGGCTCAGCCTCACCGACCTGCGCGACCTCACCCTGGCCATCAGCCGCTGCCGCCGCCTGCTCGACCTGGACGCCGATCCGGCCGCCGTCGACGGCCAGTTGAGGAGCGACCCGCTGCTCGCGCCGCTCGTCGACAAGGCGCCGGGCCGTCGCGTGCCCCGCACCGTGGACGAGGCCGAGTTCGCCGTACGCGCCGTGCTCGGCCAGCAGGTCTCCACGGCCGCCGCCCGCACCCACGCCGCGCGCCTGGTCACCGCGCACGGCACCCCCGTCGAGGACCCCGAGGGCGGCCTCACCCATCTCTTCCCCGCCCCCGGGCAGCTCGCCGCGCTCGACCCGGAGTCCCTCGCCCTGCCGCGCAGCCGCCGCACCACGCTGACCACGCTCGTCGGCCGGCTCGCCGACGGCAGCCTGCGGCTCGGTGCCGAGAGCGACTGGGAGGAGGCCCGTGCCCGGCTGACCGAACTGCCCGGCTTCGGGCCCTGGACGGTCGAGGTGATCGCGCTGCGGGCCCTCGGCGACCCGGACGCCTTCCTCCCCACCGACCTCGGAATCCGGCGCGCCGCACAGGAGTTGGGCCTGCCGCACACCCCGGCGGCGCTCACCGCGCGCGCCGCGGCCTGGCGGCCCTGGCGGGCGTACGCGGTCCAGTACCTGTGGGCCACCGACGACCACCCGATCAACGTCATCCCCGCGTAAGCCATCCCCCGAGGGACGTACTCATGGAACGCCTGCACACCGTCATCGACAGCCCCTACGGGCCGCTCACGCTCGTCGCCACCGACGGCGTCCTCAGCGGCCTCTACATGACCGAGCAGCGCCACCGCCCGCCGCAGGAGACCTTCGGCGACCGCGACCCGGCGCCGTTCGGCGAGACGATCAGCCAGCTGACGGGCTACTTCGCCGGTGAACTCACCGAGTTCGACCTGCCCCTTCGCCTGGACGGCACGCCGTTCCAGCGGACGGTCTGGCAGGAGCTCCGGCGGATCCCGTACGGCGAGACCCGTACGTACGGCCAACTCGCCGACGCCCTCGGCAAACCGAACGCCTCACGCGCCGTGGGCCTCGCCAACGGCAAGAACCCCATCGGCGTCATCGTGCCCTGCCACCGCGTCGTCGGGGCCGACGGCAGCCTGACGGGATACGGCGGCGGGCTCGACCGCAAGAAGCGGCTGCTCGCCTTCGAGGGCGGGCCCGAGGACGGGGCCGGGGCGGACGCCCTGTTCTGAGCCGTGTGCTGCCGGGTGCTGGGCGGCGCGCTGCCGGGGCGGTGTCAGCCGACCCGGTGGCCGTTCTCCAGCTCCGCCGTGCCGCCGCCGTCCGCCAGGACGTCGAGGGCGACCGCGACCCGGCGCCCCAGCGCGCCGGGCAGCAGCTCCGCGAGGTCCGCGCGCTCCACCAGGCGCCAGGAGACCAGCTCCTCCTCCTGGAGCACGATCGACTTCAGCCGCTCCGCGTCGAGCACCCCGCCGTCGTACAGATACGCCACCAGCGGCGGCCGGACCCGCTCGCTGCCCGCGGGCACCCAGTCCACCGCGAGCAGCGGACCGAGCACGACATCGAGCCCGATCTCTTCGAGGGTCTCCCTGCGGGCGCCCTGCCGCGGCGTCTCCCCGGCGTCGGACTCGACGGTCCCGCCCGGCAGCGCCCAGCCCTCGCGGTAGTTGGGCTCGACGAGCAGGACCCGTCCCTCGGCGTCCCGGAAGAGCGCGGCGGCCCCGACGAGCACGCGGGGGAGTCCTGCGACGTATGTGGCGAAGTCCTGGATGGTCACGGGGGAAGCGTAGCCGGGGCGGCCCCGTCAGCGTCCGGGCAGCCCGAGGTCCCTCATGAGGCGGTAGGTCGCGAGGGTGCCGGGGTGGATGGGGCCGAGGACGCGCTCGCGCGCTTCGAGGACGCTCCGCGCGATGTCGATGGCCTCGGCCAGGATGCCCGATCTGTGCAGCGCGACGGCCAGTTCATGGCCGCTCGCGAGGGTGTCGGGGTGCTCGCTGCCCAGCACGCTCTCGCGTCCGCTGCGCGCGGCGCGGGCTTCGACGACGGCCTTCGTGTAGTGGCGCAGGGCGATGAGGGTGACGGCGAGGTTGTGGCGGCACAGCAGGGTGTCGGGATGGGTGTGGCCCCGGACGTTCTCCCAGAGGCGGAGCACGATGCGGTAGACCGTGTGCGCCTCGTCGTGGCGGCCCATGCGGGCGAGCACGAAGGCGAACTGCTGGTGCGCGGTCAGGGTGTCGGCGTGCTCATTGCCGAGCACCTCGGCGCGCCGTGTCGCGCAGTTGCTGAACGTCTGCAGGGCGTCATCGAGGCGGTCGAGGGCGAGTTGGAGGTGACCGGTCTCGTACTGCGTGGACAGCAGGTGCGGGTGGTCGGGGCCGAGGTGTTCGAGCTGGCGGGCAGCGATTCTCTCCAGCCAGCCGAGCGCGGCGTGGTGGTGCCCCTGGCGGCCATGTGTCACGGCGGCCTGGAACTCGTCGGCGTACATGGCCTCATACGGGACGCGCCGGGGCAGCGGCAGCCGGAAGGGGATGCCGGACGAGGGTGCCCGCGAGTGGTGGAGCACGGGGTCGCGGCCGGTGAGGTCGATGCGGAAGTCCAGGTCGAGCGGCCCTCGTTCGGGGCCGTCGAGCACCAGGAGGTGGATGTCGAGGTCTTCGAGCCAGCCCGTCTCGCCCGTCAGTCCGTCCGGCGTGACGACCGCGATCAGCCGGGTGAGTTCGGGGCGTGGCCTGCCCATGGCGCGCGCCTCGGTGAGCAAGGTGCGGCGGCGTGTGCGTTCGCCGCCGAGCGTGCGTTCCAGGGAGGCGGATCCGGCCGCCGCCACGATGTGGGGCAGCGTGCCGGCCGTCGCCGGACGCAGGTACTGCTGGGTCGCGTCGAAGAGGTGGAACTGCACCGCCACCGGTGAATACCGTTCGGCCAGGCCGCAGACGATCCCGTCGAGGACGGCGGACCAGTCCGCCGCCGACCCCTGGATGATGCCGTGCGGGCCCATGGCGCGGAAGTCGAGGACGACGTCGGCGCCCCGCTCGTCGCGTCCGACGGGCACGGCGAGCGTGCCGTCGGCGTCGCCGTCCGTACGGGGCGCGTGGGTTTGCGACTCGACGAACGCCCGGAAGTGCTCGGCCACTTCGCGGGCCGTGGGCCGCTCGTCGAGCAGCGGCGACGAGCAGCGCCGCAGGATGTCGGTCAAGGAGTGGGGCAGGCCGCGGCCCGCGGCTCCGAGGAGTACGAGGCCGAGCTTGGAGATGTCGTGTTCGACGCCGTCGGCGTGCTCGTGCACGCACCAGCCGGTGACGCACACGTCGTCCGGCGTCAGCAGCACCCTGCTCGGCACCAGGTCGCCGTGCAGGATCCCCCGGACGTGGGCGTCCGCGAGGACTCCGGCGACCCGCAGGCCGAGCAGGGCGAACTGCCCCGGGTCGGCGTACCGTTCGCCGTCCAGGGTCCGGCCCGCGAGGTACGGCGCGGGGCGACCGTCCGCCAGGTGGAGTTCCATCGCAAGCCAGGACGGCTCCGCCGCCGGGTCCATGCCGATCAGCCGGGGCGCCCGGCAGCCGTTCAGGAGGCGCAGCGCCTGGGCCTGCCGGGGCAGCGTGGTGCGGCTCAGCGAACCCGAACGCGTCAGCCGGAGGGCCGCGACGCCCCCCTCGGCGCGCCGTCCCAGGAACATCCCGCTGGTCGTCTTCGCGCTGCTGTGCCGCGCGAACAGCCGCCAGGGGCCCGCCCATCGGGGATTCGCGGGCTGCAGCGACCGCCACGGCGAGCCGGGTGCGTCGACATACGCGGGCACGTCGTCCGTGGACGCGTCATGCGGGGGTACGTCCGGTCCGGCGGAGGACGGCGCGGGTGCCGCCCGCGGGACGCCCACCCCCACCCCCAGCCTCCGCATCAGCCGTTCGTCCACCCAGCCGAACGGCCGTGCCCCGTCGCCGACCCGTCCGGCGCCCTCGGGGTGGGCGAGCCAGGCCGGGAAGTCGGCGGACCTGCCCGCCAGTTCGCCCAGACGGTCCGTCACGGTCCGGCTGGTACGCAGGAGTTCGCGGACCGGCGCGGTGCCGAGGAGGATGTCGCGGGCCTCGGACGTGACGTCGTAACTCCGGTGCTGCGGGGCGAGATCGACGGAGTCGTCGCAGCGTCGCATCAGACCGCTCAGGAACACCTCGGCGAGGTGCCCGGTCGTCACGTCCGGTCCGAGCGCGTCCTGCACCAGGCGCATCACCGGCACGGACGCCGGGGCGACGGCGGCGACATGGGCGGCCAGGCGGTACGCCTCCGGGGACACCGTGTCCCGGAACCGCAGGACGTGCTGGCCCGTGTCGAGCGGGTCGGGCGCCGCAGGGGCCGGTGCGAAGGGCTCGGTCAGGAGCGGCAGGACGGCGCTGGCCCCGGGCGATGCGACCAGGCCCGCCCAGGCGCCGACCGCGGCCGGCTCGGGCGCGAGCACCGGGACCGGCACGCCGTCGAACCCGGTGAGCCCGGACGGGAGGACCGGATCCGCCACGTCCCAGGTGAGGTTGGGCGCGCCGCGCCGCCGGGTGGTGACGCGCCAGCGTTCGGCGCGGATGCCGGAGCCGTCCCACAGGTGCGGGGGCAGCGCGTGCAGCACGGCCGTCGGCCCGAACCGCCCCCACTGCTTGAGGAGTTCCCGCATTCGCCCGTCCCGCCAGGCCGCGCCGACGCCGTCGCTGAGCACGAGGATCAGGGTGTTGCCGCCCGGGTCGGTCACCGTGGCGGGCGGCAGCACGGCGGTGCCGGGCGTGAAGGGGCGGCGGCCGAGGAGCGGGGCGCCCGGGGTACGGGTGTCCAGGCCGTGCACGCGTACGTCACGGAACGCGCCGCTGCGTTCGAGGAGCAGCCGCGTCTCCGTGGCGAGCCGCTGCCACAGGAGCATGGAGGCCCCGTCGTCCACGAGCAGCGTCAGATCGAGCCAGCGCGCGCGGGCGGGGCGCAGCACGGCGTCGGTGAGACCGCTGTGGGCCGTCGAGTCGGCGGTGGCGGTCTCGTCGAGCTCCCAGCGTCTGCGGTCGGCGACGGTCTGCTTCAACGGGCGTAGCGCACGGCCCAGTTGGAGCTGCCGGGAGCCGAGGGCGCGGGCGCCGGGGGTGCGGACGGGGCGGGCGGGGACGGCGTTCCTGCGCGGGGCGCGGGCGGTGCCGCCGTAGAGGGGGGAGCGGCCGGGGGACTCCCTGAGGGGGGTGGACGGGGCGGTGCGCGGGACCGCGCGAGGCTGGACGTCGGCGTCCGCGGGCGGTGCCACGGGGTGGGGCCGCCGCTTCGGCGGAGGCGGTTCGTCGTCGGCGGAGGCAGGTTCCCTGGGCATGCGGAGCCTCGTCGAGTCCGCCTGCGCTCCGGGGACCGGTGGCAGCCACCCGTCCCCGTACGCCTGCCGCGCCGGTGTGATCGTCCCCGACGCCCGGGCCAGGGCCGTCGACGCGCCCTCGGGCAGCCGCGCCGCCAGCCACAGCGCGTCGAGCAGCTCCTCCTGCGTGAGCTCCACACCGCTCTCCGCGAACGCCCCGAGCGCCAGGCGCAGCCGCTCGGGCCGCCCGCGGGCGGCGCTCCCTCGCAGCATCTGCCTGATCCGGTCGACGGCGTCCTGCTGGTCCGCCACCCCTACACCGCCCCACCGAGCCGATGGAGCACCGCGTCGAGCAGCGCGCCCGGCGGCAGGTCGAGTCCGCCCTTGCGCAGGAACACGGCGTTCAGGAGCTGGTCCGTGGCCAGTTCGCCGGGGGCGCGGCGGCCGAGGAAGGTGCGCAGGAGGTCGTCGAGGCCGTCGAGCGCGGCGTCGCCGAGGTGGGCCTCGACGATGTCCCGCAGCCGCTGCTCGTCCGGCTCCGCGAGGTCGAGGCGTACGCAGCGGCGCAGGAACGCGGGCGGGAACTCGCGTTCGCCGTTGCTGGTGATGACCACGACCGGGAACTCGGAGCAGCGCACCCTGCCCCGCGTCACCGGCGCCCGCACCTGCGGATCCGCGGTGAGGACGTCGATGTGCGCCTGGTCCTCGGGGAGCCTGGCCAGCTCCGGGATCTCGAACTCGCCCTCCTCGAAGACCGTCAGGAGGTCGTTCGGCAGGTCGACGTCGCCCTTGTCGAGCTCGTCGACGAGCAGGACGCGCGGACGCTCGCCGGGGACCAGGGCGGTGCCGAGCGGGCCAAGACGGACGTACGAACCGATGTCGGGCCCCTCGTCCTCGGTGCCGTCCTCCGAAGCGGCCTCGCGGCGCAGATTCGACTCGCGGAGGCGGCCGATCGCGTCGTAGTCGTAGAGGGCGTCGCGCAGCGTGGAGCGGCTGTTGACCGGCCAGGTCAGCACGCGGCCGAGGGACAGCTCGTGCGCCACGGCGTGCGCGAGGGAGGACTTGCCGGTGCCGGGATGCCCGGTGACCAGGAGCGGGCGGCGCAGCAGCAGTGCGGCGTTGACCACCTCCGACTCGTCGGGGCCGATCAGATAGGGGCGGGGCCGTGGCGTGCCGTCCGCCGGGGTGAAGCGGCGCCAGGGCGGGGCCTCGGGGAAGTCGACGCGCCGGGCGTCGCCGTCGCCGCGGAACAGGCGCCAGTCGCCTTGCTGGGGTGCCGTCATGAACTGCGTACTCCTTCGTCGGAAAGCGGGCGCGGCGGCGCGTCGGGGTCCGTGAGTCTCGGCTCGTGGTCGGATCCCGCGCGGTCCTGCCACACGAGGTCCTCCCAGACGAGGGAGGGGCGCGCCAGGCATCCCGCGGGGTCCGGCAGCGTGGCCGCCCTGAACCGGTGCAGCCGGCCCGGGAGTTCGTGCAGGCGGCCGGTGGGCGCGAGGGGTTCGAGGCGGTGGGCGTGGTCGTGTCCCTCGGCCTCGCGGTCCCAGAGCACGACGGGGACGCCGAGGGCGAGACAGAGGTCGAGCAGCTGGGCGCGGAGCGCGGGCGGGCCGTGCAGGACGACGTGGTTGGCGTCCCGGTGGGTGGAGCTCAGCAGCGCGGCGACCTGCCGTCCGTCCGCGCAGCTCGGGTCGATGACCAGGGGTCTGCCGTGCCCGTCGCCCCAGCGGCGGCGGTGTTCCCCCTCGCGGCGCGGCACCCGTCGGCTCATCTCCGGGCAGCGCAGCGTGAGCGGGAAGGAGGCGCCGAGCGGGAGGCTCGGCACGAATTCGTTGGGGCTGCCCGCGTCCCATTCGTCGAAGGGCAGGTGGAGTGCCGCCCTGTCGACCTCGATGTCGACGGCGGGCAGCCCGTCGCCGGACCGTTCGGCGCCCTCGCGGATCAGCGCGCCGACCTGTTCCGGCGTCAGGGGCGTGTCGCCCGTCGTGGTCTCCAGGCGGCGCACCGTGCCGTCCGCGTGCTGCTGCCACAGTCGGCACCGGTAGCGCTCGGCCCGTTCGGTGCCTTCGCCGTCCGGTTCGGCCCGGGTGAGCCGGGCGAGGAGCCGGGTCACCGGGGGTGTCCGGGCGCCCGCCCAGTGCGCGGCGTCGGCCCTGCGCTGGTCGCGTGCCGCGGGGTGCACGCCGATCCTGGCGCAGACCCGCTCGCTCCAGCGGCCGAGGGCGTCGCCGACGTGTCCGCCCGCGGCGGCGGCGATGAACTCGACCAGGTGCACGAGCGCGGGCACCCGCGGCGTTCCCGCGGGCACGCGGCCGCCGTCCTGGTACTCCTCCAGGTCCGCGATGACCTGCCCGAGCGCGGACACGGGAAGGCGCGCGGTGCACAGGGCGGAGGGGAGCGGCGTGTAGCGCAGCGCCTCCTGGGCGGCGCGGGCGGGCAGCGTCGGATCGTGCAGGACGACCCGCCTGAGCTGCTCTTCGAGGAAGGCGTGCTCGCGGCGCGAGAGCAGCCCCGCCGCCTCGACGGCCCGCCCGGTGCCGAGCAGTGCCGTCAGGTGGTCGGGCCGTGCGCCGTGGGGCCCCGCGGTGAGCAGCGACTCGCTGAGTGTCGGCAGGGCGCGGGGCCGCTCCAGGAGGACGGCGGTCAGTTCCTCGACGCGGGGCGCCGAGCCGTCCGACGGTACGGCGAGGCCCAGTTCGGCGGCGAGCCGTCGCGCGTGTTCGGCGCGCACCACCGGGTCGGGCAGCAACGAGTGCAGCAGGGAGGTCAGTTCGGCGGCCAGCGGGTCGTCCTGCGGGGTGCCGCGCAGCGTACGGCAGTCGTCCACGACGTCGCCCGCCCCCGCCGCGTACAGCTGCTCGCGCACCGTCTGCCAGGGCAGCGCCCAGGTGCGGCGCAGCGTCTGGCCGGGGTGGGCGGCGTCCGGCTGCCCGAGGCGTCCGACGACGAGCCCGGCCGCGCTGTCGCCCGAGTCGGTCCACAGCGGCCCGCCGCTGAACCCGGGGCCGATCGCGGCGCCGGACAACGGGCCGTCCAGATAGCCCAGTTGGCCGTCGAGCAGTTTGAGGACCGTGTCCGCGAAGGTGATCGGCTCCCCGCAGCCGTGCCAGGCCCGCAGCGACTGACCCTCCGTCATGTCCGTCCAGACGACGGGGTCGGCACCGGCGGGCGCGGGCTCGGCGAGGTGCAGGACGCACAGGTCGCCCTGCCAGGCCGCGGCGCCGTGCCGGGGCGGCACCCACACCTCGATCTGCGCCTTGATCCGTACCGTGCGCCGGGCGAAGCCCACCTGGAGCACCTCGTCCGCGGGCCGCGTGCCGCTCAACAGCGGCCGCCCGAGCGCTTCATTGACGACATGCGCGCAGGTCAGGGCGCGCCCGGGGGAGAGCAGCGCGGCCGCGCCGACCGCCGCGTCGCCGTCCCGTCCCAGGACGGCGACCACCGGCGGCGGCCCTTCCGCCCCTTTGAACCAGCCCACGACTACGCCCCGTCGCCCCCGCTCGACGGACCGTCGGTCCCGGCCCCCTGACCATCCGCGCGCCGCCATGTCGCCGACACCGTCATGGTCGCCGCCCCCTTCAGGCCGACGATGCCGAGCTTCAGGTCCTTGCCCACCTCGATGCCGAAGTCGACCGTGAACTCCTCGGGCGGCCGCTCGGCTCCGGACACCGCCGCGTGCACCTCGTCGAGGAGCGGGCCGAGCGGGCGCAGCGTGGCCCGCAGCGCGTCGGCGGCGAGCGCCGCGGTCCGGCCGCCGCCGGTGGAGACGGGGCCCGGCACACCGAACTCGGGCGGCAGCGCGCCCGGTTCGGGAGCCTGCCCCACGTCGGCGAGCTCGACGCGCAGCGCGGCCCCGGCCAGGTCCAGTTCCAGGTACTCAGGCATGGAGTCATTGTGCGGCCAATTCCACGGTGCGCGCCGCGAGTTCGCTGATCCGGGCGCCGTCGAAGCCGAACACCGCGCTGCTCACCCGGTCCGCGAGGGGCTCGGTCCACTGGGCCGGGATGGCCGCGGCCCCGCACAGGACGCCCGCCACCGACCCGGCCGTCGCGCCGTTGGAGTCGGTGTCCAGACCGCCGCGCACGGTGAGTGCGACGGTGCGGGTGAAGTCCCCCTCGCCGTACAGGAGTCCGGCGGTCAGGACGGCGACGTTCGGCACCACATGGATCCAGCCGAGGCCCGCCGTCTCCTCGGTGAGCGTGGTGAGCGTGTCGGCCCAGCCGAGGCCCGCCTCGTGGAGCGATGTCACGCGCCGCACCGTGCGTGCGAGGCGGCTGCTCGCGGGGATCACGGCGAGCGCCGTGTCCACCGCGTCGCGCGGTCCGGCCGCGGTGAACGCCGCCGCGATGAGCGCGGCCGCCCACATCGACCCGTAGACGCCGTTGCCCGTGTGGGAGAGGACGGCGTCGCGGCGGGCGAGCGCGGCGGCGCGGCGCGGGTCGCCCGGCGACGTCCAGCCGAAGACGTCGGCGCGGATCAGCGCGCCGATCCAGTCCTGGTACGGGTTCTCGTACGTGGCGGTGAGCGGCGGCCGCAGTCCGCTCGCGAGGTTGCGGTACGCGGCGCGCTCCGCGGTGAACGTCTGCAGATACGGCAGGCGCAGCAGCCACAGGTCGCCGACCTGCTCGGTGCTGAACGCGAACCCGTGGGTCTCCAAGAGGTGCAGGCCGAGGATGGCGTAGTCGACGTCGTCGTCCCGGCAGCTGCCGTGGATCCGGCCGCGCACACAGCGGCGCCACTCGGGGCGCAGCTCGAACTCCTCGTCGCCGTCCGGCGGTTCGGGGAGGTAGTCGGTGAGGGGCAGCGCGTCGGCGCGCCGCAGATAGCGGTCGATGCGCTCGCGCGTCCAGTAGTCGCCACGCTCCACCGGTTTGCCGAGCATGTTGCCCGCGATCCGCCCGAGCCAGCCGCCGAGCACCCGGTCGGCGAGGTCGACGGTGCTGGATCCGGTGCCTGCGAGGGTCTTGGAGGTCATGCGTCCGGTCTACCGAATCCGGGGCGCTTCCGCGCGGTCACGACGCCGATGCGGCGCGAAGCATGTGCGGCCGAGGGCCCCGCCCATGTGGCGGGGCCCGATCCGCTGAGCGGCCTTGTGGAAGGTCGTTGCGGTCCGGGTGCGCCGCGTAGGGGCGCGGGGCAGTGGCCAGCCACGACGCACCCGCAGATGTGGACCGCACTTCCCGCGGAGCGCTCAGTCCTCGTCCTGGCTGCGGGATCTGACGATCCGTCGCAGCCGGGGGTGACGCTCCGGGGTCTGCTCGGTGATCGCGTCACCGACCATCGCGCGCACCGCGTCCCGCAGGCCGTGCAGCGCGTGCCCGCGCGCGGGCCCCGCACCGGGGTCCTCGCGCAGCTCCTTGAGGAGCGCCCAGCACAGCGTCAGCATCACCACGACGAACGGCAGCGCCACCAGGATCGTCGCGCTCTGCAGCGAGCTGAGCCCGCCCGCGACCAGGAGCACCGCGGCCACCGCCGCCATCAGGACGCCCCAGGTGACGACCAGCCAGGTCGGCGGGTGCAGCGAGCCGCGGCTGCTGAGGGAGCCCATCACCAGGGACGCGGAGTCGGCGCTCGTGACGAAGTACGTCATGACGAGGATCATCGCGACCCATGAGGTGACCGTGCCGAGCGGCAGTGCGTCCAGCATCGCGAAGAGCGAGGACTCCGCGCCCTCCTTCACCTTCTCGGCCATGTCGACCTTGCCGGTGGAGTCCAGGCGGATCCCGGTGCCGCCCATCACACAGAACCAGATGACGGTGGCGCCGCTCGGCACGAGCAGCACACCGATCAGGAACTCGCGGATCGTGCGGCCGTGGGAGATCCGCGCGATGAACGTGCCGACGAACGGCGCCCACGACAGCCACCACGCCCAGTAGAAGATCGTCCACGCGCCGAGCCAGCTGCTGTCGGTGAAGGCGCCGGTGCGCGTGGCCATCGGCAGGAGTTCGTGGAGATAGCCGCCGAGGCTGGCCGGGATCGCGTCCAGGATGTAGACGGTGGGGCCGAGCACGAAGACGAACAGCATCAGACAGGCGGCGAGCGCGAGGTTGAGGGTGCTCAGCCACTTCACGCCCTTGTGCACCCCGGAGAACGCGGAGACCACGAAGGCCGTGCCGAGGGAGGCGATGATGATCAGCTGGAGGGTGGTCGAACTCTCCGCGCCCGTGGTGAGGTTGAGGCCGGTGGCGACCTGGAGGGCACCCACGCCGAGGCTCGTCGCCGTGCCGAAGACGGTGGCGAAGAGCGCGAGCAGGTCGATGAGACGGCCCGGCCAGCCCGCTGCCCGCCGGGCGCCGATGAGCGGCACGAAGACCGCGCTGAGCCGGTTGCCGCGGCCCTTGCGGAAGCCCGCGTAGGCGAGGGCGAGGCCCGCGATGCCGTAGATCGCCCAGGGGGTCAGGGTCCAGTGGAAGAAGGAGTACTCGAGGGCGGTGCGGGCGGCGCCGCCGGTGCGGGGCTCGGCGCCGCTGGAGGGCGGCGGGTTCAGATAGTGGGTGAGGGGCTCGCCGACGCCGTAGAACATCAGGCCGATGCCCATGCCCGCGCTGAACATCATCGCGATCCACGCGAGGTCGGTGAACTCGGGCCGTGCGTCGTCCTTGCCGAGCCTGATCCGGCCGAAGCGGCTGATCGCGAGGACGACGCACAGGACGAGGAAGACGTCCGCGGCGATCACGAAGAGCCAGGCGAAGTTGTCAAGGACCCAGGCGAGTGCGGTGTCCGACGCGCTCTCGAAGGACTTCTTGCCGATCGCCGCCCACGCGACCACCGCGAGGACGGCGGCCACGCCGATGCCGATGACGGCGAAGTCGGGGGTGCCGTCGGAAGGGGAGCCGCCGGAGGGGTCCCGGCCGTTCGACGGCGGGTCCGGCGGGCCCTCGTCGGGCAGGGGCTGATCGATCATTTCCGTGCTCATGACGCACCACTATGGAGCGGTAAAGGGGTATTTATCGCCTGGGCACGCCGTCCGCCGCCGAGGGCGGCCATGGGCAGGGAGCCCCTCCTGCGGTTATGGTCGCAGCGGCGCGACTGCCTTGACGCGAGCAAGGCCCGGAAAGCAAGGGGAATGCAAGGTGGCGGACGCTGCAGGGACGGCGGGACACGAGCGGCAGGCGCAGCGTGTCCTCATCGCCGCGGACAAGTTCAAGGGTTCGCTCACGGCCGTGCAGGTCGCCGAGCGGGTGACGGCCGGACTCCACCGCGTCGCCCCCGGTGTGCAGGTCGAGGCGCTGCCGGTCGCCGACGGCGGCGACGGCACGGTCGCCGCGGCCGTCGCGGGCGGCTTCGAGCGCCGCGAGGTGCGGGTCACCGGACCGCTCGGCGCCGAGGTGACCGCGGCGTACGCGCTCAAGGACGGCACCGCCGTGGTGGAGATGGCCGAGGCCTCCGGCCTCCAGCTGCTCCCCGACGGCGTCTTCGCGCCGCTCACGTCCACGACGTACGGCTCCGGAGAGCTGCTCCGCGCCGCGCTCGACGCGGGGGCCCGCACCATCGTCTTCGGCGTCGGCGGCAGCGCCACGACCGACGGCGGCGCGGGCATGCTGGCCGCGCTCGGCGCCCGCTTCCTGGACGCGGACGGCGCGCCCGTCGCGCCCGGCGGCGGCCCGCTGAAGGACCTGGCGAGCGCCGATCTCTCCGGCCTCGACCCGCGCCTGAAGGACGTCGGGATCGTCCTCGCGAGCGACGTCGACAACCCGCTGACCGGCCCGAAGGGCGCGCCCGCGGTGTACGGACCGCAGAAGGGCGCGACGCCCGAGGACGTCGCCGCGCTGGACTCGGCGCTCGCCCACTTCGCCACGGTCCTGGAGAAGGCCATCGGCCCCAAGGCCGCCGAGTACGCGCAGTCGCCGGGCGCCGGCGCGGCGGGCGGCATCGGGTACGGCGCGCTCGTCGGGCTCGGCGCGAGCTTCCGGCCCGGCATCGAGGTCATGCTCGACGTGCTCGGCTTCGCGCCCGCCCTGGCCCGCGCCACCCTCGTCATCACCGGTGAGGGCTCCCTCGACGAGCAGACCCTGCACGGCAAGGCGCCCGCCGGGGTGGCCGCCGCCGCCCGCGCCGCCGGGATCGAGGTCGTCGCGGTCTGCGGCCGCCTGGCCCTGGCCCCCGAGGTCCTCGGCAGGGCGGGCATCCGCCGCGCGTACGCCCTCACCGAGGTCGAGCCCGACGTGGCGCGGTGCATCGCGGAGGCGGGCCCGATCCTGGAGACCGTGGCCGAGGGCATCGCGCGGGACTTCCTGGCCTGACGACTCTCTTCCGTACGTCCAGTCCGAGTTCGACCGATCCGATTCCGTACGTCCGGCGAGGCCCCCCCACAAACACGCGGGGCCACACCCGCGTATTGCCGCCGCATGGCGGAAAACCCCCAATACCACCCGGAAAAAGATATATTAATAATTAAAAGTAAATGATTAGATAATT
>NZ_JBHYJI010000012.1:0-61161 GCF_042740435.1 Streptomyces sp. NPDC059002 | reverse complement strand
GCCACACCCTGGCGGGGCCTCGCCGTCGTTGTGCCGCGGCTGGCCTGAAGCCCCCGTATCCGACCGGGAACTTGATCGTTTCTTCTGTACGTGAAGAGGAGTCGATCTTGACCGGGTGGGCGGGGCTCGGCGGCCTGGGCATCGTCGTGACCCTGTGCCCGGTGGGCGGCGTGTCCGTCGCCGCGCACGTCGAGGCGCTGGGCGTCGCCCTGTCCGGGCAGGTGGAGGTCTGCCGCGAGGACCTGCCGGGCGCGGCCGCGGACATCGCCGTCGGCCCCGCGCCCGGACCCGCCGCGCACCGGGCCGCCCCGCCGCGCAGGGACCCGCCCCCGGCCACCCCACCGTCCCCCGACCGCCCCACGCCGGAACCGTCCCCCGAGCCGCCGCCCCGCGCCCGCCCCGCACCGCGCCCGGCCCCGGCCGCGCCCCGCGTCCGGGAACTCCTCATCCCCGTACGCCTGGAATCCGCACCGCCGCACCGACGGCCCGCGCCCGCGCCACCGCCCTCCTTCCCGGCCCCGCACTACCGCGGCGCCGGTGAACCGGAGCCCCCGGCCGGGCGTTCCGTGGTCACCACCACGATGGTCGTCACCACCCCGGCGGTCCTCGCCGCAGCCCTGCTGCGGCCGCGCTCGGGCTCCCGCTCGGGCGCCTCGTCCCGTTCCCGCTCCCACTCCGGAGGATCTTCGTGACGGAATGGCTCGTACTCGCCGTCGCCATGGCGCTGGCCTGCGCGGTCGTTCTGACCGTCACCGTGCTCAAGCACCGCCGTGTGCCCGAGGACGACGACACCAGTCAGACACCGGACGTCATCGAGTACATGGTGATGATGGTCGGCGTCGTGTACGCGATCGTCCTGGGGCTCGCCATCGCGGGCGTCTGGGAGGCGCGCGGCGCCGCCGAGGACGGCACACGCCAGGAGGCCCAGGCGCTGCACGAGATCAGCAGCCGCGCCAAGATCTACCCGGCCGCAGCGCAGGAGCGCATCCAGCAGGATGTGCGGCGCTACACCGAGCATGTGACGACCGTCGAGTGGCCGCGCATGATCGAGCGCCACGAACTCACCGAGCGGGGCACCGAACTCCTGGACACCCTGCGCGAGGACATCGCCGAACGGCCGCCCGCCAACGACCTGGAGGCACAGACGTACCAGCCGCTGCTCGACCAGGTGGCCGCCGCCGACGAGGCGCGCAGGACCCGAGCCGACAACGCGGAGGCGACGCTCCCCGGAGTGGTCTGGTTCGGCCTGGTCGCCGGGGCCCTCGTCACGGTCGGGCTGATCTTCACGCTGCAGATCAGACGCTCGGCACGGGAACTCCTGCTGGCCGGGACCTTCAGCGCCCTGATCGCCTTCCTGCTCTTCCTGGTCTGGAACTTCGACGCGCCGTTCGGCCGGTCCGCGACGGAATCGGCGAGCGCCTTCCAGGACCTGCTCAGCACGTAGGGAACCGGCCGGCAGGGAACCGGCCGCCGCGCGCCGCGCAGCCCGGCGCCGTCACACCACGGGATCCCGCGCCAGCAGGTCCCAGTGACGGTCCGCCGGGGCGCGCAGCGCCCGCCACGTCCGTACGAACGACCGCGTCGCGGCGAGCCCCGGCCAGCCGCGCGGCAGCAGCGCGGCGGGCAGCCGGGGATCCCGCTCGAACGTGCCGCGCCAGGCGTGCACGAGCCGCGTCCGCAGCACGAACGCCTCCTCGTCCGTACCGGCCCGCACCCCCTCGAACCGCCCGAGGAACTCCTCGTGGACGGCGCGCACCGCCGCCAGGTCCCAGGCGCCCGCGACCAGTTCACCGTCCCGCTCGGCACGGCATGTCAGCCACGTCGCGTACGAGGCGAGCCCCTGTTCCCGCAGCAGCTCCTTGAGCGCGGCCACGCCGCCCGCGTCCGCCGCGACCCACACACCCCGGTCCAGCGGCCCGAAGCCCTCGAAGGCCAGCTGCTGCGCCAGCAGGGCGTGGCCCAGTGCGGGCCCGCGGAGCAGCAGTTGCTGCCACTCGCCGTGCCATGGGGTCTCCTCGACCGCGCGCTCCAGCCGGTGCGTCCACGCCGTGAGCAGCGCGACGAGGCGCGGCTCCAGGACGAGGACGGTGCGGCGCCCCACCGGCTCCGTACGCAGCCAGCCCTCCTGCACGAGCCGGGTCGGCGCACGCCGGGCCGCCGCCTCGCCGATCCCGCAGGCACCGAGCGCGCCGACCACGGCACGGGAGGGCACGCGCGTGGCGCCCGCGTACCGCACGTACTCGCCGAGGACGGTCAGCAGCAGTGTCCGCGCGCTGGGCGAGCCGTCCGCGCGGCGGCGGGTGCGTGGCGCCTCCAACGATCCCTCGCCTCCTGTGTGTTGACCTCTTAAGGGCCCCGGTATAGGACGTGGGACACAAAACCGCGACTGCCCGAGCTTATGTCCGACGTCCTTCCCGGTGAAAGGCGTACGCATGGATCACCAGGGCCCCACCCGCCTGCTGCCCACCCGCTTCGGCACCTTCCTCGCGCCCTACCACGGCCTCGACGGCAGCCCCGCGCTCCAGCTCCGCCGCGACCTCGACCTGGTGCGCCACCTCGACACCCTCGGCTTCGACGAGGCGTGGATCGGCGAGCACCACTCCGCCGGATACGAGACGATCGCGTCGCCGGAGGTCTTCATCGCCGCGGCGGCCGAGCACACCCGCCGCATCCGGCTCGGCACCGGTGTGAACTCCCTGCCGTACCACCACCCCCTGATCCTCGCGGACCGCATCCGGCAGCTCGACCACCAGACCATGGGACGCGTGATGCTGGGCGCGGGCCCGGGGCAGCTCGCCTCCGACGCCTTCATGATGGGCATCGACCCGCTGCGCCAGCGCGCCATGATGGCCGAGGCCCTGGAGGCGGTCGTACGGCTGCTGCGCGGGGAGACCGTCACGATGCGCACGGACTGGTTCGAACTGGCGGAGGCCAGGCTCCAGCTGGGCCCCTTCCACCCCGACGGCACCGAACTCGCGGTCGCGTCGACCGTCTCGCCGTCCGGTTCCGTGCAGGCGGGCCGGCACGGCATCGGGCTGCTCTCCCTCGCGGCGGCCGACCCCGCGGGGCTCGCCGCGCTGAACGGCAACTGGTCCGCGTACGAGAAGTCCTGCGCCGAGCACGGCCACACCGCGGACCGCGAGGCCTGGCGTCTCGTGGTGCCCATGCACCTGGCGGAGACGGCGGCCGAGGCCCGCGCCCAGGCCGCGTACGGCGTGCTGCACCTGGTCCGCTACATCGAGGGCCTTTCGGACACGACCCTGCCGTGGGGACGCACGGCGGAGGACGCGATCGAGCGCTGGACCGGCGAGGGCTTCCCCGTCTTCGGCGTCGCGACCATCGGCACCCCGGCGGACGCCGTCGCCCGCATCGAGGCCCTGGCCGAGGCATCGGGCGGCTTCGGCACGCTGCTCCTGCTCGACCTGCCGACCGGCACACCGGAGGCGAAGCGGCGCAGCTACGAACTCTTCGCGGAGTACGTCGTGCCGCACTGCACCGGGGCGAACCGCGGCCGCGAGACGTCCATGGCATGGGCCCGCGCGAACAGCGAGCGCTTCCTGGGCGCGATGCGCGCCGCCGTCGAGGCCGCCATCGGGGACGCGCGATGAGGGCGGCGGTGCTGCGCGCGGGACACTTCGTCGAGGACGAGGTCCCCGAGCCGCCGTCCCCCGGCCCCGGCCAGGTCGTCGCCCAGACCCTGGCCACCGGTGTCTGCGGCTCCGACCTCTCCGCGGCCCGGCACACCGAGGACTTCCTGGCGGCCTCCCGCGACTCCGGCACCGGGTCCTTCCTCTTCGACCCGGACGCCGACCTGGTCATGGGCCATGAGCTCTGCGCCCGGGTGCTGAGCCCGGGGGAGTGGCAGGGCAAGGTCGTCGTCGGCCTCCCCTGGGCCCTTGACGCGACGGGCACGCTGCGCACGATCGGTTACTCCACGGTGTTCCCCGGCGGCTTCGGCGAGCGCGTGACGCTCCAGGAGGCCGCCCTCGTCGAGGTCCCCGGCCATGTGCCGCCCCGCGTCGCCGCCCTCACCGAACCGCTCGCCGTCGGCTTCGGCAACGTCGCCCGCGCGGCGCAGGACCCCGGCACGGGCGCCGTCGTCATCGGCGCGGGCCCCATCGGCCTCGGCGCCACGGCGGCCCTCGTGGAGCGTGGCGTGGCCCCCGTCGTCGTATCGGAGCCGTCCCCGCGCCGCAGGGAGCTCGCGGCCCGCTTCGGGGCGCACACGGTCCTCGACCCGGCGGTGCGCGACCCCTTCGACGCCTGGCGGGAGGCGAGCGGATCCGGCCGGTCACCGACCGTGTACGAGTGCTCGGGCAGGCCCGGCATGCTGAACACGATCCTGCACCGCGCCCCGCGCTCCACCCGGGTCATGCTGATCGGCGCCTGCATGACGGAGGACGTCTTCCGCCCCGTGGTCGGCATCTACAAGGACATCACGGTGACCATGTGCATGGCGTACCCGCCGGAGGAGTTCGCCCGCACCCTGGACCGGATCGCGGACGGCAGGGTGGACGCGGCGGCCCTGATCACGGGCGAGGTGGGCTTCGGGGACGTCGACGCGGCGATGGCGGCACTGGCTCACCCCGACGACCACGTGAAGGTGCTGGTGCGGCCATGATCAGCCCGTCCGGCGTTTGAGGACGAGCCCGAAGGGCGATTCACGGCACGCAAAGGGGGCCCGAACCATCAGGTTCAGGCCCCCAGAGCAACGTACAAAAGGCTAGGGCAGCTGCGCCGCCCGGGCCTCGCGACGGTTGTCACGGAAGTTGTTGACCCGTCGAGCCGTGGCGAAGAGGGGGATCACCGCGCCGAGGACGAGCTGGAGCGCGCAGCCGGTCTGCAGGAGCAGCTGGCCGCCGGGGGCGTCGAACGCCCAGGCCGCGAGCAGCCCCATGGCCGAGACGATCCACGCGAGCATCGCCACCGCGAGGGGACCGCGTGGCTTCGGGTACTCGACGCGGCTGACCATCAGCCAGGCCGTGCCGATGATCGCGAGGAGCGTCGCCACGAAGGGCAGCTCCAGGAGCACGATCGAGACGACCGTGAGCGCGCCGAACGGCGACGGCATGCCCTGGAAGGTGCCGTCGGGCACCGTCACGCAGGAGAATCTCGCAAGCCGCAGCACCACCGCCAGCAACACCACGATGGCGCCCACCGCCGCGACCCGCTCATGCGCGTCTCTCGCGACCATGCCGTACACGAGCACGAAGTACGCCGGTGCCAGGCCGAAGCTGATCAGGTCGGAGAGGTTGTCCAGCTCCGCCCCCATCGGCGAGGACCTCAGCTTGCGGGCCACGAGACCGTCGAACAGGTCGAAGACCGCCGCGCACAGCATCAGTATCACCGCGGTGGCGGCGCTGTTGCGGGCCATCCCCGACTGGTCGCCCGAGAGGTGCGGGATGAGGATGCCGGTGGTGGTGAAGTACACCGCCATGAATCCGCACGTGGCGTTGCCGAGTGTGAGGGTGTCCGCTATCGACAGCCTCAAGGAGAGGGGCATCTCCTCGTCGGCCTCGTCCTCCGCGGCCTCGGGCACCCAGCCCGCTTGGGTCTCTGGATCAACCACGGTCAATGCGAGTCACCCCAGCCACGGTCTTCTGACCGACCTCGACGTCCACCTCGACACCCTCGGGGAGGTAGATGTCGACGCGTGAGCCGAAGCGGATCAGGCCGATCCGCTCGCCCTGCTCCACCTTCGAGCCCTGCGGCACGTACGGCACGATGCGCCGCGCGACCGCACCCGCGATCTGGATCATCTCGATGTCGCCGAGCTCGGTGTCGAAGTGCCAGACAACGCGCTCGTTGTTCTCGCTCTCCTTGTTGAACGCCGGGACGAACCCGCCGGGGATGTGCTCCACGGACGTCACCGTGCCCGCCAGGGGCGCGCGGTTGACGTGGACGTTCAGCGGGCTCATGAAGATGGCGACGCGGGTGCGCCCGTCCTTCCACGGCATGATGCTCTGCACCACGCCGTCGGCGGGCGAGATGACCCGGCCCTGAGCGATCTCTCGCTCGGGGTCGCGGAAGAACCACAGCATGCCCGCCGCCAGCGCGGTGGCGGGTACGGCGACGGCCGCGGCGCCCTTGGAGCGGCGCGCGCGGGCGAGGCTGAGTGCCGCGGTGGCGACGGTCGGCAGGAGCCACGGCGATGCTCCGCGAGCAAGGCGTCCCTTAAGAATGCCGTCGCGTGGTGCAGAGGTTTGGCTGTGGGGCATGGATGACCTTCGTAGCGGATGATGCCGCGCAGTGAATGGGGGACGGCGGCTTTCTCCGGATGCTATCGGTTGCGAGCCACAACTGGGCAAGCCAGGAAGCCGAGTCGACGGCCGAAGAGTGTTGACAGGGTGTGATCTTCTTCGCGAAGAAAACACCCCAAACCGGGCATCTAGCCCTGGAATCGATACTCTTCGAGCAGTCGACGACCAATGATCATTTTCTGGATCTCGGCGGTACCTTCACCGATCAGCAGCATCGGGGCCTCCCGGTAGAGGCGCTCGATCTCGTACTCCTTCGAGAAGCCGTAACCGCCGTGAATCCGGAACGCGTCCTCCACGACTTCCTTGCAGTACTCGGAGGCGAGGTACTTCGCCATCCCTGCTTCGAGGTCGTTTCGTTCCCCGGAGTCCTTTTTGCGTGCTGCATTGACCATCATCGCATGGGCGGCCTCGACCTTGGTAGCCATCTCCGCCAGCTTGAACTGAATCGCCTGGTGCTGGGCGATCGGCTTGCCAAAAGTGTGACGTTGCTGGGCATATGAGACGCCGAGCTCAAAAGCACGCTGAGCGACTCCGCAGCCACGCGCCGCGACATTGACGCGGCCGACTTCGACGCCGTCCATCATTTGGTAAAACCCTCGGCCGGTGACTCCGCCGAGCACGCGATTGGCCGGAATACGTAGTCCGTCCATGATGAGTTCGGTCGTGTCGACGCCCTTGTAACCCATCTTGTCGATCTTGCCGGGGATGGTGAGGCCGGGGCGGACCTCACCGAAACCGGGCTCCTTCTCGACAAGGAACGTGGTCATCGACTTGTGGGGCGCCGTGCCCTCAGGGTGTCCTTCGTCACTTCGGCACAGGACGGCCACCAAAGTGGATGTGCCGCCGTTCGTCAACCACATCTTCTGGCCGTTGAGGACATACTCGTCCCCGTCCTTGACGCCCTTCGACGTGATCGCCGACACATCGGAGCCAAGTCCCGGCTCCGACATGGAGAAGGCGCCGCGCACCTCGCCGGCCGCCATGCGCGGCAGGAAGGTCTCCTTCTGCTCCTGCGTGCCGTGCTGCTTGAGCATGTAGGCGACGATGAAGTGGGTGTTGATGATGCCGGAGACCGACATCCAGCCGCGCGCTATCTCCTCGACGCACAGCGCGTAGGTGAGCAGCGACTCGCCCAGGCCGCCGTACTCCTCCGGGATCATGAGCCCGAACAGGCCCAACTCCTTGAGGCCGTCCACGATCTGCTGCGGGTACTCGTCGCGGTGCTCAAGGCCGGTCGCGACAGGGATGATCTCCTTGTCGACGAAGTCCCGCACCGTGGACAGGATCTCCTGCTGGACGTCGGTGAGACCGGCGGTCTGCGCGAGTCGGCTCATGGCTACTTCTCCTGGCTCTTGGCTGTGACATTCAAAGGCGTGGGGCGGCCGGGCTGCTCGCCGCCACGCTCCTTGATGTACGTCTCGGTGGGCACCATCACCTTGCGGCGGAACACGCAGACCAGCGTGCCGTCCTGCTTGTAGCCCTTGGTCTCCACGTAGACGATCCCGCGGTCGCTCCTGGACTTCGACGGCGTCTTGTCGAGGACGGTCGTCTCGCCGTAGATCGTGTCGCCGTGGAAGGTCGGCGCAACGTGCTTGAGCGACTCGACCTCCAGGTTGGCGATGGCCTTGCCGGAGACGTCGGGCACGGACATGCCGAGGAGCAGCGAGTAGATGTAGTTGCCCACGACGACGTTCTTCCCGAAGTCCGTCGTCTTCTCCGCATAGTTGGTGTCCATGTGGAGGGGGTGGTGGTTCATGGTGAGCAGACAGAAGAGGTGGTCGTCGTACTCGGTGACCGTTTTTCCGGGCCAGTGCTTGTACACGGCGCCGACTTCGAACTCTTCGTAGGTGCGGCCGAACTGCATGTGTCTTACGCCTCCGGGGCCTCGAACTTGGACGTGCGCTGCATGCCCGCCGCACGGCCCTTTCCGGAGATGACGAGCGCCATCTTCCGGCTCGCCTCGTCGATCATCTCGTCGCCGAGCATCGCCGAGCCCTTCTTGCCGCCCGCCTCGGACGTGCAGTACTCGTACGCGTCCAGGATCAGCTCGGCGTGGTCGAAGTCCTCCTGGGAGGGCGAGAAGACTTCGTTGGCCGCCTCGACCTGGCCGGGGTGCAGGACCCACTTGCCGTCGAAGCCGAGGGCCGCGGCGCGGTTCGCGACCTCGCGGTAGCCGTCGACGTTCTTGATCTGGAGGTAGGGGCCGTCGATCGCCTGGAGGTTGTTGGCGCGGGCGGCCATCAGGATCTTCATCAGGATGAAGTGGTAGGCGTCGGCCGGGTAGCCGGGCGGCTGCTCGCCGACGACCAGGGACTTCATGTTGATGGACGCCATGAAGTCGGCCGGGCCGAAGATGATCGTCTCGACGCGCTGGGATGCCTCGGCGATCGCGTTGACGTTGTTGAGGCCCTGCGCGTTCTCGATCTGCGCCTCGATGCCGATCTTGCCGACCTCGAAGCCCATCGTCTTCTCGATCTGGGTGAGCAGCAGGTCGAGCGCGACGATCTGGTCGGCCGTCTGGACCTTCGGCAGCATGATGCAGTCGAGGTTCTGGCCCGCGCCCTCGACGACCGTGACGACGTCGCGGTACGTCCACTCGGTGGTCCAGTCGTTGACGCGCACGACCCGCGTCTTGCCCGTCCAGTCGCCCTCGTTGAGGAACTTCACGATGGTGTGCCGGGCCTCCGGCTTGGCGAGCGGCGCGCAGGCGTCCTCCAGGTCCAGGAAGACCTGGTCGGCCGGGAGGCCCTGGGCCTTCTCCAGGAAGCGGGGGTTGCTTCCGGGCACCGCGAGACACGAACGGCGAGGGCGAAGGCGGTTGATGGGCGCAGTCATGCGGGGACCTCCAGAGGGTCGAGGTTGTTCGCTTTCCGGATCTCGTCGACGATACGGCCGATGATCTCCGTGATGCCGAAGTCCTTGGGGGTGAAGACGGCGGCCACACCCGCACGCCTCAGATCCTCGGCATCGGCGTTGGGGATGATGCCACCGACGATCACGGGGACGTCGGTGGCGCCCGCCTCACGCATCCGCGCGAGGACGTCGGGCACCAGCTCGGCGTGCGACCCGGAGAGGATCGACAGGCCGACGCAGTGCACGTCCTCGGCGAGCGCGGCGGACACGATCTGTTCCGGGGTGAGCCGGATGCCTTGGTAGACCACCTCGAACCCGGCGTCGCGGGCGCGCACGGCGATCTGCTCGGCGCCGTTGGAGTGGCCGTCGAGGCCCGGCTTGCCGACGAGCAGCCGGAGCTTGCCGCCGAGCTCGTCGCCGGTGCGGGCGACCTTGCGGCGGACCTCGGCCAGGGGTGTGCCCTCCTCCGCGGCCACCGCGACCGGCGCCGACGAGACGCCGGTGGGGGCACGGAACTCGCCGAACACCTCGCGCAGGGCCTCTGACCACTCGCCGGTGGTGACCCCGGCGCGGGCGCATTCGAGGGTGGCCTCCATGAGGTTCTCCGTACCCGCGGCCGCCTCCTTGAGGCGGTCGAGGGCCTGCTGGGTGGTCGGGAAGTGGAACGGGTCGCCCATGCCCTGCCGGTCGGAGGACTCCTGACGCGTGGTGCGCCAGTCGCCGATGGCCCGCACGACCTTCGCCTCGACGGCGTGGTCCACCGTCATGATCGCGGTGTCCAGGTCGGCGGTGAGCGGGTTCGGCTCGGTCGACTCGAAGATGTTGACGCCGATGATCTTCTCGTCGCCCGCCTCGATCCTGGCCCGGCGTTCGGCGTGCGAGGAGACGAGCTGGGACTTGAGGTAGCCCGACTCGACGGCGGCCATCGCGCCGCCCATCTCCTGGATCCGGTCCATCTCGGCGAGCGACTCGGCGACCAGCTCGTCGACCTTCTTCTCGATGACATGCGAGCCCGCGAAGATGTCCTCGTACTCCAAGAGGTCGCTCTCGTGCGCGAGGACCTGCTGGATGCGTAGGGACCACTGCTGGTCCCAGGGGCGGGGCAGGCCCAACGCCTCGTTCCAGGCGGGAAGTTGCACGGCACGCGCGCGTGCGTCCTTGGAGAGCGTGACGGCCAGCATTTCGAGGACGATGCGCTGGACGTTGTTCTCCGGCTGGGCCTCGGTCAGACCCAGGGAGTTGACCTGCACGCCGTAGCGGAACCGGCGCTGCTTCGGGTTCTCGATGCCGTACCGCTCGCGCGTGACCTGATCCCAGATCCGCCCGAACGCCCGCATCTTGCACATCTCCTCGATGAAGCGGACACCCGCGTTCACAAAGAAGGAGATGCGGGCCACGACGTCCCCGAACTTCTCCTCGGGGACCTGCCCTGAGTCGCGTACGGCATCGAGAACCGCGACGGCGGTGGACATCGCGTACGCGATCTCCTGGACCGGCGTGGCCCCCGCCTCCTGGAGGTGGTAGCTGCAGATGTTGATGGGGTTCCACTTGGGGATGTTCGCCACCGTGTACGTGATCATGTCGGTGGTGAGCCGCAGGGAGGGCCCCGGCGGGAAGACGTGCGTCCCGCGCGAGAGGTACTCCTTGACGATGTCGTTCTGCGTCGTCCCCTGGAGCTGGGTGATGTCCGCGCCCTGCTCCTCCGCGACCACCTGATAGAGCGCCAGGAGCCACATGGCGGTGGCGTTGATCGTCATCGAGGTGTTCATCTGCTCCAGGGGGATGTCCTGGAACAGGCGCCGCATGTCACCGAGGTGCGAGACCGGGACACCGACCCGGCCGACCTCGCCGCGGGCGAGGATGTGGTCGGGGTCGTAGCCGGTCTGCGTGGGCAGGTCGAACGCGACCGAGAGGCCCGTCTGCCCCTTGGCGAGGTTGCGCCGGTACAGCTCGTTGGACGCTTCCGCCGTGGAATGACCGGCGTACGTCCGCATGAGCCACGGCCGGTCCTTCTGACGCTCTGTCATGCTCCGCTGCTCCTAGCTGGGTTCAGACGTTGCGGAAACGGTTGATGGCGTCGATGTGCCGGGCCCGCATCTCCGGGTCGCGCACGCCCAGGCCCTCCTTGGGGGCGAGGGCGAGCACGCCGACCTTGCCCTGGTGGAGGTTGCGGTGGACGTCGTACGCCGCCTGGCCGGTGTCCTCCAGGGAGTACACCTTGGAGAGCGTCGGGTGGATCTTGCCCTTGGCGATCAGGCGGTTGGCCTCCCACGCCTCGCGGTAGTTGGCGAAGTGGGAGCCGATGATGCGCTTGAGGGACATCCACAGGTAGCGGTTGTCGTACTCGTGGTTGTAGCCCGACGTCGAGGCGCAGGTGACGATCGTGCCGCCCTTGCGCGTGACGTACACGGAGGCGCCGAAGGTCTCGCGGCCCGGGTGCTCGAAGACGATGTCCACGTCCTCGCCGCCGGTGAGTTCACGGATGCGCTTGCCGAAGCGCTTCCACTCCTTGGGGTCCTGGTGGTGCTCGTCCTTCCAGAACGTGTAGCCCTCGGCGCTGCGGTCGATGATCGCCTCGGCGCCCATCGCGCGGCAGATGTCCGCCTTCTGCTCGCTGGAGACGACACAGATGGGGTTGGCGCCGCCCGCGAGCGCGAACTGCGTTGCGTACGAGCCGAGTCCGCCGCTCGCGCCCCAGATCAGGACGTTGTCGCCCTGCTTCATCCCGGCGCCGTTGCGGGACACCAGCTGACGGTACGCGGTGGAGTTGACCAGGCCGGGGGACGCGGCCTCCTCCCAGCTGAGGTGGTCCGGCTTCGGCATCAGCTGGTTGGACTTGACGAGCGCGATCTCGGCGAGGCCGCCGAAGTTGGTCTCGAAGCCCCAGATGCGCTGCTCGGGGTCGAGCATCGTGTCGTTGTGGCCGTCGCTCGACTCCAACTCCACGCTCAGGCAGTGCGCGACGACCTCGTCGCCCGGGTGCCAGGCGTTCACGCCGGGTCCGGTGCGCAGCACGACGCCCGCGAGGTCGGAGCCGATGACGTGGTACGGCAGGTCGTGCCGCTTGGTGAGCTCGCTGACCTTGCCGTACCGCTCCAGGAAGCCGAAGGTCGAGAGCGGCTCGAAGATCGAAGTCCACACGGAGTTGTAGTTGACCGAGGAGGCCATGACGGCCACCAGGGCCTCGCCCGGGCCGAGTTCGGGGATCGGCACGTCGTCCAGGTGGAGGGACTTGCGGGGGTCCTTGTCGCGGGTGTCCAGGCCCGTGAACATCTCCGTCTCGTCCTTGTGCACGGTGATCGCGCGGTACGAGTCGGGCAGGGGGAGAGCGGCGAAGTCGGCGGACGATGCGTCCTGCGACTGAATCGCGTCCAGGATTTCCTTCACGGTTTTGCCTCCGGCGAAGCAGCGCCCTGCGGGAGCGCTGTCTTGAGGGTTACGTCGGGGTGCTGGTCGTGCGGTGGAGGTGTGCCGTCGGTTCGGCGAAGGGTGGTGCTCGGCGACGCCTTGGTGGGGCGTGGGAGGTGCCTGTGACGCAGGCGTCCGGGCGCACAAGCCGTGGCTTGAGGGGACAGCCGGCGTACGGAAGATCTCTGCACGCCGGCCGCCCGGACAACATCAACGTATGACACCGCGTGCCAAGGGGCAAGACACTGAGTGCCATGAGTTTTTGACCGATGATCGATCAGTGCAGGTCAGAGGGGGTGCGAGCGCGCCAGAGGGGGCGCTACCGGTGGGTAGCGCCCCCTCAAAACCCAAGGACGAATCGGTCGAAAAACGGACTAAGAGGCTCGCTCCCGCAGGGCCTTCTCGATGGTCCGCATGACCTCGTCCAGCGGTGCGTCCGTGCGGGCCACCGTCACCAGAACCTCGCCCTGCGCGGACACCGTCGCCGGGGTCGCGGCGGGCAGGGTGTCACGGCCCGCGCCGATGCCCGTGCCGAACGTCCGCCGCACGATCGCGAACGCGTGGTCCAGATGGGTCTCCACGTCGCCCTGGCCGCCCGCCCGCAGCCAGCGGCGCAGGACGTGGTTGTGGGCCGTGACGACCGCGGAGGCGGCGACCTCGGCGAGCAGCGGATCGTCGTTGCCGTCGTGGTGCGCCTGCTCGTCGAAGTGGCCCAGGAGATAGCGCGTGAAGAGCCGTTCGTAGCGGGCCACGGAGGCGATCTCGCGCTCGCGGAGCGTGGGCACCTCACGGGTCAGGCGGTAGCGCTCCACGGAGACCGCGGGCGAGGCCGCGTACATCTTCATGACCTCCTTGATGCCGCGGCACACGGTGTCCAGCGGGTGCTCGTGCGGCGGCGCCGCGTTCAGCACCGCCTCCGCGCGGATCAGGGTGTCGTCGTGGTCGGGGAAGATCGCCTCTTCCTTGGAGCGGAAGTGCCGGAAGAAGGTCCGGCGGGCGACGCCCGCGGCGGCGGCGATCTCGTCGACCGTCGTCGCCTCGTACCCCTTGGACGCGAAGAGCTCCATGGCCGCCGCAGCCAGCTCCCTGCGCATCTTGAGGCGTTGGGCGGCGGCACGGCTGCCCGCGGCGCTCTCCGGAGCGTCGGGGGAGGCGTTGCGTGAGGACTTGGCGGCCTTGGACATGCCACGAACGTACTGCATATGCGCAGCACGGTGCTCGTGTGGGAGGGGGCCGCCCGAGGGTTCGAGCAGCCCGCCCCAGTCCGTCCGCGCGCCCAGGCGGCCCTCGGCCGGCTCAGCGCCGGGCATATTCGCGGAAGCCACGGCCCGTCTTGCGGCCGAGGCAGCCCGCGGCCACCAGGTGTTCGAGGAGCGGCGCGGGCGCGAGGCCCGGGTCGCGGAACTCATGGTGCAGGACCTTCTCGATGGCGAGCGAGACGTCCAGGCCGACCACGTCGAGGAGCTCGAAGGGGCCCATGGGATAGCCGCCGCCGAGCTTCATCGCGGCGTCGATGTCGTCGAGCGAGGCGTAGTGCTCCTGGACCATCTTCACCGCGTTGTTCAGGTACGGGAAGAGCAGCGCGTTCACGATGAAGCCCGCGCGGTCGCCGCAGTCCACCGGGTGCTTGCGGATCGCCGTGCAGACCTCGCGGACCGTGGCGTGCACGTCGTCCGCGGTCAGCACGGTGCGGACCACCTCGACGAGCTTCATCGCCGGGGCCGGGTTGAAGAAGTGCATGCCGATCACGTCGCGCGGGCGCGAGGTGGCGCGGGCGCAGGCCACCACCGGCAGCGAGGACGTCGTGGTGGCCAGGATCGCGCCCGGCTTGCAGACCTTGTCGAGCGTCGCGAACAGCTGCTGCTTGACCTCCAGGTCCTCGGCGACGGCCTCAAGAGCCAGATCGACATCGGCGAACGCCTCGTACGCATCGGCCGGAGTGATCCGCTCCAGGGTCTCCGCCGCGGACTCGGCGGTCAGCCGCCCCTTCTCGACGGAGCGCGAAAGGGACGTGGCGATACGGGACTTGGCGAGCTGCGCCTTCTCCTCGCTGCGGGCGGCGAGCACCACGTCGTAGCCCGCCTTGGCGAAGACCTCGGCGATGCCGGACGCCATCGTGCCCGAGCCCGCGACGCCGACCGCGCGGACGGCCCGGCCCGGGGCGCGCCGCTCGTCCTCCAGCGGGGTCAGTGCGCCGCGCACCACCTGTGTGCTGCCCGGCTCCTCGTACGTGTAGAAGCCGCGGCCCGACTTGCGTCCCGTCAGGCCCGCCTCGCTGAGCTGCTTGAGGATCGGCGCGGGGGCGTGCAGACGGTCGTGCGACTCGGCGTACATGGCGTCGAGGACGGTGCGGGCGGTGTCCACGCCGATCAGGTCGAGCAGCGCGAGCGGGCCCATCGGAAGCCCGCAGCCCAGCTTCATCGCGGCGTCGATGTCCTCGCGGGACGCGTACTTCGCCTCGTACATCGCGGCCGCCTGGTTGAGGTAGCCGAAGAGCAGCCCGTCGGCGACGAAACCGGGCCGGTCGCCCACCGCGACGGGCTCCTTGCCCAGGGCGTACGCCAGGTCGGTGACCGCGGCGACGGCGGCGGGCGCGGTCAGCACCGACGAGACGACCTCGACGAGCTTCATCGCGGGCGCCGGGTTGAAGAAGTGCAGGCCCAACACGCGCTCGGGGCGGGCCGATTCGGCGGCGAGCCGGGTCACGGACAGCGCGTTGGTGCCGGTCGCGATGATCGTCTCCGGGCGCACGACGGCGTCGAGCTCGCGGACGATCTGCTGCTTGATCTCGTACGACTCCGGGGCGACCTCGATCACCAGATCGGCGTCGGCCGCGGCCTGCAGATCGGTGAACGTGCGGAAGCGGGCGAGGATGCCGTGCCGCTCCTCCTCGGTGAGGCGCTCGCGCCGCACCGCGCGGGCCGTGGCGGACTCCAGGGCCGCCACCGCGCGGGTGGCCGCGGCCTGGCTGATGTCGATGCCGATGACCTCGCGGCCCGCCCGGGTCAGGACCTCGGCGATGCCGGTGCCCATCGTGCCCAGACCGATGACGGCGACGGTGTTCAGGGGAGCGTCCATGCGTGGACTCCAGGAAGAGAGTGACGACTGAGGGGCGCACGCGGACACGGCAACTGCCGTACGGCGTGCGGAAAGTGGTGCGTGTCGTGTCCGGGCGGCGAAGAGGGCGCGCCCGGTGAGGAGCCGACCGGCTCTGTCCCGGAGCCACGTCGTACAAGGTGGTGCTTGCGGTACGCGAAGTACCGAACCGACAGTCACTCACGGCGGCTGCGTCACCAGGCCACCGTGAGAAAGGGAACTGCTACGGGGAGTGTGCCCCGCTCACATGAGATTAACCGGCGAGTAACGAGCGCGCCAGCCCTCGGTCTCTGTGATCTACGTCGCCGCGGGGGAAGTCGCCATGGGGCATCGCCGGTTAGGCTCGCGGCCATGGATGAGGAGTTGCGGACGGTGACGGAACGTTTACGCGCCGAGGCCGGGGGCTCGAAGGAGTACGAGAGGCTGGTCGCCACCGGTGACCTCGACGAGCTCGCGGAGGTGCTCGTCTCGCCGGGACAGCCCTTGTGGGCGCGGGAGTTGGCGGCGGTCAGGCTCGGTGTCGCCGGTGACCGCAGGGCCTTCGAGTCGCTCGTGCTGCTCCTCAACCACCGGGACGCACCGCGCTGCGCGGCGGCGGCGCACGCCCTGGCCAGGCTCGGCGACCCCCGCACGGCCCGCGCGGCGGCCGCCCTCGCGACGAACGAACTCCGCGTCGCCTACGCCCTCCACCCGGTGCGCCTGCTCACCGAGTTGCGCGCCCCCGAGTCGGCGCCCGCGCTGATCACCACGCTGCAGCGGCGGCTCGCCCCGCACGACCCGTACGGGAAGATCGCGCTCGCCTGCGTGGAGGGCCTCGGCGCCCTGGGCGACGGCCGGGCCAGGCCGGTCCTCATGGCGGCGCGGACGAATCCCCGGCTTGCGGCCGCGGCGTCGGCGGCGCTGGCACGGCTGCCGGAGTGAGGAGGCGGCCGGGGCGGCGGCGGTGACAGTGGCCGATGCGGCGGCAGCGGTGACCGGAGGGGGCGGGCTCAGGTGAGGTCGCGGTGGTAGCGGATCTCGGGCACGGACCGGTCGCCCGCCGTCCGGGGATCGAGGGCGCCATCCCGCACGAAGCCCGCGCACTCGCAGAAGCGGCGTGCGCGGGTGTTGACCCCGAGGACCCACAGGCGCAGCCGGGAGTGGCCCGCGGCCGTGCAGCGCCGCAGGCACTCACGGAGCAGCGCCCGGCCCACGCCCGTGGAGTGCTGCTCCGGGTGCACGTACAGCGCGTACAACTCGGCCTCGCCGGGCGGCACATCGGGGTCGCGCGCCGGGCCGAAGGAGGTCCAGCCGACGGTGCGCCCCGCGCGCTCGGCGACCAGGTCCACTCGCCTGGCACCGCCCCGCGCCGGCCTGCCGGAGGCCCGCGCGAGCCGCTCGCGCAGCCGGGCCGTGACCTCGTCGACGCTGAGCGCGTCGAGGAACGACCGGGGCATCAGCCCGGCGTACGCCGACTGCCAGCCGAGGACGCGCAGTTCGGCGACAGCCGCGCAGTCGGCATCGGCCATCGCCCGTATCAGCACGTCCGAGTCCCGTATCGGCACGTCTGGCACCTATTCGGCCACCACCGCGAACGCCTCGATCTCCATCAGGAACTCGGGGGCGATCAGCGACCCCACCTGCACCGCCGAGGACGCCGGGAGGCGCTCGGGGTCCAGGAAGGCGTCCCGGGCCGCGCGGACCGCCGACATGTGCGCCATGTCCGTCACGAAGTACGTCAGCTTCACGACGTCGTCGAACGTGGCGCCCGCCGAGGCGAGGCAGCGCCGCAGGTTCTCGAAGACCTGCCGGGCCTGCGCGGCCGCGTCGTCCTTGCCGACCAGGGCGCCGCCCTCGTCCAGGGCCAACTGGCCCGATACCGCTATGAATCGGCCCGAACCCATCACGACATGGGTGTAGGCGGTGGCGGGGGCGACGCCTTCGGGGGCGCTGATGCGGGTCAGTCGGTTCATGCCCCCATGGTGGACCACGGCACTGACAACGCCCCGCGCCCGCCGCCCGCATGGGCCGCGTGCCCGCCGCCCGACCTGCCCTTCCCCTTGCCCAGCGGCTTCGGCTCCGGCGTCGCGGCGCACACCGCGTCGATCTCGCCGCCGCTGGAGGGCACCTTGCCGGAGGCCAGATAGGCCGCCAAGTACCGGTCCAGGCAGGCGTTCCCGCTCAGGGTGATGCCGTGGTTGCCGCCGCCCTGCTCGACCACGAGGCGGGAGCCGTGCAGCTTGCGGTGGAGGATGACGGCTCCGTCGTACGGGGTGGCCGCGTCGTCGGTCGCCTGGAACATCAGGACCGGCGGCAGCGACGCGTTGGACACGTCGGGCGGGGTCAGGGAGTGCGTCGGCCAGAATGCGCACGGGGCGTTGTACCAGGCGTTGTTCCAGGTGAAGAACGGCGCCTTCGCGTGCACCGCGCGGTTGTCGGCGCGCCAGGTGTCCCAGTCGCGCGGCCACCGCGCGTCCCTGCACTGCACCGCCGCGTAGACGCTGTAGCCGTTCTCCCCTGCGGAGTCGACCGCGCCGAAGCTCTCGTACGCCTTGATGAGCGGGCCGGTGTCCTTGTGCTTCGCGTACGCCGCGAACGCCTCGGCCAGGTGCGGCCAGAAGCCGTTGAAGTAGCCGCCGGGCAGGAAGGTGTCCTCCAGTTCGGCGGGGCCCACCTTCTTGCCCGCGGGCTTCTTCGCGAGCGCGTCCCGCATCGCGTACCACGCGGCCTCGACGGCGGCGGGGGCCTTGCCGAGTCCGTACGCCTTGTCGTGCCGGGCGATCCAGGCCATCAGGGCCTTGTGGCGGGCGTCGAAGGCGTAGTCCTGCTTGAGGTTGTCCTCGTACCAGACGCCCGTCGGGTCGACCATGGAGTCGAGTGCCATGCGGCGCACGCGGTGCGGATAGAGCTTTCCGTAGACGGCGCCCAGGTAGGTGCCGTACGAGTAGCCGAAGTAGGTGATGCGCTCCGTGCCGAGTGCGCCGCGGATGGCGTCCATGTCCTTGGCCGTGCTCACCGTGTCGATGAACGGCAGCAGATCCGTGTACTTCGCCGAGCACGCGTGCGCGAACGCCCGCGCCCTGGCGAGCTGGGCGCGCTCCAGAGTGTGGGTGCCGGGGACGGACGCGGGCCGTACGGGGGCGAAGTGCCCCGGGCGGCAGTTCAGTGCGGGCCTGCTCCTGCCGACGCCGCGCGGGTCGAAGCCGATGACGTCGTACTGCGCGGCCACCTTCTTCGGCAGCGTGGCGGCGACCGACCCGGCCATGCTCAGACCACTGCCGCCGGGCCCGCCGGGGTTGACCAGGAGCGGGCCCTGGAACGTCTTCGCCGTGTGCCGGACGCGGGACAGGGCGAGGGTGATCTTCCTGTCGTGCGGCCTTGCGTGGTCGAGCGGCACCTCCAACGACGCGCACTGGAGCGTCGGATGGTCCTTGGTGGCGCACTTCTTCCAGGTGAGCGAGGTGTGTGCGGCGGTCGACGGAGGACCGGACGCGCTCGCCGAAGGCGGCACCGCCGCGACCATCCCTGCCACCGCTGCGGCGATCGCGCAGAGCGCGACGGCGCGTTTCCTCATCCGGCCTCCCAGGAACGACGGGATCCGGCCGTGCCCACCACGGCCCCCGACGCATGGTCCCGAAAGCCCCGTCCGGAAGGGGTGGTTCAGCTCGGCCATGACCCGAAAGGGGCAAGGCCGTGCTCAGGCGCCGCGGTGGTGTCCGCTCCCCGCGCGGCTCACAGCAGGGTGAGCTGGGTGGGTCCGGCGACGGGCGAGGGCTGCTCGGGGACGCGGATCCGGCGTGCCGCTCCCGCGCGCGTGGGGCCTATCCCGAACTCCTCGGCCAGTTCGTGCACATGACGGGTGATGCGGCGCTGATACCACTTCGGGGCGTAGGCGCCCTCCGCGTACAGCCGCTCGTACCGGCGCACCAGATGCGGATGGTGCCGCCCGACCCACTCCATGAACCACTCGCGGGCCCCCGGCCGCAGATGCAGCACCAGAGGCGTCACGGAGGTCGCCCCGGACGCGGCGATGGCCCGCACGGTGGCCCGCAGCTGGTCGGGGTGGTCGCCGAGGAAGGGGATGACCGGCGCCATCAGGACCCCGCAGTCGATGCCGTGTTCGGTCAGGGTGCGTACGACGTCGAGGCGGCGCTCCGGAGCGGGCGTGCCCGGCTCGACGGTGCGCCACAGCTCGTGGTCGGTGAAGCCGACGGACACGGAGATGCCGACGTCGGTCACGGCGGCCGCCTGCCGCAGCAGATCGAGGTCCCGCAGGATCAGCGTGCCCTTGGTGAGGATCGAGAAGGGGTTGCCCTGGTCGCGCAGCGCCTCGATGATCCCCGGCATCAGGCGGTAGCGGCCCTCCGCGCGCTGGTAGCAGTCCACGTTCGTGCCCATGGCGATGTGGTCGCCGTGCCAGCGGGGCGAGGCGAGGTGGCGGCGCAGCAGCTCGGCGGCGTTGACCTTGACGACGATCTGGCTGTCGAAGCCGATGCCGGTGTCCAGGTCGAGATAGCTGTGGGTCTTGCGGGCGAAGCAGTAGACGCACGCGTGCGTGCACCCCCGGTACGGATTGACCGTCCACTCGAAGGGCATGCGGGACGCCCCGGGCACCCGGTTCACGATCGATCTGGCCCGGATCTCGTGGAACGTGATCCCCCGGAACTCCGGGGTGTCGAAGGTCCGGGTCGTCACCGCGTCCGCGCCGAACAGCGCGGCGTCCGTGGTGCCCTGACGCGGCCCGTCGGAGAGATTCTCCCAGCGCATGACGCCTCCTCGGTAGCACTGACCACAGAATAGAACAGATGTTCCCTTGATCGTGGAACGGTGCCCGCTGCGCATGCGGCGGGCGTGTCGAGCCCGCATGCTGAAGGTGACGGCTCGAACCAAGGAGGCCGACGATGTCCGTGATGGACAAGCTCAAGCAGATGCTCAAGGGCCACGAGGACCAGGCAGGCAAGGGCATCGACAAGGCCGGCGACTTCGTCGACGGCAAGACCGGGGGCAAATACAGCAGCCAGGTCGACACGGCCCAGGACAAACTCAAGGATCAGCTGGGCGGCGACCAGGACAAGCCGCCCGAGCAGTGACGCGGCGCCCATCGGACGGGCATCGAGGGCGGCGGCGCGACATCGCGCCGCCGCCCTGCTGTCCGTAGCGGCGTGCCGCGCGTCCGCCCCGCTGCCCGTGGCGGCCTGCCGCGCGTCCGTTCCCGCGGCCCGCCGCAGGTCCGCCCGCCGGCACGATGGATGATCGGCCCCATGTTCGTCGAGTTCCTGTCCCTCGCGGCCCTTGCCGTGGTCCTGGTCTGCGCGGTGGTCCGCCCCTTCCGCTGGCCGGAGGCCGCCTTCGCCGTACCGGCCGCCGGGGTCGTGATCCTGAGCGGGGCGATCCCGCTCGACGACGTGCGCGACGAGGCGGCCCGGCTCGGTCCGGTGGTCGGCTTCCTCGCGGGCGTCCTCGTGCTCGCCAAGCTCTGCGCCGACGAAGGGCTCTTCCATGCCTGCGGGACCTGGATGGCGCGCCGGGCCGCGGGACGTCCGCGCCGACTGCTCACCGCCGTCTTCGGACTCGCCTCGCTGATCACCGCGGCGCTCAGCCTGGACGCCACCGTGGTACTGCTGACCCCGGTCGTCTTCGCCACGGCCGCGCGCATGGGTGCCCGGCCGCGACCGCACGTCTACGCCAGCGCCCACCTGTCCAACACCGCGTCGCTCCTGCTGCCCGTGTCGAACCTGACGAACCTGCTCGCGTTCACCGCCACGGGGCTGAGCTTCACGCGCTTCGCGCTGCTCATGACGCTGCCCTGGCTGGTCGCCATCGCGGTCGAATACGCCGTCTTCCTGCGCTACTTCGCCGCCGACCTCGACGCACCCGCCGACGGCGCCGACGCCGCGGAGCCGCCGGAGATGCCGCTGTTCGCCCTGGTGACCGTCATCGCCACGCTCGCCGGGTTCGCCGTCGCCTCGGCCGTCGGCATCGACCCGGCCTGGGCCGCCGCGGCCGGGGCCACGGTCCTCGCCGTACGGGCCCTCGCACACCGTCGTACGACTCCGGTGGCGATCCTGCGCTCGGCCTCCCTGCCGTTCCTGGCCTTCGTCCTCGCGCTCGGCGTCGTCGTCAGGGCCGTCGTCGACAACGGCCTCGGCGACGCGCTCGGCCGGGTCCTGCCGGACGGCTCGTCGCTGCCCGCGCTGCTCGGCACCGCCGCCCTCGCCGCGCTGCTCGCCAATCTGATCAACAACCTGCCCGCCGTCCTCGCGTTGGTCCCGCTGGCGGCGCCGTCCGGACCCGGCGCCGTGCTCGCCGTCCTCATCGGCGTGAACATCGGCCCCAACCTCACCTACGCGGGATCCCTCGCCACGCTCCTGTGGCGGCGCATCGCGCACCAGCACGAACACCACGTCGAACTCAAGGAGTTCACCCGCCTGGGGCTGCTCACCACCCCCGCGGCGCTGGCCCTCTCGACCCTCGCGCTGTGGGGTTCGCTGCGGCTCATGCCGGGCTGAGGGCGCGGGGAGCAGGGGGACCCGATTTGGGAGGCCGGTACGCAGGGTGGTTGGCTTTCCGCGAACCCCCCGAGAAACACAAGTGCTGGAGGAAGTGCAATGGCGCAGGTCGAGGCGACCACGGAGCGGATCATCGCGGCACAGCCGGACGACGTCTTCGACGCACTGGCCGACTACAACGGCACGCGCGGAAAGATCCTTTCCGAGCACTTCAGCGAGTACGAGGTGCGCGAGGGCGGCGACGGCGAGGGCACCCTCGTCCACTGGAAGCTGCAGGCCACCAGCAAGCGGATCAGGGACTGTCTGCTGGAGGTCAGCGAGCCCAACGACGGCGAACTGGTCGAGAAGGACCGCAACTCCTCCATGGTCACCACCTGGACCGTGACCCCGGCCGGCGAGGGCACGTCCCGCGTGGTCGTCTCCAGCGTGTGGAACGGCGCGGGCGGCATCGGCGGCTTCTTCGAGAAGACCTTCGCGCCCAAGGGGCTCGGGCGGATCTACGACGCCGTGCTCGGCAAGCTCGCCGCCGAGGTGGAGAAGTAGCCCCAACTCCCGCGTGACCCATCAGGGTTGCCGCCCCGCTCACCGATTCGAGTGGTTTTCCATTCGGTCCCGTTGTACGCCGTAGGGCTCCGACCGGCGCATACGCCCGTGCGGCCGCACCGAAGGGCGACTCGTCGCGCTTGCTCACAGTTGTCGCGTAATGCGAGAAATGGGCGGCGCAGGCGCGACGAGGGGAGCAGGACGTGGGCGGGACGACGCTGGCGAAGGCCGTCGAGCAGGGCGGCGCCGAGGCCGTCGGGACGGCCGACGACACACCCCCCGAACGGGGCACGGCACAGCTGCCGCCGCCCCCGGCCCCCGGACCGACGGCCCACGGGCTCAGCCCCCGCCGCGTCCGGATGGTCTTCGTCGGGCTGATGCTCGCCCTGCTGCTCGCCGCCCTGGAGCAGATGATCGTCGCCACCGCGCTCCCGAAGATCGTCGGCGAGCTGCACGGCCTGGACAAGATGTCCTGGGCGATCACCGCGTACCTGCTGACCTCCACTGTCGGACTGCCCATCTACGGCAAGCTCGGCGACCTCTTCGGACGCAAGGGCGTCTTCCAGTTCGCGATCGTCATCTTCGTCATCGGCTCGGCGCTCGCTGGCTGGTCACGGACGATGGACCAGCTCATCGCCTTCCGCGCCCTCCAGGGGGTCGGCGCGGGCGGCCTCATGATCGGCGTGCAGGCGATCATCGCCGACATCGTGCCGCCCCGGCAGCGCGGCCGCTACATGGGCCTCATCGGCGCCGCCTTCGGCCTCGCCTCCGTCGCGGGACCGCTGCTCGGCGGCTTCTTCACCGACCACGCGTCCTGGCGCTGGTGCTTCTACTTCAACGTGCCCTTCGGCCTGGTGACGCTGGTCGTCGTCACCCTGGTCCTCAAACTGCCCAAGCCCGCGGCTCGGGGCAGGCTCGACGTCCTGGGCGCCCTGCTGCTCGCCGCCGCCTCCACCTGCCTGGTGCTGCTCACCAGTTGGGGCGGCACGAAGTACGCGTGGGACGACCGCGTCATCCTGGGGCTCGGCGCCGGTGCCGCCGTGGCGAGCGTGCTGTTCCTCGTCGCCGAGCGCTTCGCGGCAGAACCGATCATCCCGCTGCGCCTGTTCCGTGATCCGGTCTTCAACATCACCGGTCTTGTAGGCATGGTCATCGGAATCGCCCTCTTCGGAGCGGCCAGTTATCTGCCGACGTTCCTTCAGATGGTCGACGGGGCGAGCGCCACCGAGTCCGGACTCCTGATGCTGCCGATGATGGGCGGCATCGTCGGCGCCTCGATCGTCTCCGGCCAGCTCATCAGCCACACCGGCCGCTACAAGGTCTACCCGGTCCTCGGCGGCGCCCTGTCCGTCGTCGGCATGTGGCTGCTCTCGCGCCTCGAAGTCGACACGTCTCGGCTGCAGTACAGCATCTGGATGGCCGTGCTCGGCGCCGGCATCGGCCTGGTCATGCCGGTCCTGGTGCTCGCCGTGCAGAACGCGGTCCGCCCCGCCGACCTGGGCACCGCCACCAG
Organism: Streptomyces sp. NPDC059002; assembly: GCF_042740435.1. Lineage (NCBI taxonomy): Bacteria > Bacillati > Actinomycetota > Actinomycetes > Kitasatosporales > Streptomycetaceae > Streptomyces > Streptomyces sp. NPDC059002. The sequence goes on along the minus strand of NZ_JBHYJI010000012.1, from coordinate 37,000 downwards.
CGCCAACAACTACTTCCGGCAGATCGGCGGCAGCGTGGGCGCCGCGATCTTCGGCACGCTCTTCGCCGACCGGCTCACCGACGCGCTCGCCGACCGCATCCCCGCGGACGCGGGGGCGGCCCTGCCCGACGCCGAGTCCATCACCCCGCAGCTCGTCCACGGGCTGCCCGCGCCGCTGCGCGAGGGCTACATCCTGGCCTACGCCGACGCGATGCCGCGGATCTTCCTCTACCTGGTGCCGGTGCTCGTCCTCGGCATGCTGATCGCCTTCTTCCTCAAGGAGACCCCCCTGTTGTCCAGCGCCGCTCCCCACAACGCGCCCGCCGCGGAACCCGCGCCCATTCCCCAGGCCCGTACGACGACGTATGCCGCCGGGGTCCCGGTGTGCGGCACCGTGCAGCACCCCGACGGCACCGTGGTGCCCCGCGCGGCCCTCACCCTCATCGACGTCGCCGGGCAGCAGATCGGCCGCGGCGCGAGCGGCGAGGACGGGCGGTACGCCCTGTCGACGCCCGGATCGGGCTCGTTCGTGCTGATCGCGGCCGCCGGCGGGCACCAGCCGCAGGCCGTCACCGTCACCGTCGGCGAGCGCCCCGTCGATCTCGACGTGGTCCTCGGCGGCGCGGGCCGCCTCGCGGGCACCGTCGTCACCGCCGACGGAACGCCCGTCAGGGACGCCGCCGTCACCCTCACCGACGTCCGGGGGGAGGTCGTCGCCACCACCCGCAGCGGGCGCGAAGGCGGCTATGTGATCACGGAGTTGGTGGCGGGCGAGTACACCCTCGCGGCGAGCGCCCCGGCCTTCCGCCCGGCCGCGCTGCCCGTCACCGTGCAGGCGTCGCGCGAGACCCGGCAGGACGTCGAGCTTGCGGGCGGTGCCGTGCTGCGCGGCACCGTGCGGGCCAGCGGCGGGCGGCCCGTGGAGGACGCGCGCGTGACGCTGCTCGACGCGGCGGGCAATGTCGTCGACACCCTGACCACCGGGGCGGACGGCACCTTCCGCTTCGTCGACCTGTCGTCCGGCGAGTACACCGTCATCGCGGCGGGCTACCCGCCGGTCGCCACGGTCCTCCAGGTCGCGGGCGGCGGGCGTACCGAGCGGGATCTCCAGCTGGGGCACGAGGACTGAGCGAGGCGGGGCCGCCGTGGCTCGCGGGCCTGCCGCGGGGGGCGTGCGCCGGAGGCTCTGCCCGCGGCGAATTCGCGTATTGCGCCGCACGGCAACCTGCCCCGGTCGTACGGTGGTTGGTGGCGGCTCAGATCTTGCGCTGCCACGGGAAGGGGCAAGGGCCATGGAAGAAGGCACTCCGCGCAGCGGGCCGGTGGCGCAACGTGCCATGGCCGGACGCATCCCCCTGGCCGTGGTCGTCGTCGACGGCGGCGGCCTCGTCTCCCACTGGAGCACCGGTGCACGGCGCCTGTTCGGGTACACCAAGGAGGACGCCGTCGGGCGCCCCGTCGGCGACCTGCTGCCCGTGCACGGCGCGATCCCCGAGGGCCCCGCGCTCTACGGCGCGTACGACGGACTCGGCCCCGACCTGGAGACCTCCCTCGACGGGCGCATCTCCTACCCGGCGGCGGGGCGCGCCCGGCTCAGCGAACCGGGGAGCGGTCCGGACCGCCGCCTGGACGTGCTGTGGTGGGCGTATCCGCTGGTCGGCCCGGGGCCCGAGCGGCTGCTCGTGCTCGCCGCCGACGCCGCGGCGCTGACCGGGGCCGGTGGCGACCGGGACGGGCGGGGCGCCCAGACCGAGCGCATCGCCCCCGGGTTCGCCCTGCACACGGACTTCCCCGGCGCGGAGGAGCTGGCGGACCGGCTGCCCGAGATCCTGCCCAGCATGAGCGTCGGCGAGAGTTCCCGCATCGTCGCGCAGGTCCTCGAACTGGGCTATCCCGTCCTGGAGTTCAGCCAGCACGACCGGGTGCCCGTCACCCCCGACTGGGGCGTGGCCCGGCGCGCCGAGCGCAAGGAGCGCAGGGAGCGTGCCGAGCGGGCCGCGGCGCACGGGCTGCCCGCCGCCGCGGACCCGGCCGACGACGAGGGCGAGGACCTGGAGTACGCCGCCGTCCGCGAGCGTCTGGAGTTCCTCAACGAGGTCAGCGGGCGCATCGGCTCCTCGCTCGATCTGTCGCGGACGATCGTGGAGGTCAGCAAGGCCGTCGTGCCGCGCTTCACGGATGTCGCGGGCACCTATCTGCGTGAACAGGTCGTCGCGGGCGAGGGGTTCCCCGACGGGCCGCCGGACGAGACCACGATGTGGCACCGGGTCGCCGTGGAGCACACGGACGAGCCGGGCCGCTGGGACGACGTCGTGCCGGTCGGCGAGTCCATGCCGTTCCCCGCGCACACGCCGTTCTTCCAGTGCATGACGTCGGGCGACCCGGTGCTCGTGCCGCGCATCACCGAGGAGATGGGCAATGCCATCGCCTCCCAGTTCGAGAAGCGCGACATCCGCCCGCTGATCAACCACCGCTCGATGCTCGTCGTACCGCTCAAGGCGCGCAATGTGGTGCTCGGCTTCATGATCCTGCTCCGTCACCAGGAGCGGCCCGTCTTCAACGACATGGACCGCGTCACCGGCGCCGAACTGGCCGCCCGCGCGGGCCTCGTGCTCGACAACGCCCGCATGTACACGTACCAGGAGAGCGTCGCCGACACCCTCCAGGACAGCATGCTGCCGCACATCGAGCCCCGCATGCCCGGCTGCGACATCGCGACCCGCTATCTGCCGGGCACCCTGCTCGGCCGGGTCGGCGGCGACTGGTTCGACTCCGTGAAGCTGCCGGGATCGAGGACCGCGCTGGTCGTCGGCGACGTGATGGGCCACGGCCTGAACTCGGCCGCGATGATGGGCCAGTTGCGGACCGCCGTGCAGACGATGGCCGCCCTCGACCTGCCGCCCGAGCAGCTCCTGCGCAACCTCGACGACCTCGCCCAGCGGCTCGGCGAGCACTATCTCGCGACCTGTCTGTACGCGGTCTACGACCCGATCGCGGGCGAGCTGAGCCTCGCCAACGCCGGACACATCCCGCCCGTCCTGGTGCGCGCCGTCGACGGCCGCAGCGAACTCCTCGACCTGCCGACGGGCGCGCCCATAGGCGTGGGCGGCGTGCCCTTCGAGTCCGTACGGCTGCCGGTCGCGCCCGGCGACCGCCTGCTGATGTGCACCGACGGACTCGTCGAGGTCCGCGGCGAGGACATCGGCGTCGGCCTCGCCACGCTCACCGAGTCCGCCGCGCACCCCGCCGCGTCCATGGACGACGCCTGCGACACGATCATCCGGGCGCTCAACACCCGCGGCGGGCGCAAGGACGACGTGGCGCTCCTGATGGCCCGGCTCAACGGCATCGCGGCCCACGACGTCGCGCACTGGCGGCTCGCCACCGACCCCAGCGAGGTGAGCAGGGCCCGCGAACTGGTCCGCGAGCAGCTGGAGGCCTGGTCCCTGAGCGCCCTGGGCGACACCGTCGAGCTGCTCGTCAGCGAGCTGGTCACCAATGCCGTACGCCATTCCAGCAGTACGCGGCTCGGGCTGCGCCTCGTCAGGTCGGGGGCGCTGATGTGCGAGGTCGAGGACGACGACCACACGCTGCCGACGCTCCTGAGCGCGGGCGGCGGCGACGAGTTCGGGCGCGGCCTGCGGGTCGTCAGCGCACTCGCCAAGGAGTGGGGCACGAGCCGTACGAACGCGGGGAAGACCGTCTGGTGCGAACTGGCCCTGCCCCGCCGGTAGCCGTGCGGGGCGGGCGCGCACGGCGCGCGCCCGGGGGAGCGGGTCGAACGGGCCGTGAAGGATTGCGCGGGTGGCTTGTCCACGTGCCCCGGGCGCGGTAGACCGATCTCGCCGCCTGCTTCGGCGGCTCTCGTCGCACCCTGGGGAGCTGGGCATGAGCGTCACGAGTAGGTACCGGGAGGCTTGGGAGGCGTTCTGGCGCGACGCGTCCGAGGAGGAGGGCGCCGTCTTCTGGGACGCCGAGCCCGCCCTCACCGTGGGACTGCATCTCGCCCTCTTCGAACCGCACGTGGCCGCCGTCGGCCTGCCCGTCGTCGATGTGGGCTGCGGCAACGGCACCCAGACCCGCTTCCTCGCCGACCGCTTCCCGCGGGTCCTCGGCATCGACCTGTCGGCGGCCGCCATCGACCACGCCCGGCGCGCGGACCCGGCGGGCCAGGCCGACTTCCGGCAGCTCGACGCGGTCGAGAAGGGCGAGGCGCAGCAGCTGCACGCGGAGGTCGGCGACGTGAACGTCTATATGCGGGGCGTCCTGCACCAGTGCGAGCCGGACGACCGGCAGGCGCTGGTCGACGGCATCGCGACGCTGGTGGGGGAGCGCGGCAGAGCCTTCGTCGTCGAACTGTCCGAGGCGGCCAAGCCGATCCTGATGGGCCTGGCGCAGAGCCCCGACGGCCCGCCGCCGAAGCTCGCACCGGTCTTCGCGCACGGCCTCGCACCGGCCGAGGTTGTCGACGACGCGGTGCGGGAGTACGTCGCGGCGGCGGGCCTGACCGTCCTCGCCGAGGGGAAACTCCCGCTGATCACCACCGAGTTCACGCCGGACGGCACGCGCATCGAGCTGCCGTCGAGGTGGCTGGTGCTGGGCCGCGGACCGTCCTGAGCCGCATGCACGAGGCCCGGGCGGTGGAGCGGGCCGTCACCCCGCGGCGACCGCCGAGGCGGACAGGAGCGTCGCCGCGGTGAGGCTGCCCCACAGGGCGGCCGGGCCGTGCGGGGCGAGAGCGGTGATGACCGCGGGCGACACGGCGAGGCCGAAGCCCGTGGAGAGCTGGAAGCGGGCGAGGGTACGGCCCAGGACATGGGCCGGGGCGAGGGCGGTGACGAGCGCGGTGGCGCTGCCCGCATAGATGATCTCGCCGATCGTGCACACCACGGACACCGCGGCGACGGCGGGGGCGCCCCAGCCGTGCCCCAGCGAAGTGGCCGCGAGGAAGCCGAGATAGGACACGGCGAGGACCACCCCGGCGAGGGCGAGCACGGTCCGCCGGGGGAAGCGGGACAGCGAGACCGTGACCGGCACCTGGAGGGCGACCACGAGCACCGTGTTGGCCACGAAGATGGCCGCCGACCACACCGGAGAGGCGTCCAGCTGTGTCACCAGGATCAACGGGAGCGCGATTTCGGGGATGTTGAGGCAGAAGACGTAGATCACGTTGGCGGCGAGGAGCGCGCGCATGCGGGGCGCGGGTTCCGTGTCGCCCGGGTCGTCGGCGGGGGTGGTGGCCGCACGCGCGCGCAGCCGGACCGACCACGCGAGGGCCGCCGCGGCGAGATAGGCGAGCCCGGTGACGGCGGCCAGCGCCTGCAGCGCGGTGGCGCCGCCCGCCAGGCACGCGGTGGCGAGGAGCGCGCCCACGCCCAGGCTCGCGTTGCGCAGGGCGCGGCCTCCCGCGAGGGCGGCGTCGCGTTCCCGGCCGTGGGAGACCGTGGCCACGACGGCCGCGTGGGCGGCGGGCCAGGCCTGGTTGCCGATGCCCTGGAAGAGCACCGCCGCGGTGAACAGGCGGATGTCGCCCGTCGGCGTGGCGAGCAGCAGCGCCACACCGAGCACCCGCACCAGCATCGACGCCGCCACGACCGTGCTGCGTGCGCCCCGGTCGAGCCAGCGGCCCACCGCGGGCATGCACACCAGGCCCGCGACGATGCCGGCCGTCATGGCGATGCCGGTGGCCGGGGCGGACAGCTTGAGGACCGTCACTCCGTACAGCAGCAGGAAGGGCCGCAGCAGGCCGGTGCCGAGCGCGTCCACGGCCAGGGCGACGGCATAGCGGGGGCCGCCGGACGCCCGGACGAGGGCGCGGGGCTCGATCTTGGTGGTGGTTGCCATGCCGGAAACGGTGCGCGCGCCGGCCGCACGGCCCGCGTCGATTGACGGACACCGTCAATCGACGACATCGGGCACCGACCGGCCGGAGAAGATGGAGGGATGACGCTGCGCATCGACATCAGTGGCCTGCCGCCCGAGCGGCTGCGGTTCGCCGCGTCCCCGCTGGCCGAGCTGACCGCGATGCTGCATGTGCTGGCCGAGCCGGGACACCATCCGCAGTGCGCCGACTGGGTCGGGGACGTCCGGGCCGGGCTGCGGCCCGAACTGGCCGAGCGGCTGGGGGAGTCGGAGTTCCTCTGGCGCTCCTCGCAGGCCGACTTCCTGCTCCCCGCCCGGCCCAGGGCCACGCTCGCCGAAGAGCTGGACGACGTGGACCGGATCGACGACGAGACGTATGTGACCGCCGCGCTCGTCACCACCTGCGGCGGCAGCCGGCTCCGCCTCGGCGCGCCGTCGCCGCTCACCGACACGCACGCGCGCGAGCGGGCCCTCGACCTGGCGCAGGCCCGCGGCGCACGGCAGGAGGCCTTCGCGGAACGGCTGCTCGCGGACCCGGCCACGGTGCGGGCACGGGTGCGCCACACCCTCGAACAGTGCGCCGACGCCTTCTTCGACGCCGCCTGGACGGGTGTCGCCGTGCAGCTCGCCACCGATCTGCGCCTGAAGAACGACCTGTTGAGGCGCCAGGGCATCGGGGCGGCCCTCGCGTCGGTCTCCGGCGCGGTCACCCTGGCACCGGACGGCGACTTCATCGTCGTGGACAAGCTGCAGGACAAGGCGACCTCGGCCCACGGCACCGGGGTCACCTTCATCCCCAGCGTCTTCGGCCGCCCGCACCTGGTGGCGGTCCACGCGCCGGGGTGGCAGCCGGTGGTGCAGTACCCGGTGGCCGAGCCCGGCCCGGCCGAGCCGGTGCCGCTGGAGACGGTCACGCTGCGCCTCGAGGCCCTCACCCATCCCGTACGGCTGCGTCTCCTGCGCACCCTGGCCCGTGGCCCGCACACCACCAGGGAGCTGGCCCACACCTGGGAGCTCTCGCCCCCTGAGGTCTCCCGCCATCTCGCGGTCCTGCGCCGCGCGGGCCTGCTCACGCCCGAGCGGCACGGCCGTTACGTCCGGTACAGCCTCAATCTGCCCGAACTGACCGTGCTGGGCACCGACTTGCTGGCGGCGGTGCTGCGCTGACCGGTGGGCGCGGACGAGTTCTGTCGGAAGCGTTGACGCAGCCGGGGCACCCTTCTAGCTTCTACGCGTCGTACTTCGTACGTCATATATGAGACGCGATACGTGATACGCGATGCCTGATACGCGCTACGTGAGACCCGAGGGTGCCGCCGGTGAGTTCGGGGTCTCCAAGACACCCGTGCGCGAAGCCCTCAAGACCCTGGCGGGCACCGGGCTCGTCGCGATGAGCCAGTACAAGGGCGCCGCGGTGCGCACCGTGGACGCGGCCATGGCACGCGAGGTCTACGACGTACGGCTGCTCCTGGAGCCCGAGGCGCTGCGCCGCACCGTCCGGCGCGGCGCGGCGCTCGACGCCGCGCGCGACGCGCTGGAGCGGGCCGACGCCGCCGAGGACGCCGCCGAACGCTCCCTGGCCAACCGGGAGTTCCACCGCACGCTCTCCTCCGCCTGCGGCAACCCGCTCCTCGGCCGCCTCCTCGACTAGGTGCGGGACCAGGCCGCGCTCGTCTCCGCCGTCGCCTGGGCGGCCGACCCCTCGTGGCACCGCGAGGCCGCCGAGCACCGGGAGATCCTGCGGTTCGCCCTCGCCGGGGACGCGGACGGCGCCGCCGACGCACTGCACCGCCACATCGCGTCGTTCGTGCGGCGCGCCTTTCCCGCCGAGGAGGGCCTCACTGGTCCTGCGGCGCGATCGGCAGCTGCCGCTTGTGCTCGGTGAGGCGGTAGCGGCGCACGATCGCCTGGAAGGCCGGCTCGCTCACCGGCTTGCCCTCCAGGAAGTCGTCGATCTCGTCGTACGTCACGCCGAGCGCGTCCTCGTCCGGCTTGCCCGGGTCCAGCGTCTCCAGGTCGGCCGTCGGCGTCTTCCACACCAGCTCGGCCGGGGCGCCGAGCGCCTCGCCGACCGCGCGCACCCGGCGCTTGGTGAGCCCCGTCAGCGGTACGACGTCGGCCGCGCCGTCGCCGAACTTCGTGAAGAACCCCGACACCGCCTCCGCCGCGTGGTCGGTGCCCACGACCAGGCCGTCCTGCGCGCCCGCGACCGCGTACTGCGCGATCATCCGCTGCCGGGCCTTGATGTTGCCCTGCACGAAGTCCTGGTGGTGGGCGTCCCTGAAGGTCACCCCGCCGGCCAGCGCGGCATCCAGCGCGGCGTCGCTCGCGGACTTCACGTCCACGGTCAGGACCCGGTCGGCCGCGATGAAGTCCAGGGCGAGCTGGGCGTCCTTCTCGTCGGCCTGGACGCCGTAGGGCAGCCGCATCGCGTAGAAGGTGGCGTCGTGCCCTGCCGTGCGGGCCCGCTCCACCGCGAGCTGGCACAGCCGCCCCGCGGTCGTGGAGTCCACCCCGCCGCTGATGCCGAGCACCAGCGACCGCAGCCCCGTCGAGGTCAGCCGCTCGGCGAGGAAGGCGACCCGCCGCTCGATCTCCCGCTGCGGGTCGAAGCTCGCGGACACCTGGAGATCCCGGGCGATCTCCTGCTGCAGGTCGGTGGACGCCGGGTCGGTCACGGCTGCTCCTCGTGGTCGGTCGTGATGGTGAGCACTCCCGACTCTATGCGGCGCGCGAACCGGGCCGTGGAGGGGATCCCGGATCACGTGCCCGCCCGGTCGTCCGGAGTCGGCGACGGGCCGCGCCGTGCGAGTTAGGCTTACCTAACTCGCGCGGTCGCCGTGAGGTGCCGCGCACGGTCAGGAGCGGAAGGGGAACGACTGTGACGAACGGCGAAACCCGAGTGGTGGAGAACGGGGACCGCATGCACGTGGCCCGTCTCATCTACGGAAGCGTGGTGGGCCAGACCCTGCGCGCGGCCATCCGCCTCAAGGTGGTCGAGCTGATCGGCGACAAGGAGCGGGGCGCCGCGGAGGTGGCCGCGGAGGCCGGGGCGCAACCCCAGGCCATGACCCGCCTGCTGCGCGCCCTGACGAGCCTCGGCCTCCTTGAGGAGCGCGCCCCCGCCACCTTCGCGGTGACGTCCGCGGGCGCCCTGCTCGACCAGGGACGCCCCGACTCGGTGGCGTCCCTGGTGACCATGTTCACCGAGCCGACCATGCTGCGCGCCTGGGAGCACCTGGACGATGCCGTACGCACCGGCGAGAGCACCTTCGAGCGGGTCTTCGGCACCGACTTCTTCGGCTATCTCAGGCAGCACCCGGACCAGTCCGCGCTGTTCAACTCGGCGATGAGCCAGGGCGTGCGGCCCACCGCGGCGGCGCTGCCCGGCGCCTTCGACTTCAGCAGGTTCACCGCGGTCACCGACATCGGGGGCGGCGACGGCACCGTGCTCGCCGAGGTGCTCCGCGAGCACGGGACCCTGACGGGCACCGTCTACGACACGGAGGAGGGCCTGGCCCAGGCCCCGGCGACCCTGGAGCGGCACGGGCTCACGGAGCGCTGTTCGCTCGTCGTCGGGGACTTCTTCCGGTCGGCACCCGAGGGTGCCGACCTCTACATGATGAAGAGCATCGTGCACGACTGGTCGGACGAGCAGGTGGTCACCATCCTCGGCCACGTCCGCGAGGTGCTGCCGCCCGGCGGCCGGGTGCTGATCGTGGAGCCGGTGCTGCCCGAGGCCGTCGACCCGGAGACGGCCGGGCTGATCTATCTGACGGATCTCAACATGCTGGTGAACCTGGGCGGCAGGGAGCGCACCCGGGCGGACTTCGAGGACGTCTGCGGCCGGGCCGGTCTCTCCGTCGTGGCCGTGACACCGCTCGGCGCGCCCAACCCGTTCTCCCTCATCGAGGCCGAGGCCGCCTGACGGAGGGTCCCGCCGATCCCGGGGCCTGTCCGGTACGCCGGGCCGGACAGGCCCTAGCGGCCCGCCTTGCGTTTGTTCCAGACGTCGAAGCCGACCGCGGCGAGGAGCACCAGGCCCTTGATGACCTGCTGGTAGTCCGTGCCGATGCCGACCAGGGACATGCCGTTGTTGAGGACGCCGAGGACGAGGCCGCCGATGACGGCGCCCATGACCGTGCCGACGCCGCCGCTCATCGAGGCGCCGCCGATGAACGAGGCGGCGATCGCCTCGAGTTCGAAGTTGAGACCGGCCTGCGGGGTGCCCGCGTTGAGCCGCGCCGCGTACACGCAGCCCGCGAGCGCCGCGAGGACGCCCATGTTCACGAAGACCAGGAAGGTGACGCGCTTGTCCTTGACGCCGGAGAGCTTCGCCGCCGCCTTGTTGCCGCCGAGGGCGTACACATGGCGGCCGATGACGGCGTTGCGCATCACGTAGCCGAGCCCGATGAGCAGCCCGCACATGATGAGCATGACCACCGGCACGCCGTGGAAGCTGGCGAGGGTGAGGGTGAAGGCCACCACGGCCGCCGTCGTCGCCACGCACTTCGCCGCCCACAGGCCCGTCGGCAGCACGTCCAGTTCGTACGCCAACTGCCGCCTGCGGTCCCGGACTTCACGGAAGAGGAGGAAGGTGACGGCGAGCAGCCCGAGGACGAGCGTCGGGTTGTGGTACTGGGTGTAGGGGCCCATCTCCGGGATGAAGCCCTTGGCGATGTTCTGGAACCCGTCGGGGAACGGCGCGAGCGACTGGCCCTCCAGGACGATCTGCGTGAGACCCCGGAAGAGCAGCATCCCCGCGAGCGTCACGATGAAGGAGGGGATGCCGACGTAGGCGATGAAGAAGCCCTGCCACGCGCCCGCGACCGCGCCGATCAGCAGGGAGAGGACCAGGGCGAGCACCCACGGCATGTCGTGCTTGACCATCATCACCGCCGACATGGCGCCCACGAAGGCGACCAGGGAGCCGACGGACAGGTCGATGTGCCCGGCGATGATGACGATCATCATGCCGATGGCCAGGATGAGGATGTAGCCGTTCTGCTGGATCAGGTTGGAGACGTTGTTCGGCAGGAGCAGCGTGCCGTCGGTCCAGATCTGGAAGAGCACGACGATGGACGCGAGGGCGATGAGCATGCCGTACTGGCGCATGTTGGCGCGCACGCTCCGCAGGAGCAGCGCCCCGGCCGACCGCGGGGCGTCCTGTGGTGTCGCGGACGCGTCCCGGGAGGCGCCCGGGGGAGTGGTCGTGGTGGTCATGGCGGGCCTCAGCTCCCGGAGCTTGTGGTGGTGGTCATATGGCGCATCAGGACTTCCTGGGTGGCCTCCGCGCGCGTGACCTCACCGGTCAGGCGGCCCTCGGCCATCGTGTAGATCCGGTCGCACATCCCGAGCAGTTCAGGGAGTTCGGAGGAGATGAAGAGGACCGCCCTGCCCTGCGCGGCGAGCCTGTCGATCACCGTGTAGATCTCGTACTTGGCGCCCACGTCGATGCCGCGGGTCGGCTCGTCGAGGATCAGCACCTCGGGGTCGGCGTGGATCCACTTGCTCAGGACGACCTTCTGCTGATTGCCGCCGGAGAGCCTGCCCACCTCCTCGAAGACGGTGGGCGCCTTGATGTTCATCGACGTCCGGTAGCGCTCGGCGACCGCGCGCTCGTGGTGCTCGTCGACGACTCCGCGGCGCCGCATGCCGGGCAGCGAGGCCAGGGAGATGTTGCGGTTGATGGTGTCGATGAGGTTGAGGCCGTACTGCTTGCGGTCCTCGGTGACGTACGCGATCCCGGCGTCGATCGCCGCGGGCACCGTCCGCGTGCTCACGGTGCGGCCGTTGACCGCGACCTCACCGGCGACGTACTGCCCGTACGAGCGGCCGAAGACGGACATCGCGAGCTCGGTGCGGCCCGCGCCCATCAGGCCCGCGACGCCGACGATCTCGCCGCGCCGCACGGTGACCGACACGTCGTCGACGACCGTGCGCCGGTGGTCGACGGGGTGGCGCACCGTCCAGCCGCGGACGTCCAGGGCGGGCCCGTCCTCGCCCTCGTAGGGCGTGCGGTCGGGGAAGCGGTGGTCGAGGTCGCGGCCGACCATGCCGCGGATGATGCGGTCCTCCGACAGCTCGGCGGCCGCGTCCGGGTCCGGGGCCCCGGTGGCCGTCCTCCGGACGGGCGCGGCGCGGACCGTCAGGGTTTCGATGGTCCGCCCGTCGCGCAGGACGGTCACCGCGTCCGTGATCTGCCGGATCTCGTTCAGCTTGTGGGAGATGATGATGCAGGCGATGCCCTGCTCGCGCAGTTCCACGATGAGGTCGAGCAGCTTCGCGCTGTCCTCGTCGTTGAGCGCGGCCGTCGGCTCGTCGAGGATGAGCAGCTTCACCTCCTTCGACAGGGCCTTGGCGATCTCCACCAGCTGCTGCTTGCCCACGCCGATGCCGGCGACCGGCGTCTGCGGCTTCTCGCGCAGGCCGACCCGCTTCAGGAGCGCGCTCGCCCTGCGCAGGGTGTCGTTCCAGTCGATGAAGCCGCGGGCGGCCTGTTCATTGCCGAGGAAGATGTTCTCCGCGATCGACAAGTGGGGGACGAGCGCCAGCTCCTGATGGATGATCACGATGCCGTGGCGTTCGCTGGCGCGGATGTCCTTGAAGGCCGTCGGCGCACCCTCGAAGCGGATCTCGCCTGCGTAACTGCCGTGCGGATGAACGCCGCTGAGGACCTTCATCAGCGTCGACTTGCCCGCGCCGTTCTCCCCGCAGATCGCGTGGATCTCCCCGGCCCGCACCGTCAGCCGCACGTCGGAGAGCGCCGTGACGCCGGGGAACGTCTTGGTGATCCCGCGCATCTCCAGTATCGGCGCGCTCACTTGAGCTGCCCCGCGCTGAAGTAGCCCTCGTCCACGAGGAGTCGGGTGTTCTTCCTGTCGACGCTGACCGGCTTGAGGAGGAAGGACGGCACGGTCCGCTCGCCGTTGTTGTAGTCCGTGGTGTTGTTGACCTGGACCTTCTTGCCCGTCAGGACCGCGTCGCCCATCTTCACCGTCTGCGCGGCGAGCTTGCGGGTGTCCTTGAACACGGTCTGCGTCTGTTCGCCCCGGATGATCGACTTCACCGACGCCAGCTCGGCGTCCTGCCCGGTGATGACCGGCAGCGGCTCGCTCCCGGTGCCGTAACCCGCGCTCTTGAGGGCCGAGATGATGCCGATGGAGATCCCGTCGTACGGCGAGAGGACCGCGTCGACGCGCCGGTCGCCGTAGCTCTTGCTGATCAGGTCGTCCATGCGTTTCTGCGCGGTGCCGCCGTCCCAGCGCAGGGTGGTGGCCTGGTTCATCCGGGTCTGCTTGCTGCCGACGACGAGCTGGCCGCTGTCCAGGTAGGGCCGGAGCACCTTCATGGCGCCGTTCCAGAAGTACTTGGTGTTGTTGTCGTCGGGGGAGCCCGCGAACAGCTCGATGGTGTACGTGTCACCGGAGTCCTTGTCCGGCTCGCCGAGCTTCAGCTTGTCGACGATGTACTGGCCCTGCAGACGGCCGACGCGTTCGTTGTCGAAGGACGCGTAGTAGTCGACGTTCTTCGTGCCGAGGATGAGACGGTCGTACGAGATCACGGGGATGCCCGCGTCGTGCGCCCGCTTCAGTACGTCGGTGAGCGCGGAGCCGTCGATCGCCGCGACCACCAGGAGCCGGTGCCCCTTGGTGATCATGTTCTCCAGCTGGGCGACCTGGTTCTCGACCTTGTCGTCGCCGTACTGCAGATCGGTCGCGTATCCGGCCTTCTTGAACTGCGACGCCATGTTCTTTCCGTCGGCGATCCACCGCTCGGACGCCTTGGTCGGCATCGCGAGGCCGATGGTGCCGCCCTTGCCGCCGTCCGGTTGGTAGCGGCTGCTGCCCTTGGCCTCCTGGCCGCAGGCGGCGAGCGAGCCGAGCAGGGCCGCGGTGGCGAGGGCGGCGGTGATGCGGGTGCGCATGGGGTCAACTCCCTTCGGGGAAGCGGTTCAGGACGCCCGGCAGCCGCGCGCCGAGCGGTGACATCCCGGCGTCGGCGCCGTGCCGGGCCAGCAGGTCGAGGGCGAGCCGGCCGCGGCGCACGCGCTCACGGGCGGTGTCGAGGGCCAGATCGCGCAGCTGTGTGCCGTACGGGTAGATGCCGGGCGCCTTCGCGAGCCCGAACTTCAGGTACAGCGGCGCCCCGCGCCGGATCAGCTCGGCGATCTCGTACATCCGGATGTAGCCGCCGAGGTCGTCGGGCGCCTCGACGTACATGTCCATCGGAGCGCCCGACACCCGCCGGATCTCGGTGAGATGAGCGGGCGTCAGATCGCTCGGCACGTTCAGCGAGTCCGCGCCGAGCCGTTCGTACACCGCGTACGCGGCCGGATTGACCGGACCGATCAGGGCCGACACCTTCAGGGTCGTGTCGGCGGGCACGAGCCCGATGCTCCGCGCCCGGTGCAGCGTCCACAGCACGCCCTCGTCGGCGACGAGCAGACACTTCACGCCCAACTCCGTGGCACGCAGGGCGTCTTCGACGCATCCGGCGACGGCGTCGTGCCCCCGGGCGCGCAGCCCCGCGCCGCGCGATTCGGTGCGCACCGATGCGCCGGTGTCCCAGGTGCCGCGCGGCCCGGTGAACAGGCAGAGCTCGATGTCCCGTTCGGCGGTGGACTCCACCATCTCGGTGATCTCGGCGTCGGTCAGCATCCAGACGCCGCTGCCCTGGCTGACGCGGTGGATCGGCACATCGAGCCGCGACGACTCCTTGAGCACCACGGCGAGCGCCTCGGGCCCTTCGACCGAGGGGATCTCGGTACGCCAGGTGCCACCGTCGGGAAAGGTGTGCGGGGAGGCGTCGGCGGGATCGGGGGCGGCCCCGGAGAGCCCGAGGACGCCGAGCGCGGGCTCGCCGGGCTGCCGGGCCGAAGAGGGAAAGACGTCGTTCACAACAGTCCTTTACGTTCGATATCTCGGACAAGGTTCGATTCACGGAGCACACAGGGGCGGCGACACAGCGGCGGCACAGGCGGTATTCAGGGGCGCGGGGCTGTCACATGTGCGGCTCCGCCGCGTGGGCGCACCCCGCCGCATCCGACCCGCACCCGAAGAGCTCAGGGCCGAAGCAGCACCTTCCCGGTACCGGACCCCCCGCCCCCGACAAGAGAAACCGCCTCCCCGAACCGCTCAAGCGGAAACTCATGCGTGATCAACGGAGCCGGATCCAGCAGCCCGAGACCGAAGGCCCGCACCGCGTCCGACCAGTCCGCGGACGACGCCCCGAAGACGGACCGCACCTCCAGCTGACTCAGGGAGAGATGGACCGGATCGATCCCCACGGCCCCCTCCGTGAACATCCCGGTGAGCACGACCCGCCCGCCCCTGCGGGCGAGCAGACACGACGACGCGGCGGTGGTCGGCGCCCCCGCGGTCTCCACGACCAGGTCGAAGCGCCCGTGCACGGACTCCGCTTCGGCGGGCGACAAGGCGGCGGTGGCCCCGAACTCCCTGGCCTGCGCGCCCCGCGCCCCGCGGGGATCGACCACGACCAGCTCGCCGGGACCGGAAGCCGAGAGCAGCTGCACGGCGAGCAGCCCGAGCGTCCCCGCGCCGACCACGGCGATCCGCTCACCGGCCCTGGCCCGGCCCGCCCGCACCGCCGCGGCGATCACGGCGGACGGTTCGAGGAGCGCGGCGGCCCGCAGATCGGCACCGGCACGCAGCGGGTGCAACAGGCGTGCGGGCACGACGACATGATCGGCGAAGGCGCCGGGCTCGGTGAACCCGGTCTCCGCGTACCCGCCGGTGCACAGGCTGGTCTCCCCGTACCGGCACCGCTCGCAGATCCCGCACGCCCGGAACCCCTCGGCGACGGTGCCGCGTCCGACGAGGCCGGGGTCGACCCCCGCGCCGACCGCCGCCACGGTCCCGGCCCACTCGTGCCCGGGGGTGAGGGGGTAGCGGACGTACGCGGCATCACGGCGGCCGTCGTACACCTCGCGGTCGCTCAGGCAGATCCCGGCGGCGGCCACCTCGACGAGGACCTCGCCGGGGCCGGGCACGGGGATGTCCCGGGTGACCAGGCGGTGCGTGCCGGGCCGGTCGAGGACGACGGCGCGGCTGCTCATGTGCCCGACCCGTCAGGGGAGCGCTTCTCCCAGCCCTCGGCCCACAGGTCGAACCGCGCCTGCTGCTGCGGGAATTCGGCCGCCGCGTCGACGTCAAGGTCGACGCCGAGGCCCGGCGCGTGGGACAGCTCGAAGCAGCCCGTCTCCGGATCGACCCGCGGGGCGCCCTTGACGACCTTCTTGATGTCGGCGTCCGCGAAGTCGTTGAAGTGTTCGAGGATCTTGAAGTTTGGTGCGGTGAACCCGACTTGGAGCGACGCCGCGGTCAGTACGGGGCCGCCCACGTTGTGCGGGGCGACCAGCATGTAGTGCGTCTCCGCGGTGGCCGCGAGTTTCCGTGTCTCCCAGATGCCGCCGATGTGGCCGACGTCGGGCTGCAGGATGTCGGCGGCCTGGCTCTCGAACAGCTCGCGGAACTCGATCCGGTCGTGGATCCGTTCGCCCGTGGCCACGGGCATGTCCACCTTCGCCGCGACCTTCGCCAGGGCCTTGAGGTTCTCCGGCGGCACCGGCTCCTCCAGCCACGCGGGCCGGAACGGCGCGAGGTCGCGGGCGAGCCGGATCGCCGTGGCGGGCGAGAAGCGGCCGTGCATCTCCAGCATCAGCTCGGCGTCGGGCCCGATCGCGTCGCGTACCGCCTCGATCAACGACACGGCGTACAGGCTCTGTTGGTGGTCCAGCTCGAAGTGGCCCGTGCCGAACGGGTCGATCTTCAGCGCGCGGTAGCCGCGCGCCATGACGCCCCGCGCGGCCTCGTGATACGCCTCCGGGGTGCGCTCGGTGGTGTACCAGCCGTTCGCGTACGCCTTCACGCGGTCGGTGACCTTGCCGCCGAGCAGCTGCCAGACGGGCACGCCGAGCGCCTTGCCCTTGATGTCCCAGCAGGCCGTCTCGATGACGGCGATGCCCGACATGACGATCTCGCCGGCCCGGCCGTAGTCGCCGTACTTCATCCTGCGCACGAGATCCTCGATCGCGAACGGATCGGATCCGGCGATGTGGTGGGCCTCGGCCTCTCGGAGGTAGCCGATGAGCGCGTCGGTGCGGCCGAGCATGCGGGTCTCGCCGATGCCGGTCAGGCCCTCGTCGGTGTGCACCTGGACGTAGGTGAGATTGCGCCAGGGCGTGCCGACCACGTGCGTGCTGATTCCCGTAATGCGCAAGGCAGTTGCCCCTTGACTTGTTCGGTATTTCGTCACACGTTCGAAATGGTGGCGTGACGGTATTCACGGTGGCCGGAACCTGTCAATGGGTCGCGCAGGACGGGTCGGGGCCCGGCTGTCCGGGCTCCGGAGGCCATTGCGTCGCGAACTGCCCCGCGCCTACCCTGTGTTCGTCATACCGATCAGCGGCCGAGATTCCGGACGCGCAGGATGGGAGGCCGACTCATGGGACGACTGGTGCCCGCGGTGACCAGGTCGCTGGACATACTCGAACTGTTCCTGGAGGGCGACGGGACGTTCTCCGCGCCCGAGGTCACCCGCAGGCTGCAACTGCCGCGCACCACCGTGCATGAGCTGCTCACCACCCTGGCCGCCCGTTCGTACCTCGTCCAGATCCCCGACCAGCCGGGCCGCTACCGCCTCGGCGTGCGCACCTACCAGCTCGGCAGCAGGTACGCCGAGCAGCTCGACCTCGCCGCCGAGGGCCGGCAGGTCGCCCGCGAGGTCGCGGAGACCTGCGACGAGACCGTCCACGTCGCGATCCTCGAGGACACCGACGTCATCTACATCGCCAAGGTCGACTCCACGCACGCCGTGCGCATGGTCTCGGCGACCGGCCGCCGACTGCCCGCGCACTGCACGTCCGTCGGCAAGATGCTGCTCGCCTCGCTGCCCCCGCACGAACTCGAAACCCGGGTCAGGGGGCGGGAGTTCACTGCGATGACCCCCGACAGCATCACCGACCCCGAGGAGCTGCTCACGGCGCTCGCCGCGATCCGTGAGCGCGGTGTCGCGGTCGAGCACCGGGAGTCCAACCCGGACGTCAGCTGCGTGGCCGCCCCGGTGAGGGACGGCACGGGCCGGGTCGTCGCCGCGCTCTCCATCTCCGTACCGATGATCCGCTGGAGCGAGGAGCGCGAGGGCGACCTTGCCGAGCTCGCCGCCAAGGGTGCCGCCGATCTGTCGCTGCGCCTCGGCCACCGGGGCGCGTGATGCGCCGCGCGTACGAGGTGGCGGTGCGCGCGGCCGCCGCGCTGGGCGAGGGGCCCACCTGGGACCCGGCCGCCGAACGCCTCATCTGGGTCGACATCCTCTCCTCCCGCGTCCACACCTACGCCCCCGGGGACGGCAGGCGCACGGTCATGGCCACCGAACAGCACGTCGGCGCCGCCAAGCCCCGCGCGGGCGGCGGCCTCGTGGTCAACCTCCGCGACGGCATCGGCCTGTACGGCCCCGAGGGTTCGTCCTTCGCCTGGCTGGTGCACGACCCGGTGCCCGGCCGGCGCGGCAACGACGCGGCCGTCGCCCCCGACGGCGCGCTCTGGGCGGGCACGATGCGCTACGACGAGGCGCCGGGCGGCGGCGGCCTCACCCGGATCGCCCCCGACGGCACCGTCACCGAACAGCCCGGCGAGGTGGCCGTCAGCAACGGCACGGGCTGGAGCCCGGACGGACGGCTCATGTACTACGTCGACAGCCCCACACGGCGCATCGACGTCCTCGACTACGACTCGCACACCCAACAGGCCCTGAACAGACGGGTGTTCGCGCACATCGAGGAGGGGGCGGGCTTCCCCGACGGCCTCACGGTCGACGCGGCGGGCTGTGTGTGGGTCGCGCTCTGGGACGGCGCGGCGGTCCGCCGCTACACCCCGCAAGGACGGCTCGACCGCGCCCTCGCACTCCCCGTCCGCCGCCCCACCGCCTGCGCCTTCGGCGGTGTCGGCCTGCGGGACCTCTACATCACCACGGCCCGCACCGGCATCGACCGGCCGCATCCCCTCTCGGGGTCGGTCCTGGTCGTGCCGGACGCGGGCCGTGGCCTGCCGGGCACCGCCTTCGCGGGCTGAGCTCAGCCCTTGGCGGCCAGCTCCCGCAGGTACTTTCCGAACTTCTCCAGGCCGTCGATGTTGCGCGGCCCGCTGATGCCCTCGTTGTAGTCGAGGACGAAGAAGTTGTTCTTCTTGACGGCGGGCAGCTCCCTGGTGTGCGGGGACTTCTTCAGGAACTCGATCTTCTCCTTCGCGGGCTTGTCGCCGTAGTCGAAGATGATGACGACCTCGGGCTCCGCCTTGGCGACGGCCTCCCAGTTCACCTGCGTCCAGCGCTCGTCGAGCCCGTCGAAGATGTTCCTGCCGCCCGCCGCCTTGATGATGTCGTTGGGCGGGACCTGGCTGCCCGCCGTGAACGGCTGGTCCGTGCCGGAGTCGTAGAGGAAGACCGGCACCGGCCTGCCGCCCTTGGGCGCCTTCTCCTTGACGGCGGCCACGCGCTTCTTCAGGCCGCCGACGACCCGGTCGGCCTTCTTCTCGACCTTGAAGATCTTCCCGAGCCGTTCCAGGTCGCTGTAGAGCGCGTTGAACGGGGTGACCTTCTGCGGGAATCCGGGGTAGTTGAAGCAGCTCTCCGTGTGCATGAAGCTCTGGATGCCGAGCTTGTCCAGGATCTTCGGCGTGATGCCGCGCTGGTCGCTGAAGCCGGAGTTCCAGCCCGCGACGACGAAGTCGGACTTGGCCTGGACGACGAGTTCCTTGTTGAGCAGATCGTCGCCGAGCATCTTCACCTTGGCGTACTCCGAAGCCCAAGGGGACTCGCTCACGGGCGGGTTGGCGGGCGGCATCACATAACCGTGCACGTGCTGGGTGAGGCCCAGGCTGAAGAGCTTGTCGGCGCTGCCGCCCTCGTAGGCCACCGCGCGCTCGGGCACCTTGTACGCGACGTCCTCGCCGCAGCGTTTCACGGTGGTCGTCCCTGCGCCCTTGGCGTCGGTGTCGGACGCGATGTCGGCGCCGCAGCCGCTCAGGGCCAAGGTGGCCGCGAGCGCGGAGCCCAGGGCGATGGATCGGGTGTGGGACATGAGGATTCGGTGCCTTTCAGAGGGAGTTCACAGGGTGGGGGTGCAGGGCGTAGAGGAGCTGCGGGTCGCCCGTCAGCGGGTGCGGGACGACGGTGGCCTTCACCCCGAACACCTCCGCGACCAGCTCCTCGGTGAGGACCTCCGCGGGCGTCCCCGACGCGACGAGCCGCCCCTGGGACAGCACGCAGAGCCGGTCGCAGGCGGCCGCCGCGAGATTGAGGTCGTGCAGCACGACCAGGACGGTGGGCCCGGCCCCGCGCAGCTGGGAGAGGACCTCGATCTGGTGGCGTACGTCGAGGTGGTTGGTCGGCTCGTCGAGCACCAGGATCTCCGGCTCCTGGACGAGGGCCCGGGCGAGCAGCACGCGCTGACGCTCACCGCCGGACAGGGTCAGGACGCCGCGCCGCGCCAGGTGGCGGATGCCGAGCCGCTCCATCGCCCGTGCGCACAGGGCCCGTTCCCGCGCGTCGAGCGCCTGGTTGCCGCGCTGGTGCGGGGCCCGGCCGAGCGCGACGACCTCCTCGACCGTGAAGTCCAGTTCGACGGCGCCGTCCTGCGTCATGGCGGCGACGAGCCGCGCGCCGTGGCGCATGGGGAGCGCGCGGAGGTCGTCGCCGCCGACCCGGACGGTGCCCGACGTCGGCCGCAGCGCGCGGTACACGCAGCGCAGCGCGGTGGACTTGCCGCTGCCGTTCGGGCCGACCAGGCCCACCACCTCGCCGTCGCGCACCTCGAGCGACAGGTCGCGCACGAGGCTCCTGCCGTCGATGTCGACGCCGAGCCCCTCGATACGGAGATCCATCTCAACGCCCCCCGAACACATGGCCCTTGCGCCGCATCAGCGCGATGAACACCGGCACCCCGACGAGTGCGGTGATGACGCCGAGCGGCAGTTCGCGCGGCGCGACCACCGTCCGGGACAGCAGATCGACCCACACCATGAAGATCGCGCCGACGAGCGGGGCGACGGCGAGCACCCGGGCGTGCGTGGCGCCGACGACCATCCGCACCAGGTGCGGCATGACGAGCCCCACGAAGCTGATGGCGCCGCTCACCGCGACCATCACGCCGGTGATCAGCGACACCAGCACGAGCAGATACCGACGATGCCGGTCGGCGCCGACACCGAGGCTCGCCGCGGTCTCGTCGCCCAGCGAGAGGACGTCCAGGGCGCGACCGTGCCGGTACAGGGCGACGAGACCGAGCAGCACGACCGCGGCCACCACGGGCAGCGCACCCCAACTGGCCGCGCCGAAGCTGCCCATCGTCCAGTACAGGACCATGCTGGTCGCCTCGCTGTCCGGCGCGAAGTAGATGATGACGCTCATCACGGCCTGGAAGCCGAGGGACATGGCGACACCCGTGAGGACGAGCCGCAGCGGCGAGAGGGCGCCCCGGCTCGACGAGGCGACGTACACGAGGAACGACGCGACGACCGCCCCGACGAAGGCGCCCGCGGACACCGCGTAGACGCCGAGCGCGGCGAGCCCGCCGGTCACCGTCACGCCGACCGCGCCCACCGACGCCCCCGACGAGACGCCCAGCACGAACGGGTCGGCGAGCGCGTTGCGCACCATCGCCTGGATGGCCACACCGACCGCGCTCAGACCGGCCCCGACCAGCGCGGCGAGCAGCACGCGCGGCGTCCGGATCTGCCAGATGATCTGGTACGTCGTCGTCTCGTCGGCGCCGATCCGGCCGCCGCTGAGCGCCGCCCACAGATAGCGGGCGGTGTCGCCCGGCGTGACCACGGCGGCGCCGAGCCCGATCGCCACGACGACGGAGGCGAGCAGGACCAGGAAGAGGACGACGCAGGTCAGGACGAGCGCCCTGGGGGAGGCGAGACGTTCCCGTACGCCGAAGACCTCGACGGGTCCTGCGGGCTCCTGGACGGTGGTGGTCATACGGAGTCCGCCTCGTCCCGCACGGGACAGGACCGCAGGACGAGCACCGCGGCCCCGACCGCGCCCACGACGAGGGCGCCGAACACGGCGGCCACGCCCGGATATCCGGCAAGGCCGAGGCCCGCGCCGCCGAGTGCCGCGCCGACGAAGACGCCGAGGCTCATCCCCGCGGCGTTGATGCCGAGCGCGGCGCCGCGCAGGCCAGGACCGCAGCGCCGCACGACCAGGCTGACCACGCAGGCCGCGACGACGGCGTGGCTCGCCGCGTGCAGCGAGGTCAGCGCGAGGGCGAGCGGCAGCCAGTGCGTGAAGTAGAAGCCCACGACGGAGACGAGCGCCGCCAACAGGCCGACGACCAGGAGCCGTTCGGTGCCGACGCGCGGCCCCGCGGCGTTGGTCAGCCGACCCGTGAGGAGGTTGCTGACGAAGAACGACGCGCCGCTCAGCGTCCACACGAAGGCGAAGAGCCCGGCGTCCAGATCGAACCGCTCCTCGTAGAACGCCGCCAGATAGGAGAGGTACCCCATGAACACGGCGGTGCGCAGGAGCGCGATCAGCAGCAGCGGTACGACGCCGCGCACCGCGCCCAGCGCCTTGAACGAGGCGACGTAGCCCAGGCGTTGACCGGTGGCCGCCTCCTGTGCGGCCGCCGTGTCCTTGCGGCGCACGACGAACACCGCCGCGAGCAGCAGCGAGAGCGCGGTCACCGCGAACAGGTCGCCCTGCCAGCCCCAGAACAGCGCGGGCAGCGCGATCACCGGCGCCGCGAGCATGGCGGTCATCGACTGCGTGGCGGTGACGAGCGTCGCCGCGCGCCCGGCCGCCTTGCCGCTGCCGAAGCGGTCGGCGGCCGCGGCGGTGAGTGCCGGGTTGAGCACGGACGTACTGGCGCCGACGAGCAGACAGAACACGGCGAGCAGCAGGAAGTCGCCGCTGGCGCCGAGCGCCGCGGAGAGCCCGAGCGCGGCGAGCCCGCCCGCCGCCGCCCACTCCTTGGGCACCCGGTCGATCAGCGGCGCGAGCGCGGTGCCCACCAACAGGGCGGCCAGACCGCCGAGTCCGCGCAGCCCGCCCATCGCGGCGACACTGCTGCCCGCCTCGTCGGCGATGGGCACCAGATAGGTGCTGAAGACGGTGAACGGCAGCAGTCCGACCGCGGAGGCGAGCAGCACGGGCCACAGCGCCCGCGCCATGCGCAGATCGCCGGGGACGGGCTCCTCGGCCTTGTCCGCCGCGGAGTCCTTGGTGTCGATGCTCATGCGACGGCTCCGTGCACGAGGGCGGCCCGGTACCGGTACATGGGCGTGGCGTCGGCGCTGAACTGGGAGAACGTGAACGGCTCCGCGTTGAGTCCGGTGACGCCCGCGCCGAGGAAGGCGCGGGCGACGGCGCTGCCGCTCTGCGCGTAGACGACCAGCGGCACCTCGTGCTCGACGCAGTGCCGCAGGATCAGGTCGAAGGTGCCGTTGCTGAGGGTCATGCCGGTGGCGACCACCGCGTCGGCCCCCGCGAGGACCTCGGTCATGTCGTCGGTGACGGGCTCGCCCCACGCGGTGGTGCGCAGGTTCAGGTCGCAGGGCAGGCAGACGCCGCCCCGCTCGCGTATCGCCGCGACCAGCGGATTGACGACGCCGATCAGGGCGACGCGGGCGCCGGGCGCGATGTCGAGGAGCCCGGCGATGGCGGCGTCGCGGGCCTCGGCGCGGACCTCGGGGGTGCCGGTCGGCAGCATGACGCGCTCGGCGTCGTCGGCGTCGCGGTGCGGGCGGACCGCGGCGAGATAGGCGTCGAGCGCGGCGGTCCGCACGGGCGCGGACTCGTGGCGGAGCAGCTTGTCCAGGGAGTGCCCGGAGGCGTTCTCGCAGAATTCCGGGGCGAGTTCACCGGCCTCGAAGGAGCAGGCGCCGAAGGAGTCGCCGACGCGGAGCAGCAGATAGTGGTTGTGGTAGGTGACGTCGCCGCCGGCCAGGCGGGTCGTGTTGTACAGCCAGAAGGCGCTGGTGACCGTCAGTTGCCTGGGGTCGGGGCCGTGGGCGCCCGCGAGGACGGCCTCGGTCAGCTCGGCGACGGTCCGGGGCGTGGGGTGCGACATGTGTGTTCTCTCTGAGGCGTGCAGGGGCCGGTGGGTCAGGATGCGGTGGCGGCGGGCCACTCCGCGGTGGACCAGGGGTGCCGCAGCTGGTCGAGCGAGGTGATCTCGTGCGGCTTCAACGTGTCGATGTCCAGGGCCTGTTCGTGCCGTGCGTAGGCGCTGTCGACATAGCGGTGTCCGGTGTCGGCCGCGATGAAGACGTAGGTGCGCGAGTCGTCCCTGCGCCGCTCCCACAGCGCGCCGAGATAGGCGGCGCCCGTGGAGAGTCCGGCGAAGATCCCGCTGGTCCGCAGCAGGGAGACCGCCCCGGACACGGCGTGCTCGAAGTTGATCCAGTGCACCCGGTCGTACAGGTCGTGCCGGACGTTCCTGAACTCGATCGCGCTGCCGATCCCGGCGATGATCATGTCGGGGTCCGCGACGTGCTCGGAGCCGAAGGTGACGCTGCCGAAGGGCTGCACGCCGACGAGCGAGACATCGCGGCCCGCCGCGCGCAGATAGGAGGCGATGGCGCCGGTCGACGCCCCCGACCCCACGCCGCCGACCAGCGCGAGGGGGCCCTCGGGCAGGTCCCGGCCGACCGCCTCGGCGACCTCGCGGTAGCCGTTGTAGTGGATGTCGTCGTGGTACTGCCGCATCCAGTGGTACGAGGGGTTCGCGGCGAGGATCTCGGCGATCCTGCGCACCCTCAACTCCTGGTCGAGGCGCAGGTTCTGGGACGGTGCGACCTGTTCGAGGGTGGCGCCGAGTATCTCCAGCTGGACCCGGGTCGAGCGGTCCACGGTGGTGGAGCCCACGATGTGGCACTTCATTCCGTACCGGTGGCAGGCGAGCGCGAGGGCCTGTGCGTAGATGCCGCTGGAGCTGTCGATGAGGGTGTCGCCCGGTTCGACGGCGCCCGTTTCGAGCAGGTGGCGGACGGCGCCGAGGGCCGAGTAGATCTTCATGGTCTCGAACCGGAGACAGGCCAGATCCGGTGCGAGGGATATGAGGTCGGGTTTCTTCACCGCTTCGGCGATGTGTGCGTGCATGACGGAGCTCCCCCGTAGGGACGTGATCAGGGCAGGAGGTGCCGGGGGAGAGCGGGAGCGCGGGTCCCCGGGACGCCGAGAGCATCACACTAGATGAAAATGATTGTCAAGAGCGTGTAGGGTCGGCGCACAGCTGTACGGAAACCAGTGACGACGGAAGACGGAACGCGCGTCCGATGACGCGGGGGAGGAGTCGCGTGAAACTGTCCCAGGAGGCCGGAGCCCGGCCCCGCCCGCCACGACAAGGGCCCGCGCGCACAGGGGTGGGCACCGCCTTCGGCACCTTCGGGGAACTGCTGCAGGGCGTACTGCCCGAGGACGACGGGGACTTCCTCGTGACCCTGCCCGTCGCCCGCTGGACCATGGCGACCTTCAGGACCGGCTCCGCGTCCGGGGAGCTGGAGGTCAGGCCGCACCACAAGACCAAGGCGCTCGGGCTCGCCCGGATGATCGCCGACGCCGCCCCGCGAGGGACGCGGCCCGACCGGGGCGGCGTGCTCACCGTGAGCAGCGTGATCCCCGAGGGCAAGGGGCTCGCCAGCTCCTCCGCCGACCTCGTCGCCACCGCGCGGGCGGTCGGCCGGGCCCTCGACGTCCCCATGCCGCCCGTGCGGATCGAGCGGCTCCTGTCCCGCATCGAACCCACCGACGGCGTGCTCTACCCCGCGATCGTCGCCTTCCACCACCGCACCGTGCGGCTCCGCGCGGTCCTCGGCTCGCTGCCCGCCATGGCCGTGGTCGGCATCGACGAGGGCGGCTCGGTCGACACGGTCGACTTCAACCGCATCCCCAAACCGTTCACCCCGGCCGACCGCCGCGCCTACGCGGACCTGCTCGACCGGCTCACCCGCGCGGTGCGCACGCACGACCTCGCGGAGGTGGGCAGGATCGCGACCCGCAGCGCCCTGATGAACCAACGCCTCAGACACAAAAGCTCGTTGGAGCCGATGCGGGCCGTCTGCCGCGAGGTCGGCGGACTCGGGGTCGCCGTCGGGCACAGCGGTACGACCCTGGGCGTCCTGCTCGACGCCACGGACCCCGCGTACACCCGGCGCGTCACGGCGGCGGCGCAGGCGTGCGCGGAGTTCGCGGGCGGCGTCGAGGTCTACCGCACCCTGAGCTTCGGCACCACGGGCGTCACCCCCGCCACGCCGAAGAGCGCAGCAGGCGCAGGCCGTTGAGCCCGACGAGGACCGTGGAGCCCTCGTGGCCCGCGACGCCGAGCGGCAGCGGCAGATGCCCCGCCAGATCCCACACCACCAGGGCGCCGATGCACACGGAGGCGATGACGAGGTTCTGCACCACCACGCGCCGGGCCCGCCGGGAGAGCGCCACGACCGCGGGCACGGCGGCGAGTTCGTCCCGCACGACGACCGCGTCCGCCGTCTCCAGGGTCAGATCGGAACCGGTGCCGCCCATGGCGATGCCGCTGTGCGCGACGGCGAGCGCGGGCGCGTCGTTCACGCCGTCGCCGACGACCAGGACACGCTCGCCCCGCTCCTCCCATTCCCGTACGACGGCGGCCTTGTCCTGCGGCAGCAGTCCGGCCCGTACGTCCTCGATCCCGGTCTCGGCGGCCACTCGCGCGGCGGCGCCCGGGCTGTCGCCGGTCAGCAGCACCGGGGCGGCGCCGGTGAGTTCCCGCAGCGCGGCGACGGCGTCGGCGGCCCCGGGGCGCGTCAGGTCGTCGAGGTGCAGCGTGGCCGAGGGGACGCCGTCGACGAGGACCACGACGACGGTACGGCCGTCCGGCGCCCCGCACGCGGACGCCGCGGCCTCGGGCAGCAGGTCCGGGCCGCCGACCCGGACCGTGCGGCCCGCCACGACCGCGCGCACGCCGCGGCCCGGCGTCGCGGCGAAGTCCCGGGCGTCCGCCAGGGCGAGGCCGCGCTCGCGTGCGGCGGCGACCACGGCGCGGGCCAGCGGATGTTCGCTGGGGTGCTCGGCGGCCGCGGCCAGGGCGAGCACCTCGTCCGCGGGGAGGCCCGCGCCGGGCAGCGTCCTGATGTCCGTCACGCGGGGCGTGCCCGCGGTGAGCGTGCCCGTCTTGTCGAGGGCGGCCTTCGTCACCGTCCCCAACCGCTCCATCGCGACGGCGGACTTGACGAGCACGCCGTGCCGTCCCGCGTTGGCGATCGCGGAGAGCAACGGCGGCATGGTGGCGAGCACCACCGCGCAGGGCGAGGCCACGATCATGAAGGTCATGGCGCGGAGCAGCGTCGCGGTGAAGTCGGCGCCGAGCGCCAGCGGGACGGTGAAGAGCGCGAGGGTGGCCGCCACCACGCCCACCGAGTAGCGCTGTTCGACCTTCTCGATGAACAGCTGCGTCGGAGCCTTGGTCCCGCTCGCCTCCTCGACCATGGCCACGATGCGGGCGATCACCGAGTCGCCCGGGGCACGGCCGACGCGTACCCGCAGCACACCGGTGCCGTTGAGCGTGCCCGCGAACACCTCGTCGCCCGCGGCCTTGGGCACCGGCAGCGGCTCGCCGGTGATGGTGGCCTGGTCGACCTCGCTGCCGCCGTCGAGCACGGTGCCGTCGGCGGGCAGCCGCTCACCGGGCCGTACGAGAACGGTCTCGCCGATCCGCAGCTCCGCCGCGGGCACGCGTTCCTCCGCGCCCCGCGCCGTGACCCGCACGGCCAGGGCGGGGGCCAGGTCGAGCAGTCCGCGCACGGAGTCCGCGGTGCGCCGGGTCGCCAGGGCCTCCAGGGCGCCGGACACCGCGAAGATGACGATGAGCAGGCCGCCGTCGAGGAACTGCCCGATGGCCGCGGCGCCGACGGCGGCCACCACCATCAGGAGATCGACGTCGAGGCTCCGCTCCCGCAGCGCCCGGAGCCCCTCGAAGGCGGGCTCCCAGCCACCGGCCGCGTAACAGAGCGCGTACAGCGGCCCCCACGACCAGGCGGGCGCCCCGGCGAGATCGAGCGGGAACGCGAGCAGGAAGGCGGCCGTGGACAGCGCCGCCCAGCGGACCTCGGGCAGGGCGAGCAGCCGGGCGCGGCGCGGTGGTGCGGGCGGCGCGGGTGCGGGGGCCGGGGACGGACGGTCGCCCACCAGTGCGGAGGACATCGGGACACACCTCTTCAACGGGGCAGCGGGGCGGCAGGGGAGAGTGCGCCGGAGGTCCAGCGGGACCACCCGGCGTACGACGTCCTCACCATAGCGGAACACATGAAGAGGTCTTCAAGTATGCGACGAGTAGGATTGCCGCATGGGACACGGAGTCGACAGCGAGATCAGCCCCGCCACGCACCTGGACGCGGACTCCGCCGCCACGATCGCCGCCACCCTGCAGGCGCTGGCCACCCCGTCACGCCTGATGATCCTCACGAAGCTGCGCCAGGGCCCGTGCGGCGTCGGCGCGCTCGCCGAGGCCGTCGGCATGGAACAGTCCGCGGTCTCCCACCAGTTGCGCCTGCTCCGCGCCCTCGGCCTGGTCTCCGGCGTGCGCCAGGGCCGCCGCATCGTCTACAGCCTCTACGACAACCACGTGGCGCAGCTCCTGGACGAGGCCGTCTACCACATCGAGCACCTGCGCCTCGGCGCCCGCGACCTGCCCGACCGGGACGCGCTCGGCTGAACCGGCTCAGCGGGGCGCGCGGTGCACGCCGACCCCGGAAAGACCACGGGCGATGTCCGGGCGCAGCACCAGGTCCTCGTCGTACTCCCCGCCGTTCTCATGGCGGAAGGGCAGCGGCTCCGTGGTGTGCAGGGTGCGCAGCCGCTCGCGCAGGGCGGCCGCGCCGTGCGAACGGCCCGACTCCGTGAGGCGGTCGGCGCCGTACACCACGAACGGCGGGAGCGCGGCCATGCCCGTGTACCAGAACGTGCCGTGCAGCAACGGGAAGAGGACCTCCTCGATCGACCCGTGGATGCCGCGCGGGCCGAAGCCGGACTCGCGGGCGCCGACCGACGTGACGACCAGCGCGCGCTTGCCCGCGAGGCCCCCGTCGCCGTACCGCAGGGTCCGCCCGTCGGGACCCTCGATGCCGAAACCGAAGCCCTGGACCAGGACGCGGTCGAACCAGCCCTTCAGGATCGCGGGCGGACCGAACCACCACAGCGGGAACTGGAAGACGAGCGTGTCCGCCCAGGCGATCTTCTCCTGCTCGACGAGGATGTCCTTGCTCAACTCCCCGTCCCCGTAGGCACGCTGCTGCTCCCGCCCCACGAAGAGCCGCTCGCGCGGACCGTCCCCGAAGTCGTCGGCGTCCACGACGGCCTTCCAGCCCATGGCGTACAGATCACTGACGCGGTGCTCGTGCCCGAGCTCCTCCAGTGTGCGCAGTCCCTCGGTCATCAAGGAGCCGTTCAGGGAGCGCTGTTCGGGATGGGCGAACACCCAGAGAATCTTCATGCCCCGATCCTGCGCGGGCCGCCCGCGCGGCAGCGACCGGCCGGATGGCCATGGTCCGCAAGGATCTGGCCACGACCGTGGAGGGGCTGGCTGCGGACCGGCCCTAGGCCGCCCGTCGCTCGGTGGCGTCGATGAAGTCGTGCAGGACGTCGCGCGAGCGGACGAGCGTGTCGATGTTGTCGTCGAGGCCGCGCAGACGCTGCCGCAGGACGTCGAGGAGTTCGGGGCAGGAGTAGAAGTGGGGGGCCGCCCCGATGGCGCACGGCAGCATGTACGCGATCTCCTGCGTCGAGAGACCGGCTTCGAGCAGGTTCCTGATCTGCTGCACCGTCAGCACGTCGGCGTCGTCGTAGTCGCGGTAGCCATTGCTGCCGCGGCCGGGCTCCAGCAGGCCCTGGGCCTCGTAATACCGCAGCTGGTGCGCGTGCACCCCGGTTCGTCTGCTCAGTTCCCCGATCAGCACGCCATGCCCCCTTGACCTTCATACCGGTGTGAAGGTTGACGATTCTGCCATGCCCAACAACCCCTCCGAGAAAGGGCACATGATGCGCAACCACGAGGCGGAGCACACCCCGGTCACGGTCATCGGCCTTGGCCTCATGGGGCAGGCCCTCGCCGGGGCGTTCCTGCGCGCGGGACACCCCACGACCGTGTGGAACAGGACGGCGTCGAAGGCCGAAGAGCTGGTCGCCCAGGGCGCGAAGAGCGCCGGATCGGTCGCCGAAGCGGTCGCGGCCGGTCCGCTCGTGGTCGTCTGCGTCTCGGACCACGACGCCGTACGCACCCTCCTCGACCCGCTCGACGAGACGGCCCTCACCGGCCGCACCCTGGTGAACCTGACCTCGGGCACCTCGGCCCAGGCCCGCGAGAACGCCGCATGGGCGGCCCGGCGGGGCGCCCACTACCTCGACGGCGCGATCCTGGCGGGACCCGACGCGATCGGCACGGCGGACGGCGTCGTCCTGCTGAGCGGGGAGCGCTCGGCCTTCGCGCCGCACGAGTCCACGCTCACCAGTCTCGGCGCGGGCACGGCGTTCCTCGGCGACGACCACGGTCTCGCGGCGCTGTACGACGCGGCAGGCCTCGTCATGATGTGGAGCATCCTGAACGGCTTCCTGCAGGGCGCCGCGCTGCTCGGCACGGCCGGGGTGGACGCCACGGAGTTCACCCCGTTCATCACGCAGGGAATAGGAACCGTCGCGGGCTGGTTGCCCGGCTACGCGCGACAGATCGACGACGGCGCGTACCCCGCCGACGACGCCGCCATCGACACCCATCTGGCCACGATGGACCACCTCATCCACGAGAGCGAGTTCCTAGGTGTGAACCCCGAACTCCCCCGGTTCATCAAGGCCCTTGCCGACCGGGCCGTGGCCCGAGGGCACGGTGGGAGCGGCTATGCGGCGATGATCGAACAGTTCCGTCAGCACTCAGGGAAGTGACCATGACCTCGACCCCCTTCAACCCGCGCACCCTGCTCGCCGAGAGCCGGCTCGGGGTGCTCGCCACGATCAAGTCCGACGGGCGGCCCCAGCTCTCGCCCGTCATGCCCTTCTACGACGAGAAGGCCGGTCTCCTCTATGTCTCGATGACCGAGGGCCGGGCCAAGACCGCGAACCTGCGCCGCGACCCGCGCGCCACCCTCGAGGTGACGGGCCCCGACGGCAAGGAGTGGGCCACCGCCGAGGGCGTGGCGACCCTCAAGGGCCCGTCCCAGGATCCGCACGGACCCGAGGTCGAGGCGCTGGTGGACTACTACCGCCTCGCCGCGGGGGAGCACCCGGACTGGGACGAGTACCGGGCGGTCATGGTGTCCGACCGGCGGGTGCTCATGGTCATGACGGTCGACCACGTCTACGGCGCGAGCATCCGCTGACGCGCAGGTCGCCGGAGGGCTAGGGCCTGTCCGGGTCAACGCTCCGCGTTGCCGCCCTCCTCCGCCTTGCAGCTGCACGCACCAGACCCCGCTCACCAGCACCGAAAGTGAGCGCCACCCGCTCGCGACCTGATCCGCCGGACAGGCCCTAGGGGGTGGGCGGATCCGGCGACGGGTGGGACTCCGCCCACATCCCCATGACGACCACGGTGATGACGCAGAACGCGATGACCGTCTCCGCCCAGAGGAAGGCGATGTAGTCGAGGAGCGAGCCGATGGGCGGCGCGCCGGGAGCGGTGTTGCGGAAGGCGGCGAGCGCGAAGAGCGTGGCGGCCATCCAGCCGAGCGCGGGCCAGGTCAGGCCCTTGCGGCGGGAGAGCAGGAACCAGGCGCCGATCAGTACGGCGATGGCCAGCGCCCACATCGCCGCCATCATGAAGACCGCGAAGATGAGGACGCTGGTGGAGCGGGCGACGTCGACGTAGAACACGGCGGCGCCGTCCTCCTCGGTGGCGTCGACCGCGGCCGCGAACAGCGCGTCGTTGTTCGTCAGCGTCATCCGGACGGGCACGGCCTCACCGCCCTGCACGGCGCCGAATGCGAGTTCCGTGTCGTACGCGTCGAAGGGGTAGTCGGTGATCGAGCCCGCCGTCAGGGTGACGGGCACGTCCACCGTCGAGATCCTGCTGTGCGCGGGGAAGGAGAGATCTCCCCGGACCGCGGCCGACGTCTGGAGCGTGAGGGGTTCGGCGGGGGCGACGCCGCCCGCCTCCGCGAGCCGTCCGCGCGGGGTGACCAGGAGACGCAGGACCAGCTCCCGGCCCGCCGCGTCGACCCGCTGGACGGACGCCGTGATGTCCACCCGGTCCCGCGCCGAACCGCCCGCGCGATAGCGGGTGTCCAGGCTCTGGCGCTCACCGAACTGCAGCCAGACCCCGAAGGCGGCGGCCGCCGCCACGGCACAGAGCACCAGGCCCGCGATCAGCAGTCTGCCGCGGGACCTGGCGAGGCGTCGCATCGTGGCCACGGCCGCTCCAAGGGGTGGGACCCGGTCAGTCGACCGGCTTGCCGGGCTCGTCGTGCGTGGCGCAGTGGATGCCGCCGCCGCCGGAGGCGATGGTGTCGATGTTGATCTGTACGACGTCGCGCTTGGGGAAGTGCTCCTGGAGGATGCTCTTCGCGCGCTTGTCCGCCTTGCGGTCGCCGAACTTGGGCAGGAACACGGAGTCGTTGGCGACGTAGAAGTTGGCGTACGTCGACACGAAGTCGTCGCCCTCGCCGGTGATCTCGTACAGGTCGGGCTGCGGCAGATCGACGATCTCGAAGGGGCGCCCCTTGGCGTCGGTCGCCTTGCTCAGCACGGACCTCGCCTGGTCGGCCGCGCGCGACCAGGAGTCGGCGGGCGTGTCCGCGTGCGCCTTGTCGAGGAGCACCACACCGGGCGCGGTGAACCGTACGAGGCTGTCCACATGGGCGTCGGTGATGTCCTGCCCGCGCACACCGGCCAGCCAGATGACCTTCTTGATGCCCAGCGTCCGCTTGAGCTCGTCCTCGATCTGGTCCCGGCTCTTGCCGCGGTTGCGGTTGTCGTTGACGATCGAGCTCTCGGTGACCAGGAGCGTGCCCTCGCCGTCGGTCTCGAACGAGCCGCCCTCGGCGACCAGCGGCGCCTTCTTGCGGGGGATGTCGTACTCGGCGAGGAGCTTGCGGCCCACCTGGGCGTCGTTGGTGTGCTCCTGCTTGTTGCCCCACCCGTTGAAGTTGAAGTCGATGCCGGTGACCTTGCCGTCGTCCTCCACGAACACCGGCACCGTGTCGCGGGCCCACAGGTCGTCGACGGCCATCGGGATGACCTCGACGTCGCGCCCGCACGCCTTCTGGGCGGCCTTGAGCTGGTCGGGCCTCGCCATCATCACGACGTACTCGTACTCCGCGATGGCGCGGGCGATGCGGGCGATGTCCTCGCGGACGTAGCGGAGGTCGTCCTCCCACACCGACTCGAGGGCGGGCCACGACATGAAGGTGCGCGCGTGGCTCTCCCACTCGGCGCCCATCCGGATGCCCTCGGCCGCCGTGTCCTGGTCGCCCGCGGTGCTCGCGCCGGCCACGGAGTCGCCGGGGCCGCAGGCCGAAGCGCCCAGGACGACGGCGCCGATGCCGGCGATCGCGCGGAGGGCCGAACGGCGGGAGGGGAGGAGCTGGGACACGGTGGACTCCGATCATCGTGTGGGGGACAAACTAGCCGCGGGTACGCGGGGGCGCTCGGTGAGCGCGGCGCGGTGCGGCACCGGGTGCGGCCGGATTCCGCGGGGGCGGATGGGGCGGCCGTTGCTTCCGGGGCTGTCCCACCCACTGTGACACGGACTGAAAATTCAGTCAAAGACGAGGGGAGTGGTGTGCCGGGCGAGCCGGGTCAGCTCCACCGCCAGGGCGTCCCGCATGAGCTCGCGGGCGTGCCCCAGGGGCAGCAGCCCGCTGAGCCAGCGCGTGCTGAGCCCTTCCAGGGTGGCGGTGAGCCGCTCGGCGGACTCGGTCAGCGCGGGTGCGGACGCGGCCGGATGGACGCGGCCGATGGCACAGCTCAGCTCGCCGATCCAGACCGTCCTGGCCGCCGCGAGCGCGTGCCGCAGCTCGGGATCGAAGACCGCGGTGGCCTGCAACTCGCCCCAGGCCGTGCTGTTCTCGCGCACCTCGGGCCGGTCCTGGAACTCCAGGAGCAGCGAGCGCTCCAGGTCCCGGCGCGGATCGCTGTCACGCTCCCGCCGCGGGTGTCCCGACGTGTAGCGCCCGGCCCGGTCGCTGATGAACTCCAGGGTGTGGTGCAGGATGCCCGCGCGGTCCTTGAAGTGGTAGTAGACGAGGGCGGTGGAGACGCCCGCCTCGGCGGCGACCTCCGTCACCCGCAGGCCCCGGACCCCGTGCCGGGCGATGACCCTGGCCGCCCCTCTCAGGATCGCCGCCCTGCGGTCCGCCCCCACGTCGCGCCCTCCCGGTGCACCCGCTGATCAACGGCACGCATCGTCTCACATTGACTGAAACTTTGGTTAGCGGCACGATCGTCCCCCGTGGCGGCCCGGCCGCCGCGCCACCGCGTGCCGCGACCGACCCGTCCCGCACCTCGGCCCCGCCCTCTCGCCGAAAGAGCCACCGCATGTCCCCTCAGCCTCCCGGCGTGCCGTCCGCCCACGCGCCCCTGTCGGCCGACGACCCCCGCGAGATCGGCGGCTACCGCCTGCGCGCCCGGCTCGGCGCCGGTGGCATGGGGGTCGTATACCTGGCCCATACGCCCGGCGGGCGGCCCATCGCCCTGAAAGCGGTGCGGGACGAGTTCGCCGCCGACCCGGAGTTCCGCAGGCGCTTCGCCCACGAAGTGGCCAGCGCCCGGAGCATCCACGGACTGTTCACCGCGCAGGTCGTCGACTCGGGAGTGGACGCCCCCACCCCGTGGCTCGCCACCGCCTACGTGCCGGGACTCTCCCTCCAGGAGGTCGTCCGGCGGCACGGCCCGCTGCCCGTACGGACGGTGCTGCTGCTCGTCGCGGGCATCGCGGAGGCGCTCCAGGCCATCCACTGGGCCGGGGTCGTCCACCGGGACCTCAAACCGGCCAACGTGCTGATCGCCGAGGACGGGCCCCGCGTCATCGACTTCGGCATCGCACGCGCCGCCGATGCCACCGGCCTGACCGGCACCGGACTCCGGATCGGCACCGCCGCGTACATGGCGCCGGAGCAGGCGCAGGGTCTGGCGGTGACCCCGGCGACCGACGTCTTCGCGCTCGGCGCGCTCGCCGCGTACGTGGCCGGGGGAGTGCTCCCGTTCGGCGACGGGCCCGAGTCCGCCGCGCTGTACCGGGTGGTCCACGAGGCGCCCGACCTCTCCAGGGTGCCGCGTGACCTGCACGATCTGCTGGGCCGCTGTCTGGCCAAGCGCCCGGGGGACCGGCCCGACCCGGCCGAACTGATCGCTGCGGCCCGGGCCCATCCCCTCATGGGCGCACGCCCCGAATTCACCGACGGGTGGCTGCCGCGCGGGATCAGCAGCGAGATCGCGACCCGCGACGCGCCGCAGGAGCCGACCCTGAGCGCCGGTCCGGGGTCGGGCGGCCCCCGCCCCGTCCACGCCCAGCCCACCCTCGCCGCCGTCCCCGCCGCCGACCGGGACCACCCCGACCGGGACCCCGACGACGGTCCGCGGGGTGCCACCGAACCACGCCGTGCCCGCCGCGGCCGACGTCGCAGGTCCCTGCTCGCCCTGGCGGTCGCGACGGCGGTCCTCGTCTCGCTCGGCGGCGCGGCGTACTACGTACTCGACCGGCGCGCGGGCACGCAGCGAGACCCCTCCGACGCCTCACACGGACCCGACGCACCGTCCCCCCGCCCAACGGGGCCGCCGCACTCGCCCTCGCCGTCGCCCTCTTCCGGGGCCGCGTACGTGCCGGACTACACGGACGCCGAACTCACCGCCCCCGACCCGGACTACGAGTTCGACCTCTCGGCGGGAAAGGTCGTCCCCGCCGAGACCGCCACGTGGTACCTGGAGCGGACCGGCACCGAGTTCGTCCTGCCCGAGGACAGCGACGCCTTCGTGGCCGCCGGATACGTGCTGAGTCCCGCCGAATGCGTACGGGGCATCGAGACGGAACCGGTGACCGAGCTCCCGTTCGACGAGCTGGCCGACGAACGCCCCTTCTGCGTCCGCAGCCCGGACGGCAAGAGCATCGTCATCGTGCGCCTGGTCGAGGCGATACCCGGCGAAGGGCCCGTCACCGTGGTCATGAGCCGCCACCACAAGGGCGGCTGACGCCCCGCCCGCGCCCGGGTCCCGGCCCCCGTGCCCGCCGAAAGGCCGAGATCACGGGGGTCGGACCGGCCCGGTAGGGTTCGGATCCATGGCGCCTCGCACTACTCAGATCCTCGAAGCGGCCGCACGGCTGATCGCCCGCCGCGGTGTCCGCGGCCTGCGCGTCGAAGAGCTCGCCGCCGAAGCGGGCGTCTCGACCGGGTTGATCTACTACCACTTCAAGGACCGCACCGGGATCCTGCGCCACACCCTGGAGTTCATCAACGACCGCGCCGAGCGCTACACCACGGGCCGCGACCCCGACGCCGAACCGCTCGCCCCCCGCGAGGAGCTGGACGAGATCCTGCTGCTCGAACTGCAGGACACCCCCGAGGTCAGGGAGAACAGCTCCGCCTGGGGCGAGTTGCGGGCCAGCGCCGTCTTCGACGAGGTGCTGCGCGAGGACCTCGCCAGGGCGACGCTGGTGTGGGTGCAGGAGGTGGCGGCCCTGCTCGGGCAGGTGCGGCCGATGACCCCGGCGCCCGCACTCGCCGCGGCCGGCGAGCGGCTCACCGCCCTCCTGGAGGGGCTCAGCATGCGGTGGCTCAGCGGCGGACTGCAGCTCGAGCATGCGCGTGACCTGATGCGGGGCGCGATCGACGCGGAGCTGGCGTTGTTGCGGGAGAAGTAGCCGCTTCTTTCATCGGCTCTGGCGGGATGCGGTCCCGCCTCTCTATGTCTTCCTTGTGAGGTCTCCTCGTTTCCTTTGAGGTTTCCTCGGCCCCACACCATTGACTGAAAATTCAGTCAGTGCCACAGTGAGGCCCCGCCGCACTTCCCGGAGCGAGGAACGAACCCATGCGCCTGACCCCCACCGAACGTGACCGGTTGCTGCTCTTCGGGGCTGCCGAGCTCGCCAGGTCCCGCAAGGCGCGTGGTCTCCGGCTCAATGTGCCCGAGGCGACGGCGTTGATCGCGGATGCGGTGTGTGAGG